>QHUA01000017.1 GCA_003221805.1 Gemmatimonadota bacterium
GCCGGGTTGGACCGGGGTAGCAAGGACCTCGCCGCCGCGCTGGGACTGGGGCCAGACGGTGTCTGAACGATCGCCCGACCTCGATAGGGCGGCCGAAGCCCCACCGAAACGGGTTCAAACCATTGTCCGCCGCTGCCTGTCATATGTGCAGTCTCAGGATCAACCTATTGACGCGTATTCAAACCTTTGAGCCGTCCAAGCTATCCAATCACGCAACAAAGTCCGGGCGACGATCGAATGGCGGCGGTCTCCAACGCGGTACGCGTACCAATGGGTGATTCAGCGGACGTGGCGCTGGCTGCAGCCGGGGATCGTCAGGCCTTCGAGCGGCTGTACCGGATTCATGCGAACAGGGTCTTTTCGATCTGTGCGCGGATGTCCGGTAGCAGGGTGATGGGAGAGGAGCTGACTCAGGACGTGTTCGTGAGGACCTGGGAAAAGCTCCCGCAGTTCAGGGGCGAAAGCGCTTTCTCGACCTGGCTGCACCGACTGGCGGTGAACGTTGTACTGAATGCAAGGAAAACCGAGGGCAAGCGGGCGTCGAGGACAGAGCAAAGTGATGTGGAGGACGATCGGCGGGACGAGATGGCGCGAGCGCCGCTCCACATTGAAAGAATGGACTTGCAAGACGCAATTTCGAAGCTGCCGGAGGGAGCGCGGCGAATATTCGTGCTCCATGATGTGGAAGGGTACAAGCACGAGGAGATAGCGGGGATGATGGGCATCACCTCGGGCGGAAGTAAGGCGCAGCTGCATCGCGCACGACTTCTTTTGAGAGAGGCACTGGAACGATGACGAACTCCAACATGACCTGCGAAGAATTCGACGCGGCGCTCCCCGACTATCTCGAGGGAACGCTGGACGAGCCTCTTCGCGCGGCGGTGCAGAAGCACCTGAGTGAGTGCGTGCGTTGCGCCAGTCTGGTAAGGGATCTCGAGACAATTCGGAAGAACGCAGGGGCGCTGCCCGACCTGATTCCGTCTCGCGATCTGTGGCAGGGAATCGAGGCCCGTATCGCGGCACCCGTGATTCCGCTGGCCGAGCGTCCGGAGGTTCAGAGACGCTTCGTGCCGGCGTGGATGGGTGTGGCGGCAGCTGCGCTTATTGTGAGCACTGCTGGCATTACCTACATGCTTACCGCACGATCGTTGCAGGGCGGGAAGGAACAGGTCGCCACTTTGGCCACTCAAGGCAGTCCGATCCCATCGAAGTCGGGTTCAGACACTGGAGCGCCTCAGATTTCTACAGAGCAAGCGCCAACTCCGGCAGATGGCGGCGGAGCGGGCTCGCGGCGACCTCCGACGGGTTCTCGGATGGCTGCGAGCGATGCGGCAGCGGGGCAGAACAGAGCGGGCGCGCGTCTCGCCGTCCAGCAGGAGCAGTCTGACGCTGTCTACGGCAGAGAGATCGACATGCTCCAGAAGATCGTGACGCAAAGAAAGACACAGCTCGATTCTTCGACTGTCGCGATCATTGAAAGGAATCTTCAGATAATCGATGCTGCGATCGAGCAGAGTAAGACGGCGCTGGCCAAGGATCCGCGCAGCCGACTTCTGAGCGACCAGCTGACACATGCGCTCGACAAAAAGGTCGAGCTCCTACGGACGGCGGCCTTTCTGCCGGCAAGCACTTGAAAATGAAAAACGAAATGAAGCTCACGTGCCTGATCGTCACGGTGGGGATGGCGGCGGCTCCAGTTCTTGCCAGAGCGCAGGACGAACGCGCGTTCACCCAGCTGGACACGACTGTGCGCCTCGATCGGGGCGGAGCGGTTGACCTCTCGCTGATCTCGGGAAGGATCCGCGTTACGGGCTGGGATCAGGCCAATGTCAAAATCTCGGCGTCGATCGAGAGCGGACTTCTCCGCTTCAGCGCCAACTCCTCGCGCGTCACGCTCAGTGTCGACGACGAAGGCAACGGTCACTATAGGCACCGCAACGTTGGCGAAGCACGCTTCGACGTGAGCGTGCCCCGCGGATCGCACCTGATCCTGGAAGCGGTCTCAGGCGATGTCACGGCCAAAGGCTCTCAGGGCGAGATCGAAGCGTCCAGCGTCAGTGGTGATGTCGATGTCTCTGACGGCATTCGCGCGGTGAGTGTCGAATCGGTCTCCGGCTCGGCGCACGCGGCGCAGGTGAATGGAAACCTCCACGCTGAAACGGTGAGCGGTGACCTGCGCGCCGAGAATGTCTCGGGGAACGTCCAGGCGAGCTCGGTGAGCGGCGACATCAGGCTGGTCGGAATTCAATCGAGGGATGTCCGCACCGAAACTGTGAGTGGCAACCTCGACTATACGGGCACGATCGAGCCGTCGGGCAGATATGGGTTCGAATCGCACTCGGGGACTTTGAAGCTCAACATCCCACGCAACGCCGGCGCGCAATTCAGTGTCGAAACCTTTAGCGGAAGCATCGACACCGATTTCCCGATCACTCTTCAGCCCGGCACCAAACGCAGAGAAGGCCACATGGAATTCACGATCGGTGACGGCAGGGCGAGAGTCACCGCGCAAACCTTCAGTGGCGAGATAATCATCAGCAACGGCTCAACCACCCGGAGAGAAGATGAATAGGACGACTTTAGGGGCGGTGATCGCCCTCGCGATTGCAGCGCCCGTCCTCGGCGCGCAGCAGCAATACGGCCGTGACTCCGACGTCTGGCGGTGGGATGGCCGCGTCGACGGAGGACGCTGGATGAACGTCTTCAACGTCAACGGCTCCGTCGATTTTCTGCCCAGCAACGACAACATGGTCCACCTTGTTGCCGAGAAGCGAACCCAGAACGGACGCGAGCCGGACGACATTCATTATGAGGTCGTGCAGGCAGGCGGAAATGTCACCATCTGCGCTATCTGGAATAACAATTCACGGTGCGAGGACGGCGGCATCGACAGCTTCCGTAATCGCGGCAACAACGAGAACCATAGCTCGGTGAAATTCACCGTTCGTGTCCCGCGCACGGTCAGGGTGGGCGCCCACTCGGTGAACGGTGGCGTGTCGGTGCGCGACGTCGGCGCCGAGGTGCATGCCAACACCGTCAACGGTGGAGTTACGGTACGCAATACGAGCGGTCCGGTTCGCGCGAATACTGTCAATGGCGGCGTCGACGTGAATACGTCGATCGGGCCGGTTAGCGCCGAGACGGTGAACGGCAACGTCGATGCGCGGATGTCGACTCTTCAGGGCGACGACGACATGGACTTCAAGACGGTCAACGGCTCGGTGTCGATCTACGTCCCGGCCAGCTTCGACGGCCGCTTCCGCTTCGATACGGTTCACGGCGGAATCGACAGCGATTTCCCGATGACAATCTCGGGCAAGTGGGGACCGCGTCACGCCTCGGGCACGATCGGGAACGGCACCAGGGACATTCGCGCCAGCAGCGTGAATGGAAGCATCGAGCTGCGGAGGCAGTAAGCGGGAAGCTTCAGCGAGAGACCGCCACTCCCAATCACTGATTGTCGAGCGCTCGTCTCGCCGCCGCCTGCAGCGTGATTCCGACGAATACTGCGCGCTGTGATCCGGGTTCGTAGAATTTTCTGCCCGCCGCGTTCACACTCACTGAAGAGATGTACCGGGTGTTGAACAGGTTCTGCGCTCCAACTGTGACCTCCGCGCCGGAGCCTTGCCAGAACGCGCTGGAGACGATTCTGGCGTTCACAACCGCGTAGCCGGGCGCGCTTTCGGAGTTTGCGTCGTCGACGAACATTCTATCCGTCGTCGTGCCCTCAGTGACGAATGACCCGATGGGTGTGTGGAGAGTCGCCGTCAGTTGGAAGGTCTGACGCGGAATCCCCGGGATTCTGTTGCCGGCGTAATCCGCAGTGCCGACAGTGAAGTCGACGAAACGGTAGTTGGCGTAGGTATAGGCGCTGCCGACCTCGAAGTCGCCGAGTGCGACGCCAAGCCCGAGTTCAGCCCCGCGCCGCGATGTTCGCCCTGCGTTTCGGAAGAAGCGTCGGCCGGGACTGCTCGGGATATCGAACGGAATCAGCTCGTCGTGGACTCGAGTTGAGAACAGAGCGGCGTTGTACTGCAAGCTACTGGCGCCCACACCTTTGATGCCGACCTCGTAAGTCAGCGAGCGCTGCGGCTTGAGCTCCTGGTTGATTCCTCCTGCACCGCTGGGCTGGTTTCCCAGCTCGGTCGCCGTCGGAGTCTCGAACGCGGTCGAGACATTGGCGTACGCACTGTGCGAATCGGTGAGATGCGCCAGTATCCCGAACATCGGACTCACGGCACCGAGCCGGCGCTCACCCGAGTCGTCGGGATTGGTGGCGGTTATCAGCTTATCCTTCACGCGAAACCGCACTGCATCGGCGCGAGCGGATGCTGTGAAGCTGTACCTCTCCCCGAGATCGACCTCGTCGCGCAAGTAAGAGCCCACCGACGAGACGATTTCCCGCTGGTTGAGCGTGATGGAGCCGCGCTCGACGCCCGGCGTCGGGCACGTCGCGGTCGGCGTCGTCGGCGGAGGGATGTCGTTGCAGTTAGTAAAATTCCGGCGCCAGTCGTTTTGGAATTGCACTTCCGTGCCGACTGTGAAACGATTGTCGGCGCCAAATGTTGAAAAGGGAAGCGTGGCTCTGAGATTTCCGCCTGACATTGTTCGATCCACATCGACGACAGCGAAAGTCAGTGGATTATCGAGACCTCGCGTTCCGACGTAGCCGGTCGCTTCAAATTCGCCGCGTGAAATCCCGCGGCGCGCCGTCAGTCCGAACTGCGATTGTTTCACCGCCTTGCGCGCGCCCTTTCGTACCGAGAGCGGGTCTGCCAGTTGTGGATCGCTCTCAAACTGCGCGCGGGTAATCGCCCCCGGATTCTGTGCTACCGGTGTGTTCACGCCGAGCCACTCCAGACCGTAGGATCCGCTGTCATCGTCGTGCGAGAGTCGACCAAAACCATTGGTCATTCGCTGGCGCGAGTAGTCGCGATAACCGTCGCTCTCGGTGCGAGTGACGTTTGCCTGATAGCCAAAACCGTCGGTGGATCCGGCTGTCTTCGCCACGAATCGCCGACTCGCGAACGCGCCGTTCCAGAAACGGGCAGCTGCCGAAATCGGAACTGGCAGCGGCTCGCTCGTCCTGAGATCCACTACGCCTCCGCCGGCGTTGCCGTAGAGCGACGATGCGCTTCCTCTCATTACTTCGACCCGGCCAACCGATTCGAGGTCGAGGTAATCGACCGGGGTCTGCCCATCAGGCAGCGTGAGGGGGATCCCGTCGCGCAGCACGCGGATGCCCCTCACTCCAAAGGCCGACCGCGCGCCAAACCCGCGGATGGAAATACGGGGATCCTGGGACGGGTTGTTGCGATTCGAGACGGAGAGCCCGGGGATAAGCCAGAGCGTCTCGTCGAGATTGAGATGTCGCTGCCCGGGCCGCGACGAATCCGGCGTCTGCACGGTGACAGCAAAAGGGAGCTCCAGCAGCGAGCGGCGCGCACCGCGACTGACTTCGACCACAACGGGCTCGAGTCTCGTCGCCGCTGTGTCCTGCGCGCCCAAGCCATGCGCTCCAGGGAGCAGAGGGATGACACTCGCAACCGCGACGGCGAGAGACCTCGATATCATCCCTGTATATAAATCGAGGGACGCCCGGTCTCAATCCGCGACGTCCTTAAGACCTTACCCCTCGTCGAGAACCTTTCTTACGGTCTGTAGGAGCGCCTCTGAAGTGAACGGCTTCTGCAGGAAGCTCTTCGAGGGCTCGATGAATCCGCGGCGAACGATGTCATCGTCGGTGTAGCCGGACATGTAAAGCGATTTGATGCGCGGGCGAATTCCCGCCAACCGCTCGACGAGTCCTCTGCCGTTCATTCCAGGCATCACTATATCCGTGAGGACCAGATCGATGTGACCGGCTTCCTTCGTGGCAATGTCCATCGCCTCGCGGCCGTGTTGCGCCGCGATGACGCGATAACCTTGCTTCTCGAGGATGCGCGACGTGAGTCCGCGAACCGCCTCTTCATCCTCGACCAATAGAATCGTCTCGGAGCCGCGTGCCTGCTCTTTGGCCATGATCTTGTACTCGCCGGTCTTGAAGGCGGCAGCGGAGCTCACTTCCGGAAAGTACAGCTTGAGCGTGGTGCCCTGTCCGGGCTCGCTGTAGATCCAAACGTACCCTCCGGACTGCTTGACGATGCCGTACACCGTGGCCAGACCGAGCCCCGTACCCTTACCGGCCTCTTTGGTGGTGAAGAACGGATCGAAGGCGTGCTCCCGCGTATCGCGGGTCATGCCTACGCCAGTGTCGCCAACCGCGAGCATGACGTAGCGACCGGGAACGACCGGCGCGTGCTCACTGGTGTACGTCTCATCCAGCTCGACGTTTTGCGTCTCGATGCTGATCCTTCCGCCCTGCGGCATGGCGTCGCGCGCGTTCACGACCAGGTTGACGAGGATCTGCTCGAGCTGTCCCGGATCTGCGACCACGTAGCCGCGGGCGGTGCAGCTCGATCCGATGACGATGTCTTCGCCGATCAGTCGACGCAGCATCGGCTCGACGCTGGAGACGACGCTGTTCATGTCGAGCACTCGCGGCTGCAGAATCTGCTTTCGACTGAACGCCAGCAGCTGCCGCGTCAACGACGACGCTCGCTCCGCGGCGCTTCTGATTTGCTTCACATCTTCGCTGCGTGGATCCGTCGGATCCAGTCCCTCCATGATGATCTCGGTGTTGAGCCGGATCACCGTGAGGAGATTGTTGAAGTCGTGGGCGATGCCGCCCGCCAGTCGGCCGACGGCGTCCATCTTCTGCGACTGGCGGAACTGTTCTTCGAGATTTCGGCGCTCGGTCAGATCGATTGAAACGCGGACGAAGCCGAGCACGATGTTATGCTCATCGCGCACGGGCGATGTCGTGAGCAGCGCCGGAAACGCCTTTCCCGCTTTTCCCTGGACCAGAAACTCGCCGGTCCAGCTTTCGCCGGCGGCGCCGCGCTCGAAAATCTCGCTGGCGTGCTGCCGGAGGAATGGCGAAGGCGTCAGTTCTTCGATTGGCTTGCCGACTGCTTCGTCGGCGGCCCATCCATACAGCTTCTCCGCAAACGTATTCCAGAAAATGACGAGGCCGTCGGGATCCGTCGCCACGACGGCCTGCTGCACGGCGTTGAGGAGTTGTGCCTGGAACCTGATCGCGGCTTCGGAGCGGGATCGCTCCGTTATGTCCGTCATCGCGCCGATCACGCGTATTGCAGCGCCAGTGTTGTCGCGCGCGACGTAACCGCGATCCATGACGTTGGCGTAGGTGCCGTCGGCGCGGCGGTACCGATAGTGATCGCTCCAGCTGGTTCCCCCGCCATCTATAACTGCCTGAAGACCGCCGATTACCCGATCCCGATCCTGCACATGCAGGTGATCGCGCCACCATTGTATTTCCGGGTAAATCCTGTTCTGCTTGTGGCCGAACACAGTCTCCACTGAATCGTTCCAGACGAGCGAGTTCGTCCTGAGATCCCAATCCCAGATCACGTCGTTGGTGGCCTTGGCGACGAACTTGAAACTACCTTGCCTTCAGAATCGCGCACGGGTGCGGAGCTCATTCGAATGAAGCCATCGCTGCCGTCACCGCGACGGATACGAATCTCCTCTGCGCGGACTGTCTCCCTCGTGAGAACTGTGCGGGCAAGCGGCCACTCCAGCGCCGAATAGCGATTGCCGGTGGCGTCGAATCCGGTCCACTCGTAGCTCTGGAGATCGGCTGCCGGCTTGAACGGCATGCGGAAAATTTCCGTCATCTGGGCGTTCACTGAGACGAGTCGACCCGATGGAACTTCCGCTACCACCACGCCGACGGGCATTTGCTGTTGGACCGCGTGGGCCAGAGTTCGCTCGGCCATCAGACGCAGCTGGCTGTCATGGGCTGAGCGCTCGGCGATTCGGCGCTGAATCTCCGACATGACGGCGACCGAGAGCGCCGTCAGCACATCGATATCGCGCTTGCTCCAGTCACGCGGTCTTTCGTCAAAAGCACAGAAGGCACCGAGCACATTGCCATTCGCGGTGCGAAGCGGGATGCCGGCGTAAGCGCGTACGTTCGAGCGGCGGTCCGAGAAGCCCGACTCGTTCCAGGCATCCGCCAGGATTACAGGGCTTCCGCGTCCGATAACGTCCTGGCAGTAGCAGCCCTCCAGGGGATACCAGCCGGCGGGTTCCGAGGCGGTCGGGCAGGAGGCGCTCTTGAAGTACTGGCGGGTCTCGTCGACGAGCGAGATTGCGACTTTCGGCACGCCGAGAATCTGTGCAGCGAGACGAGTGAATCCGTCCAGTCGTTCCTCGGCAGGCGACTCTAGGAGTCCGGTGTTGTGAAGCGCGGCGAGCCGTTGAGGGCTCGTGAGTGCTGATTCGTTTGCCAAGAAACAAGAAGCGGGAATGAGACGGACATCCGGTCACTAATGGACGATTACCGTCCGTCTGACGACACGCGTTTGTCTGAGCCCGATACCGCAAGAATCAGAGTCAAACCGGCGCGACGCGCTTAGGATTCTCCGACTTTGAAGATGGGCATTTCGCCGGTGATTCTTCCGCGCGCGCGCGGGAGAGAAAGCGTGAAGGTCGAGCCAACGCCCTCTTCGCTTTCGAGTGTCAGGTCGGCGCTCATTCCTCTCGCCAGGCCGCGGCTGATGGCGAGGCCGAGTCCCGTGCCGTTGGTTGTTCTGGTGAGGCCACGATCCAACTGAACAAAGGGCTCGAAGACGGCCTCCTGCTTGTCGCGCGGAATGCCTGGTCCAGTGTCGTTGACGTGGATCGAAACGGTTCTCTCGCTGGCAGTGGTATACACGCGAATGCGACCGCCCTCGGGCGTGAACTTCACGGCGTTCGACAGAAGGTTGATCATGATCTGTCGCAGCTTGTCTGGATCGGTGCGGGTGTAGAGGTTGCCCGGCGGAGCATCGCACTCATAAGTCAGTGATTTGGCGCTGGCGAGTGAGCTCACCACGATATCCAGGTCCGAGATCAGCGCCCGCAGCGGCAAATCGATTATGTCAAACTGCACCTCGGTCGCTTCGAGCCGCGTGAAGTTCAGAATGTCATTGATAATCGCGAGCAAATACTCCTGGCTGCGCCTGATGCGAGCCAGATCTGATTTCTGCGCGTCCGTGATCGGTCCCCGCAGCTCCATCTCGAGCAAATCGACGTAGCCGCCAATCGAGTTGAGGGGAGTGCGCAGCTCGTGACTCATCACTGCGAGAAACTCCGCTTTGGAGCGGTTGGCGGCATCGGCAGCTGCCCACGCTTTCTTCGCTTCGCTGATGACGGCGCGCAGCTCTTCGTTGGTGAGAGCCAACTCTTGCGCGAGCTCCATGGCCTCGTTGGTCTGATGCGCCAACTCCTCTGCCTGGTTCTTGAGAAGGCTATTGCTCTCTTCGAGGGCAGCCAGACGCGCAGCAGGGGCCTCACGCTGCCGGGACATTCTCACAGCGCGAATCAACGCGTTCACCTTTTCTGGGACGGTAAATGGCATCTTCGCGCCCGTAACTCGGGTTACTCTAGAGACGATTTTTTACTGGGCGCGGACACGTCGAGTGCCAAGCTCAGCCGTAGAGCTCGCTATTTGGCACCCAACGCATATTTGTGATATCGCGCGGACACTCTCGGTTCGTGGCGCGGGGTGCGGCATGACTCGCGTATAGATCGCGTTTATCTTTGCTGTTGCTCCGAGACCCGGTAGCTCAGTTGGTAGAGCAACGGACTTTTAATCCGTAGGTCGTGGGTTCGAGACCCACCCGGGTCATTTCCGCCTCATAAGAATTCGCTGCACGATTGACCTCGCTGGATCCGATAGTCCTCTGATCCTGATTGATGGCGCGCGCCTCGATGATATCGCGGCGCTGCGCGACATGCATAACCGCGGAGCGCCAGGAACGCGCATTTATGACCGGCGGATTACACGATCCTTACTGCCGGATTACAGCTTTCTCGGCCTGGCTGGCTGTGTCTCGCCCTTCGCAACTACATTTGGTCCCGTTGTTGACCGAGACTCTCGACGAGGTCCTCTAAGCGTCGATGACCGATGGCAAAGACCAAGCGTAGTATGCAGCCTGATGTATTTCGCGCGCTCAACGCGTTGCGACGAATGGTGCGCGGCCTGCGCTCGGCGGCGGAGATGGTGGAGCGTGAGCTGAGAATCAGCGCTGCGCAGCTGTTCGTGTTGAGCGAACTGGCGCAGGTTCCGGATCAGTCGGTCAAGGATCTGGCGGCCGTGACGATGACTACTCATAGCACCGTCTCGCAAGTGGTCAGCCAGTTGATCTCGAAAGGATTCGTTACGCGCACTGCGGATGCATCCGACGCTCGCCGAGCTGTGCTGCGGGTTACCCGACAGGGTGCGAGCCTGCTGCGGAAATCTCCGCGGGCCATTCAGGAAGATCTGATCGATGGGTTCGGTACGCTCAGGCCATCCGAGCGGCGGGGACTGGCGAATGGACTGGAGAAATGGCTCGAGGCCTCGGGCCTGGGCGATGTGCCCTCGACAATGCTTTTCGAGAAGCCGCTGCTGGGACAGAAAATGAAAAAGGGACGTCGAGCGACGCCCCTTTCCCATTCCAACCGCTTATCACCTGATTATGTGCAGGTGATCACACCAGGTGTGGTGACTCCATTATCGCAGGCCTTGGCCGACTGTTTACCCTTCCATTGGAAAGACGAGCCGGAATGGGGCCACCAACGAGAGATGCGTCGGTGCCGCGTGGCGGCTGGTGGTGCGGGCGAGGAGCCGTTGTTCTGTGGAGAGCCGGGTTTCTCGCCGCTCGGCGGAGCAATGGATGATAGCTGCACGCCGCCTTCCACCTTACGCATCATGCGCACGAACGCACTCGCTGCAGCCGGCTCGAACTCGGTTCCTGCACGCTCCTCGATGTAGGTCAGGACTCTTTCTGATTCCCATGAATCGCGATAGGGACGCTTCGTGCGCAGCGCGTCGTAGACGTCACACACGTGCACCAGGTTGCTCGCCTTGTGACAATCGC
>QHUA01000135.1 GCA_003221805.1 Gemmatimonadota bacterium
CTCTTTCGGAAATTTTCCCTTTATGTAGCAGTCGCCGATGATGGGCAGGACTTTTTCATCGACGAATCTGTGGACGGTGTCACGGACGGCGCGCTCTTCCTCGGAGAGGACGCTGTCGATGTTGTAGAAGTCGGTCATCGCTGAAAGTTAGCGGAGAAGTGCGGACTGCGGAGCTTTTGGTCGGTTCTACTCGCGCCTAACCGTAACGCGTTCCGGGGTGCGAGTAGCGCGGTTCCCGGTTGCCGGTAAACTGCGGTGCGAACCTTTCTGCCCGCCGTCTACGGTAGAATCAACTGCTGTTGCCTCTTCCATCACGCGAGTAGGACGGTCTTGCGGTAGTCACCGGGAACCGGGAACCGTGCTACCGGTACCCCGCAACCCGTTACGGTTAGATGCGAGTAGAGGCCTAGCTGCTGCTATGCGACCGCTCGGCACGCCATCGGAGTTATCCCAACCGCCCGTGCCTTCGCCCGAAAACTCGCCCCGTGATCGACGACCAGCCCCTGCTCGTCCTGCCACTGGTGCACCATCTCGTGCAGCAGTGTGTGCACCGCTTCTGCCCACCCGTCGCGCCTGATATGGCGCCGGCTCAGCACGATCTCTGGTTCACAACCCTCGCTCGCCGGACTGTAGTGCCCGAGCCTGCTTTTCATGCGGCGAGAGGTGCGGATCGGAATCTCGCGCAGCACGGCGTCGAACCGCTCTTCGTTGTACGCTTTGTGGAGCCGCGTCAGCTCGCGAATGAGCGGAATGTCGGCGGGATGGGTGCGCTCCGGTGCACGTTTCCTTCGCGGGGCGTTAGCGGCACGAGCGACCGGGAATTCCAGGATCGTCCGTCGCGCCTCGTTGCGGATGACGCGCGTCCGCCCGTGCACGAACCTGATGATCGCCTTCCAGACCTCTTCGTCAGCGTCGAGGAAGCTGTTGTGGATGCGCAGCTCACCGCCGCTGTAGCTGACGACGACGGTGCGATTGGTGGTTAGTCGGACCCGATATTGCGAGCCCAGGCCTAGCCGCTGCAGCCGCGCCCTCAGTTCCTCCGCGTTTTTTGGCGGCGGCTCGTCGAGCTCCAGCACCAGCTGGTCGCGATCACTCAGGCGCCACATACTCCGATCGTTTGAAGCACTTGTGCGGGCCGGTCACGAAAGTGCGCTGCTCCTTCGACCAGACGTGCGTCGTTACGTCGATGGTCTCGCGTCCGATGCTGATGACGTTGACTGAAGAAGGCCGCCCCCCGCGCGATCTGTTGGAGATCGTTCCCGCCGTCGAGATCACCGTCCCCTTACGGGTGTGCTCGATGTAATGAACCGACTCCTGATGGTCGTGCCCACAACACACTAAATCCGTGCCCATCTCGGCGAAAGCCCCGAGAATCTTGTGCGTATCCTTGAGCCCGTGCCGCTGCGACAGCTCGCCCCGCACCGGGTTGTGGTGCATCACGATCACACGTGCATCCCTTGGCGGTGACTTCTCGAAGAGCTCCTTCGCCTGGTCGAGCTGGTGTTTGTGGATGTCGCCGATGATGGAGATGTCGCGCAGGTTCCAGGTCAGCGTGCGGCGGGTAACGCCGTGGGCAGTGTTGATGCCGACGATCGTCGCGCCGGGTACGTGCAGCACCGGCTCGAGATTCTTGTCGATGAACTTGCGGTAATTCTCATAGACGTCCGGCTTGTGTCCAAAGCCGAGCGGGGCTCTCCACCATGCGACATCGTGGTTGCCGGGGACGGTGATGACGCGACTGACCTTTTTCGCATCGCGAACGAAAACGGCGGCCCGCTGAAACTCGCCGGCCCGCGCGCGTTGGGTGAGATCGCCTGAAATCCCCACCACGTCGAACTTCCCATCGTGGATGATCCGCTCGATGGCTTCGATCTGCTCGGGAACCGCCGGCCAGCCGAAATGAAGGTCGGAGACGTGGAAGATCGTCGTCACGCCATCCGTCCTCGGCACGCCGATAGAGTCAGGGCGCGACGACGAGATCCGCGAAATGTGTCGCGACGCTGGCGGTGAGAGCTGGCGAGACAGTTTTCATCGGATCGCTCGACACCTCACCCACCCACTTGATCAGAGCCATGCGCGAATCAATCATCACTACGCGCAAAGTCGCAACGCCCATACCAGCGCGATTCTCAAACCGAAGCTCGATCGGCAGTACGGCGTAGCGTTGCCCCTTGAGGCCGACCAGTCCGCGGACCTGGGACGCCAGTGGATCTCGGACCGTCGTCTCGTCGAGCACACGACCGCGCAACCATTCTGCTGACAGCGAGTGCGCGTCACGCATGATGATGCTGTTGATTTTGGAAGCTCGTGCGATTTCACGCCCGAAAGTCCATGTCTGGCCGAGCCCCCGAGCGGTGAGCGCCGCCTCGATCTGGTCATCCATCGTGGTGAGAAATCCTGCGCGATCGCGAACCTGCTGCCCCCAACCGAGTGAGTCTGTCCAGGAAAGATATTGGACGGGTAACACCACGATCTCCTGCCCCGCCAACCTTTCGAGCGGACGGAGTGCAACAGGCTGATTGCCGGTTTCGGGGGGCTTCGACGCGCATGCGAGCGACAGCGCGACGAGCAGAACGAGAGCGGGAGCTTTCACGTACCTCTGAACCGAAGATCCTTCACGTAGATGCATAGTTGCGGCGTAAGTTAACCGATACTCAATTTCATCGCATACGTTGAATCACTGATGCGAAGGCTGCTCACCACCCTCATCTGGACCGCCGTCGCCGCCCTCGGAGCGGCGAGTTTTGGCTGGCTGGCGTTGTCACGCGGTGAAACTGTGAATGCAGCGTGGTTGCTGGTCGCCGCGCTGTGTACGTACGCCATCGCATACCGGTTCTACAGCAAGTTCATCGCGAGCAACGTGTTCGCGCTCAACGCCGCTCGGCCGACGCCATCGGTGCGGCTCAACGACGGGCGCGACTTCTCGCCGACAAATCGTTGGGTGGTTTTCGGTCACCACTTCGCCGCGATTGCGGGGCCCGGTCCGCTGGTCGGGCCAACGCTGGCGGCGCAATTCGGTTTTCTCCCGGGAGCTCTCTGGATCATCGTCGGTGTCGCGCTTGGCGGCGCCGTGCAGGATTTCGTGATCCTCTGCTCGTCCATTCGTCGCGACGGTAAATCGCTCGGTCAGATGGCGAAGGAAGAAATCGGTCCGGTGGCTGGGTACACGGCTCTCGTCGCGGTGATGGGAATAATGATCGTGCTCATCGCGGTGCTGGCGCTGGTAGTGGTCAACGCGCTCAAGGCTTCTCCGTGGGGAGTGGTGACGCTGGGACTGACGATCCCGACGGCGTTGATAATGGGCGTCTACCTGCGCTGGATTCGACCGCATCGGGTGCTCGAGGCAAGCGCCATCGGCATCGCGCTGTTGATGTTTTCGCTGTTCGCCGGTCGATGGGTGGCGGAGAACCCGGCGCTGGCACCGACCTTCACGCTGACGGGTCGCACCCTAGCCTTGCTCATCATGGCGTACAGTTTCTTCGCCTCGGTGCTTCCCGTCTGGCTGTTGCTGGCGCCACGCGACTATCTATCCGCCTTCGTGAAGATCGGCGTGGTGCTGGCCCTGGCGCTGGGAATCATCATCGTGCTGCCGCCGCTGCAAATGCCGGCGTTGACGCAATTCACGGACGGAACGGGGCCGGTTTTCGCCGGGAAAATCTTCCCCTTCGCGTTTATCACGATCGCCTGCGGCTCGATCAGCGGCTTCCATGCACTGATTGCGTCCGGCACGACGCCCAAGCTGATCGCCAATGAGGCGGATGCGAGATTGGTCGGCTACGGCGGGATGCTGACTGAATCGCTGGTCGCGGTGATGGCGCTGATCGCGGCGTGCGTGCTGACGCCGGGTGTCTATTTCGCCATCAACGCGCCGGCGAGCGCGATCGGGGCAACGGCGGCAAGCGCTGCCGAAGCGGTGCGTCACTGGGGATTCACGCTCGACCCCGTGCAGATGCAGACGCTGGCGCAGGATGTCGGCGAGAAGACTCTGCTCTCACGCACTGGTGGCGCGCCGAGCCTGGCGGTTGGGATGGCGCACTTGTTCTCGCGGGTACTGGGTGGCTCGACGGCGATGGCCCTCTGGTACCACTTCGCCATCATGTTCGAGGCGTTGTTCATTCTCACGACTGTCGATGCAGGAACTCGCGTAGGACGGTTCATGCTGCAGGATCTCTTGAAGCACGTGTGGGCGCCGATCGGCCGGGTGTCGTGGTATCCGGCGGTGGTGATGGCGAGCGGCACTGTGGTGGCGATGTGGGGCTGGTTCCTCTACCAGGGCGTGATGGATCCGTTGGGTGGGATCAACTCGCTGTGGCCGCTGTTCGGAATCTCGAACCAGTTATTGGCGGCGGTGGCGTTGTGCGTCGGCACGACGATCATCATCAAGATGGGAAAAGCCCGCTACGCGTGGGTGACGATTCTGCCGCTGGCGTGGTTGGCGGCAGTAACGCTCACTGCCGGCTGGGAGAAAATCTTCTCCGCCGATCCCAAGCTCGGATTTCTCTCGCATGCACGGATGGTGGCCGACAAACTAGCAACGAGTGCGCTGCCGGCGGGTGTGCAAACGCTCGCTGATGCCAAGCGACTAATCCTCAACGATCACATCGATGCATTGGTCGCGGCGTTCTTCCTGATATCGGTGCTCGTAATTCTCGTGGCGTCGGCGCACGAGTGGTTCACTGTGTTGACGGGGCGTAAGGCCGCGCGCAGTAGCGAAGTTCCGTTCGAGCCGGCGACCAAAGCAGCGTAATCGCTCAACCTGGCGTTGCTGGTGAAGTTCTAACAGTCTGGCCGCTGATCGCGCGATGCAGCGTGCGGCCGAAGTGAGAACGATCCTGCCGCAGTACCGCGGGCTGATTGTGCCGTCCAAACTCCGTCGATCCCAGCGACATCGTGGCGCCCAAGCAATACGATCCGCTCACTGCTGCCGGGGTTCAGCACGATCGTAACTGAATCCGGTAACTGGCCACTTAAGGCTGCACGAGAATCGCGCGGCTCGCTGGCCACCGCACGTAGACGCCGACGCTGGGAACACCTTCTGTGTCAGATCCGCTCACGCGATGGTTCTCGACGAACCCGATCGTGCCGCAAATTTTCCGGGCCGCAGGCTGACTCAAGCCGAGCGGATACGGATGCGTAAGGGAGAGTCGAGCGTCCCACACGCCGACCAAACTCTGAGCGGCAACTGAATCCGCAGCCGCTTGGGTTTCACGCTGCACTCCACTGCAAGCAAGCGCTGCGGATAGCAACACTACGACGCGCGGGATCATGCGGCCACGACCTTCTCCGGCGCCGGTTCCGCTTCGGTAACAGCCGCTGCGGGGGCAGGAGGCTCGTCGTCCAGTTGATCGTCGTGCTCGAACAGATCCCGCAGCCGATACGCGTGGCCGAGGAGAAAAGGCACTGTCGTCACTACGATGTTCGGTTTGAAGAGAAACGCCGTTCTGATGTAGAACGCAGTCTTGTTGTGAAGCAGATGCTCCCACCAACGCTTGGGAACGATCTCGGGCACCACCACCGTCACCAGCTCGCCCGGCATCACCAGCCGCAGACTATCCACATATTCGACGAGCGGTCGCAGCACTGAGCGGTAAGGTGAAGGAATGACCACCAGCGGAATACCGATGTCCCACTCGTCCCAGTCTGACTGCATTTTCGCGGTCGCGCGCTTATCGACCTCGATGTAGACCGCCACGACTTCGTCGGAGATGGTGGTCGCGTAGACGAGCGCGCCCGACGTTGCCTTCGTAATCCCGTTCACCGGCACCACCACCGAGTGATGCAACGGCGCGATCGGACTCTGCCCCTTGAACTCGACCTCGGCGGCGAACTGCACGTAGTGGCGATGGATCTTGACCAGAAGCGCGATGATCAGCGGAATGATGAGAACGACGATCCACGCGCCCTCGATGAACTTCGTCACCACCTGGATCACTGAGACGACGCCCGTTGCTACCGCGCCGATTCCGTTCAGCGCTGCCTTCCATCTCCAGCCCGGCGCACGCGAGCGTAGCCAGTGCATCACCATCCCGGCTTGAGATAGTGTGAAGCAGATGAAAACGCCGACGGCGTACAACGGGATCAGAGCATTGGTCTGCCCATGGAAAATCGAGACGATGACGCCGGCGATGAGACCGAGCGCGATGATTCCGTTCGAGAACGCCAGTCGATCGCCCCGCGCGGCCAATTGCCTCGGCATGTAGCCATCGTTGGCAAGAATTCCGGACAGTCGCGGGAAATCCGCGAACGCAGTATTCGCGGCGAGCACCAGGATTGCGAACGTGCTGTACTGGAACACGTAGTAGAGGGCGCCACGACCAAAGATGTGATCGGCCAGCTGCGACAAAACCGTATCGGTTGTCGTCGGCATCACTCCATAGTGTCGCGCCAGCAGGCTGGTGCCGAGAAAGAAGGCGGCGAGAATCGTGACCATCCATCCAAGCGTGGTTGCCGCATTCTTTTGCGCCGGCTGCTTGAACGCCATCACGCCGTTGGAGATTGCTTCGGTCCCCGTCATCGCGGCGCAGCCTTCGGCAAATCCACGAATGAGGAGATATGCCAGCGCAAAACCGACGGGAATGCTCGCCAGCCCATGCTGATGGAGCGAAACGGTATCGACTTTGACAACGCCGCTGACATCCGCCGGGCCCGCGCCGAGAAAAGAGCGGTAGGCTCCATACCCGATCAACGCCAGCATCATCAGCACGAACACGTAGGTCGGGACGCTGAACGCGAGGCCCGATTCGCGAACTCCGCGCAGATTTACGATAGCGAGGACCGCGATCGAGAGGACGCAGAGCAGAACGGTATGGGGAATCAGGTTGTGATACGCAGACGTGATGGCAGCGATTCCACCGGCGATCGACACCGCCACTGTCATGATGTAATCGGTCAACAACGCAGCGGCCGCGACCAGCCCCGCACCAGTGCCGAGGTTTTCCTTGGCGACGGTGTAGGACCCCCCACCGTTGGGGTAGGCAAAGATCGTTTGCCGATACGAGAGTCCGACCAGCACCAGCAGGCCGACGATGACTCCCGATATCGGCACCGCGTACCGGACTGCCGCGGCGGTCCCCAAAACGGCGAGGACGATCAGAATCTGATCCGTCGCATAGGCTACAGAGGAGATCGCGTCGGATGAGAGGACTGCTAGCGCTGTTTTCTTGTTAAGCCGCTCGTGCTCGAGCCGTTCGCTGGGGAGAGGCCTGCCGAAAAGGAGGGACTTCAACCGTTTATAAGCCTTTGCCATAGCCTGTAAAGGTCATCCACCCCGGATCGCTTCCGTACAAAGATTTCACAAATGTCCGCCGGCTCGGCGGCGTAGTGCTCGGCTCCTCAGGATGCGATCATAAGAGGGTGTCCATTGAGACCGCTCTCATCATCGACGACGAGCCCCGCATCAGGGGCGTCGTTTCCAACGCGCTGGCGGATGACTTCGGCCGAGTTATCGAGGCGTCGACCGGGACCGAGGGCCTGCGACTCGCTGTCACCGAGCATCCGTCGCTGGTCGTGCTCGACCTCGGCTTGCCCGACACGAACGGCATCACCGTCTGCCAGGAGATCCGCAAATCTTCGGACGCGCTGATTCTCGTTCTTTCCGCGCGTCACGCCGATCGGGAGAAGGCCACACTGCTCGATGCCGGAGCCGATGACTACGTCACCAAACCGTTCAGCACGCTCGAGCTCAAGGCTCGGGTGAGGGCGCTGCAGCGTAGAGCGAGTGCGCCACGCTCCGTCGGCGGCAAAAGGATCCTCAACGGCGAGCTGAAGATGAATCTCGAGTCTCGCACTCTCACCAGGAATGGCGAGCCGGTGCATCTGACGCCAACCGAGTGGGAGCTGCTGCGCGTTCTCATGGCGAACGCGGGCAAGACAATGACTCATCGCCAGCTCTTCGCTGCCGTCTGGTCAGGACGACAATTCGGCGACGCGCAGCAGTATCTGCGCGTCCACGTCGCCAACGTCAGGCGGAAAATTGAGTCGAATCCGCTCGATCCACGGTACATCATCACCGAGCCCGGAGTAGGGTACCGCTTTACTCCGCCTGCAAACGGGCGTAAGGCGTGACACACAATCGCGCTCTGGTCTGGGTTCTAGCCTTCGTCGCGCTCGCGGTTGCGGCGTTCGCTCTTTTTGCGGCGCGACCGCAGCTCGGCGAGGCGCACGTTGCCCTGGTCTTTCTGCTGGTGGTTCTCGGCGCGAGTGCCGCCGGCGGCCGCTCGCTCGGAATCACCATCGCATTCGCGGCGTTTCTGGTGTTCGATTGGTTTTTCCTGCCGCCCTATAACACGCTCCTAGTCCGCAATCCATTCGACTGGCTGGTGCTGATCGTCTTTCTCATCACCAGTGTTGTCGCCGCCCAGCTTTTGTATCGCGCCCGATCCGAGCGAGCGGCGGTCGAGCGCGCCGAGGCGTTGAAGGAAGCGGACAAGCTGAAGGATGCGCTGCTGGCGTCACTGTCTCACGACTTGCGCACGCCACTCACTGCGATCAAAGGGCTCGCCCACGAAATGCAGCCGTTGGGCGACGAGCGCGCGCTCATTATCGAGGAGCAAGCGGACAGGCTCAACCGCCTCGTGACGGACTTGCTCGATGTCGGCCGCCTGAACGGAGGCGCGTTGCCACTCGACATCCAGATCAATGCCGTCGACGATCTCCTCGGCGCGGTTCAGCAACACGTTTCGGCGCGCGCCGATCAGGACCGACTCAAGGTCTCGCTCGATGATCCAGCGTCGCTTTCGTTCGGACGATTCGATTTCGTCCACTCGCTGCGAATCCTCGTCAATCTCGTCGACAATGCGTTCAAGCATACGCCGCCGGGAACCCCGATCGAGCTCACCGGTGGGGTCGAGGATGACAGGGTCGTCTTTCGTGTCAGCGACAAAGGCGGGGGCATGCCGGAGCCGGACAACGACCAGATCTTCGTTCCCTTCTACCGATCGGCGGGAAAATCCGCCAACGGTCAATCAACCGGACTTGGACTTTGGATCGCTCGCCGGCTCGCGGATGCGCAGAGCGGAACTCTGACTTACCAGCCGCGGGAAGGCGGCGGAGTAACCTTTGAGCTGAGACTTCCGGCGGCAACGCCGTAGCAGTAAGCTCTCGTCCACCCGTCCGCACAACTTTCCTTTCACATGAAAAAAGTCATCGCATTCGCGCTGCTCGGCATTGCTTTGCCCATCGGCGCGCAGCAAACGAAACCGTTCGACTTCTCCATCAGGAACATCATGCGCGGTCCCGAGCTGTACGGCCGCCAGCCGAACGACGTGCGCTGGAGCGCTGACAGCAAATGGATCTACTTCACCTGGCTCGAACCCGGCAGTGACTGGCGCGAGACGCCAAAACAGTTCCGCGTGCGCGCGATTCCCGGATCGAAGCCGGAGCGGGTGTCGATCCAGCAGGTGGATTCGACCGGGTCTCGTTTTGCGCGGGGTGATCGCTCGCACAATGGCCGCTACTCCGCCGTCGAGTTCAACGGTGATCTCTACATCAACGATCTCACCACCGGGACGACGAGGCGATTAACCCAGACCGTGGAGCAGGAGCGGAATCCGCAGTTCTCCTCGGATGACCGGCAGATCTTCTTCGTTCGTAACAACAACATTTATTCGATCGATCTGGCCGGCGGCCTGCTGCGGCAGCTGACCGACATCAGACAGGGACCGGCGCCGACTGATTCCGCGCCGGCGCAAGGCCAGCGCGGACGCCTCGAGCAGCAGCAGCGGGCTCTCTTCCAGTCGGTACGTGACCGCATTCGCGCCGACAGCATCGCGCGCGCCGAGCGTTTGCTGCGCGATTCGCTGGCGCTGAAGCCGGTTTATCTGCAGAGCGGCGAGCAGGTGGCCGACTTCTCGATCTCGCCGACGGGAACTTCGCTGCTGATTGCTACACGCACACCGGCCAGCGGACAGCGGACAACGGATATTCCCCAATACGTGACCCGCACGGGCTACACCGAGGAGCTGCGTGTGCGCACCAAAGTCGGCGACACCGAGCAGCGCGGACGACTGGCAATAATCACGCTTCCCTCGGCGAATGTGACGTGGCTCAAGCCGTTCCCGGCGGACACGACGACTGGCTCCTTCGAGCTGCTCGGCTGGAATGAAGCCGGAACGCGCGCGCTAATCGTTGCATTCAGTGACGACAACAAGATGCGCTTTCTCGACGCAGTCGATCCGAGCGCGAAACTCACGACGCTGGAATCGCTGCGCGATACGGCGTGGGTCGGCGGACCTTGCAGTGATTGCGCCGGCTGGTACGGCGCGGGCGCCGGACGCGTGTGGTACGCTTCCGAGGCGGACGGCTATTCCCACCTCTACACGATCGCGCCGGACGGCACGGGTCGACAGCAGCTCACCAGGGGTCGGTGGGAAGTCCGCGACGTCGCGCTGTCTCCCGATCGTCGCTGGTTCTACCTGACCACCAACGAGGTGTCACCATTCGAGCAACATCTCTATCGGATGCCTGTCACTGGTGGAGCGATGGAGAAGATCACCACGAAGGTCGGTAAGCACACGGCCGTGGTTTCTCCCGATGGTCAACTCGTCGCCGATGTCTACTCCTATGTCAATCGTCCGCCGGACCTGTTTCTCCTCCGCGATAGAGCGGGTGCAGAAATGTCCCAGCTGACGCTGTCGCCGAGCGGCGAGTGGTTGTCATTCCCGTGGATTACGCCGCAGATCGTGATGATTCCCGCTTCTGATGGCATTCAGGTGCCAGCGCACATCTACAAGCCGAGCGACATGAAAGCGGAGCCGAATGGCGCGGCGGTGATTTTCGTGCACGGCGCCGGGTATCTGCACAACCTCGGCAACTTCTGGTCAGAGTATCCGCGCGAGTACATGTTCAACCAGTTCCTGGCATCGAAGGGATATACGGTCCT
Organism: Gemmatimonadota bacterium; assembly: GCA_003221805.1. Taxonomy (GTDB): domain Bacteria; phylum Gemmatimonadota; class Gemmatimonadetes; order Gemmatimonadales; family Gemmatimonadaceae; genus UBA4720. The sequence continues at coordinate 10,880 of QHUA01000135.1, forward strand.
GGATCTCGATTACCGGGGGTCGGACGGGTACGGGCGCGATTGGCGGACGGCGATCTACCGCCACATGGGCGGGCGGGACTTGCAGGACCAGGTGGACGCCTCCAAGTACCTGGTGCAGACGATCCACGTCGATCCGAAGCGGATCGGGATTTACGGCGGCAGCTACGGCGGGTTCATCACATTAATGGCTTTGTTCACCGAGTCCCCCCATTTCGGGGCCGGCGCGGCGCTACGGAGCGTCACCGACTGGGCCCACTACAACCAGGGGTACACTTCCAATATCCTCAACCTGCCGCAGAACGATACTCTGGCCTACCGTCAATCGTCTCCTATCTACTTTGCGGAAGGTCTGCAGGACCCGTTGCTGATGGCGCACGGGATGTCAGACACCAACGTCCACTTTCAGGATATCGTCAGGCTCACTCAAAGATTCATCGAGCTAGGCAAGACGCGCTGGGAGCTTGCGGTTTACCCCGTCGAGGATCATGCATTCGTGAGACCCTCGTCCTGGGCGGATGAGTACCGCCGCATCTTCGAGTTGTTCGAGCGATATCTGCCGGCTCGTACATCCAATAAATGATCAACTACATCACCAGTTTCTTTTCGCGCAGTGCCTCTGTCGTCCGGGCAGTACTCGGCGTTCCTGATTATGAGCGGTACCTGGCGCACATGCGGAGCGCGCACCCCGGCGACCGGGTGATGAGCGAGACAGAGTTCAAACACACGCGAATGAGTGACCGCTACAACGGCCCGGGATCGAAGTGTTGTTGAATTAGCCGGCGGCGATCAGCAGTCAGCGATCAGCCGTCCGCTGGTAGTGTTCTTTTGATCTTGTTTGTTGCAGCGCGTCAGTGGGCGAGATCTCTATTGTACCACCACAGCGCCTTGGACAGCGCGGCGTATCCGGCGTTGATGTGCTGCAGCCCCCACCCGATCGCTCCAACGCCGCCGATGATCAGAATCGGACTCGCCGCGTTATTTGAGCTATTGGCGGAAACCACAATTCCGATGGCGGCCGTTGCCGCGCCAAGGCTGCTTACCAGCGAGCCACGGAAATTCTTCGTCTGAAAATTCCTGGCCTCGGCGACCGCGCGTGGGGACGATTCGACGAGCTTCGGGACGTCGAAATCGCGAAACCAGCCGACAGTCCCCACGACGGGCCCTTCGGCGCCACGAATGATGTTGGCGCTACCCCAGCTCGACTCGAACCGCAGCGCCTGAGTACTGTAGGCACGCGCGGAATCCGTCTGCGACTGGGTCCGGCTCGAGGGAACCGCGGGGCCTGTTGAGGTCGCGGAAGTTGCTACTGGCGGAGCCGGGAGACCGTTCGCCTGCGCCTGCGCACTAACTCCAGAAAACGAGGCGCTAACAAGGAGCGCCAAAAAAAATCTCGACTTCATTTTATCCTCGGTGATCGCTCAAACCATTTTTCTACGGACGATTTGAGCGAGCCGAGGATTACACTTTTTTACAACTACTTTTTGAGATCACGATTGTACCACCAGATGGCCCTGGAAAGGGCGCGCGTAGCGGTGTCCAGCCTCATCGCTCCGTAGGTAACCAGAGCCAGCGTGGTAAAGGTGATTCCGAGAGGTACCGGCTGATTCACACCTATATGATTGATGGCGAAGGCCCAACCCCAGACCCCAACCCCAAGGGCGGCAGTCCAAATACCTTGGCGGTAATTCGCTTCAAACAGTTTGGCCTGCGCCACGGCGTTGGGCGATGACGCGACCAGTTGCGCCACGCCAGCCGATCTGATGATTCCGACGGTCAGCACCACGGAGTCAGAAACCCCGCGAACAATTCGGAGTCGACCAAGTCCGCCGTCGACGCGCAACGCGGCTTGGTCATACGTCCGCTCCTGCGATTCGACTTCAACCGTCGATGCCATGAGAGCAATCACCAAGATGAGGATGGCAATAAGAAGACGTTGCACGGCTCGACCCCGTTAGTGGTAGTAGACAATGTTCGCCCGCCCGTTGAGCACCTTGCCGTCGCCGATGATGACATGCGTGTTGTCCGGATAGACATTGCCCGCGGCTGCCTGATCTACGGCCACACCCAGGAAGTCGTCGTTCGTAGTCAGCCAGGATCCCGGGTTGGAAAACATCATCGCCACGAACGCCCCTGCGACCAACCGCCACTGGGCACCCGGAAGAAGCTTGAGAGCGACGGTCCCGAACGAGGTAGCAGCTGACCGCACAAAATCGGCGAGTGGATTGGCGTCCAGCTTGAGTGTGCACGGCTGATTGTCATCCTCCCAGAACATCACGTGGAAGCCGTCGGAAAACTTCTGAATGAACGCCTGCACCTCGTCCTCGGCAAAAAGGAGAACGCGTCCCGACCAGAAGCCATCGTTTTGATCAAAGGCCTTTCTCCAGTCATAGGGATGCTCACCGGAACAGGAAAGATCCTCCGCGTAGGTAGGCGCGTTTCCCATGTATGGCCCCTGGATGTGCACCTCGATTTCAGGGTCGCCGCGGAACCACGGCTCTTTCGCATCGAGAATTCGCGAGAACTCCAGATAGATCCCCGGGGGAATCGTCCCCGAAGAACCGCCGCCGCCGACAACACCTCCCCCTCCCCCTCCCCCATCGCCGCCACACTCAGCGTCGCACGCGATCACGCTCGAAGACCTGAGCTGCATCGGCTCGAGTGTCCCGATGGCGCTCCCGTTCTGGTCGCGCGCGTTTCTCGATGTAGAAGCAGGCATGGGCTGATCGAAACGCGTCTCGACGGGAACGATGGAGAGCGTCGGCTGGGCGGGCGCCACATTCCTGTCGAGCGTTACCTCCTTCCCCGCCTCGTTAAAGGCAACGATAGACGTCCACTGATCGAGCTGCGAGACGACCAGAACGTCCGCCTTGCCGGTCCAGGACTCGCGATGCTTCGCCACGGGCATGTAAAGCTCGAGCGGTCGAATCCCGGCGAGCGTTCCGAACACAGCGGTCTCACCTCCGCTCGTCAGAGCGGCCATTCGATCCAGCAACGCTCGTCCGTCCTTCGACTGCAGGTAAGACTTGAGCTCGAGCTTGTGCTCGCGGAACGGCGCGGTGCGCATGTCGCGCTTGAGGTGCTGCCGCGCCGGCTCGTTGTCCATCGCCACCGCCACCAGCCGCGCGATCTTCGTCAGCGCGACACGTTCCTCGCTCGGCGCCACTGCGGACGCGGGCTCCGCAACAATCTCTCTCGAGGAGGAGGGTGCAACGGTGCGACTCGCGGGATCGGCACAAGCTGCGAATGCCGCGAGCGACGCCAGAACAAGAGCTCCTTCGCCATATGTGTGTTTCATAAATCCTCCTCGGCGAGTGGTGCGGTTGATGACGCGCTCACACTACCAGCCGGTGGAGGATCGGCTGTAACCCACGAACCGCTTACGAGATCACTTCGCCTCGCTGAGTCGCGACGCTGGCGCGACGATCGCCATCAGGATTGCGGCGACGAGCGCGAGTGACGCGCCGAAGACGAACGCGCTGGGCGCGCCGGATCGATCCCAGATCCAGCCGAAGATGAGCGAGGCCGGCAGCGCGCCGAGCCCGATGGCGAGATTGTACCAACCGAAAGCAGCACCGCGGCGTATTCTGGGGACGATGTCCGCAACTAGTGCCTTCTCCGTGCCTTCGGTCATGCCGTAGAAAACGCCATACACCGCGAACAGCGCCCACGCCTGCCACGGCGCACCCGCCCATCCGAAAGCGAAGTAGACAGCCGCGTAGAGAAGCCAGCCACCTACTATCAGCGGCTTGCGTCCAACTCTATCCGAGAGCTGGCCGCCGTAGGTGCCCGTAGCCGCTTTCACGAAGTTGAGCACCGCCCAGAGGATCGGCGCCAGGGCGACTGGAACGCCCAACTGATTCGCGCGCAACAACAGGAAAGCATCGGTCGAATTGCCGAGGGTGAAGAGCAACACCACCACGAGGTAGGCCCAGAACCGCCGACTCAGCTTGCTGCTTTCACCGGGGGTCTCACTGGACTTCGATTTCGTGTCGCTTCGTTTCACATCGCGCACGACGAAGATGAGAATCAGCATCGCGATCGCGGCCGGGATTGCCGACAGCCAGAATACGTTTCTTATGGCGTGCTCGTCGTGGGCAGAGAGGTGACGGCTCGTATCCAACGCCCCGACGCCGTGCAGTTTGAGCAGAAGAAATGCGACCAGCGGGCCGAGCACTGCCCCGGTATTATCGGCAGCGGCGTGGAAGCCGTAGGCCAGTCCGCGAGATTCTGGCGGTGCGGAATCAGCGAGCAAAGCGTCGCGCGGGGAGGTGCGCAGTCCCTTGCCGATGCGGTCGGTGACGCGGATCCCCAACACCTGCGTCGCGTTGTGCGTCGCCGCCGTGAATGGTCGCACAATCGACGCGATGAGGTAGCCAACGACCACGAAAGGCTTCCTGGTGGCGACTTTGTCCGACCACCACCCGCTGAGGAGCTTGAGCAGCGATGCCGTGCTCTCTGCCGCTCCTTCGATTGCTCCAATGAAACTCGCGTTCGCGCCAAGCACTCCCGCCAGAAAAATCGGGAGCAGCGGATAGATCATCTCGGTGGAGACATCGGTGAAGAGACTTACAAGTCCAAGACCGATGACGTTGCGTCCGAGCTTCGAACGCTTTTCGGTGCCGTCTACGATGCGTGCACCTCGGAATGGTCACCGACGGTGAGCTCGCCCTTCACGCCCTCGACGACGGTATCGTCGCCGACGAGCGAATTCTTCAACACCGACTTGGTGATCTTGGCATTCGAGCCGACGATGGAGTTGGAGACTTCCGATCCATCGAGGACAGTCCCCGCGCCGATGGAAACGTTCGGGCCGATTCTCGATTTCCGCAGCGTGACGTTGTCCTCGATATAGACCGGATCGATGATCGTGGAATCGCCAGTGCTCCTCGGTCGCCGCGCCCGCCCCCGCGTCAACATCGCTTCGTTCGTCTCCAGCATTGTCTCGATCTTGCCGGCGTCGAACCAGCCGGCAACGTCGATTACGCGGATCTTGGCACCCTTGTCGATCATGTACTGGAAGGCGTCGGTGAGAAAATATTCGCCCTGGTTCTTCGGCTGCTTCAGCACCCAGTCGATTCCTTCGAAAAGCAGCTTCCAGTTGCGAACGTAGTACAATCCGATGTTGGCGCGACGCGAGATCGGAGTCGTTGGCTTCTCGACGATCCTGGTCATGTTGCCGTCGTCGTCGGTCACGACAACGCCGAACCTCTGGTAGTCCTCTACCTCCTTGACCCAGATGATTCCGTCGGCGTCGACACTTTTCACCCTCGTAAGGTCGGCGTCGAAGATCGTATCCACAAAGATTATGAGAACGGGCTGGTCGACGTAATCGCGCGCCAGGGCGATCGCGCCCGCGGTGCCGTCCTGAATTTTCTGCTCGATGAAAACGGACGGCACATCCATCTCGGCGCGCGCGTACTCCTCGACTTTTTCCTTAAGGTGTCCGGTGATGTAAATCACCTGCTCGACGTTGCCGAGTTTCTTCAGCTCATCGAGCACGTACGACATCACCGGTTTGCCGGCGACCTTGAGCATCGGCTTGGGCGTGATGTGCGTGTGCGGGCGCAGCCGCGTTCCCTTCCCTGCCAGCGGAATGATGACTTTCATGGAGCCGTTGTCCCCTCGCGACCGTACTTATCGCTCAAGCGCACGATGTCGTCGACTTCCGGCGTCGATACCTCCAGCACTTCGCAGTCAGTCACGGCGACCATCTGGTGAATCGTACCGGGAATGATTCTGAATGACTCCCCGACCTGGAGATGCACATCGTCCAGCACCTCATCTCCGTTGCGCTGGACACGATAAATGATCTGACCGGAGAGCAGGTAGACGGTCTCATCCTTCTTGTTGTGGTACTGCACCGACAGCTCGTGGCCGGCGTTGATGTGAATGATCTTGCCGGTGTAGCGCTCCGAATGGGCCCAGATCGTCTCGTGACCCCAAGGCTTGGTAACGCGAGTGATCGGCACCCGACCTGAGCGCGCGGGGACGCGCTTCCGCGGCGATGTCGATTTCCTGGCGGGTTTCTGAGAGCCGGATTTCTTTGGCATGCATAAATATCTACGGTCTCGTGGGATGGAGCCACTCGACGACGGGCATAGTTTCTGCCCCCCTCACACGCATGATCCTCTCGCCAAAGCATCTTCCGCGCCTGGTCTCGACCGTCAGGCTCTTTACCAATTACGGGCTGCGTGACTTTGCCAACCGGCAGGGACTTCTGAGTCTCAATGGTGACGGGCTCGACGATCAAACGACGGTCGAAGGTGACACCAGGGTCAAGGCAACTGCTTTCCGCGAGCGGTTGGTGGAGCTGGGACCGGCGTACATCAAACTCGGCCAGGTGCTCTCGACACGACCCGATCTACTGCCCAAGCCGTACATCGAGGAGCTGGTGCACCTGCAGGACGATGTTCCGCCGATGTCGTTCGACGACGTCGAGAAAACTATCGAGGAGGAGCTGCACTCGCGGATGTCCAAGCTCTTCGAGTCCTTCGAGGCGGAGCCGCTGGGCAGCGCGAGCCTCGGCCAGGTTCACGCCGCGGTACTGCGCGATGGACGCGACGTCGTCGTCAAGGTTCAGCGGCCAAACCTGCGTGAGCAGCTCTCCGAAGACCTCGAGTACTTCCGCGAGCTGGCAACTTTTCTGACGGAGCACACCTCGGCGGGGTCTCGCGTCGATCTGGTCGGTGTCGTGCAACAGGTCGAGCGCGCGCTCGCCGACGAGCTCGATTACCGCACCGAGGCACGTAATGCGGCGCAGTTCAGACTGGCGCTGGCGACTTTTCCGCACATCCTGATTCCGCGCGTAATCGACGCCTACACGACGCACCGGGTGCTCACTACCGAGCGCATCCGCGGCGTGAAGATCGGCGACATTCCAGCGATCAGCCGTATCGACTACGACTTCGGCATCCTGGCCGAAGAGTTTTCGCACGCCTACCTGCAGCAAATCACCGACAGCGGACACTTCCACGCCGATCCGCACCCGGGAAACGTCTTCATCGTTCTGCCAGGGCGGGAAAATCCGCGCACGCCCGCCGAAGCAGTGGCAGACGACCGTCGCGAGACAGTCAGGCCCGGCGCGACGGCGCTGGTGCAATCAGAGAATGAAGCGAGGGCGGCCGCGATCGAGGCCGCCCCGCGCGACGATCCAAAGCTGGCGCTCATCGACTTCGGAATGAGATGGCGGAGAACAACGGCGATGCCGCCGCAGAGACGCTGGTGGAGATTGGTCAGGCGCCCGAGGAATTCGATCGCCGCGCGTATGTTCGCGACGTCTCGGCTCTGATAGCCAAGCACGCCAACCAGACCGTGGAAGAAACTCCCGCCGGCGTCGTGCTGTACGAGATGATCACGATGGCATTTCGTGCCGGGCTGAAGCTCCCGGCGGAGCTGACGTTGCTGGCCAAAGCGTTGTTCAACCTCGACGCGGTGAGTCGCGCCCTGGATCCGAACTTCAATCCGACCCAGTCGATCCGCGAATACACTGCCCAGATGGCCAACAAGCGCGCGCAGCGCGAATTCTCGCCGCGGCGGCTGTTTCAGATCGCCGCCGAGACCTCGGATCTGGTGCGCGCCCTACCGCACCGCATCGACGTCATCACGCAGAAACTCGTGTCGAACGACTTTGCGGTGCGCGTCGAGGCGCCCCAGCTTGGCTCCCTCCTACTCGGGCTCGAGAAGGTCGCCAACCGCATCTTCACCGGCCTCGTGCTCGGCGGTCTCCTCGTCGCCAGCGGATACATGATGGCGTATCAACGGTCACTGGCGACGGTCGGATTTGTAATCGCTGGGGCCCTGGGACTCTGGATGATTTTCGCGATCCTGGTCCAGGATCGGCGCAGCCGAAGACGAAAGGGAAAGACTTAAAGCCGGTCGATCACGCTCGCTACATAATCGTCCACGCGTTCGCGCATCGTGTCGCTCTTTATGTGGGCCATCCCAACCGCGCGCCAACCTTCGTACATCGTCGGTGGTCCGGGGAGGAGCTCAACGACAGACATCAGATCCCAGTACGGGTCATAGTCGAATTCGGCGCCGGCCGCCTCGATGTAGGCGCTCAGAAACTCGTCGGCGATGCTGCCGCCGTGAAGGTTCGCCAGGTTGTGGCGACACCAGGCAACGTCGATCCCGGCCGGGCCCCGGCAGCCGTTAACCCAATCGACGACACCGCTGACTGTTCCGTTCTGCCAGAGAACATTGCTCGGGTGAAAGTCGCGGTGGATGAAGCATTCGCGGTAGGGCGGAGCTGGGGTCTGAACGATTTCGATCGCCCTTTTCCAAGCGCTCTGTTTCTTTGACCAGGCGGGAACCGAGAGCCGCTCGCGGTCGTTGTAGCGGCGGTACTTCCAGCGAAAACCCGATGCCTCGACGCGATGGATTTGCGCCGCCGACTCGGCGAGGCCCCGCAACCAGTGCCGCGGATCCTTCGGCTCGAGGATGACCATGCCGTCAACTTTTTCAACCAGCGTCGCCGGCACGCCACAATCGTCACCGCGCGCGTCTACAGCTACCGCCGCGGGCACCGGCAGGCCAGCTCTTTTGGCGTGCTGGAGGCACACGCCCTCATGAATGGCGAGGTCCGGCTCCCGCTTTACCCATTTTTCGTCCGTAAATCGTCGTAGCACGACGTGGCGACGAACTGTGCCGTCCTCGAGCTCGACGTCGTCGAGCCGGGACGAAGTGGCCGCGGGCATGGCCGCCGTCGCGACCACCCGGGAGCCGGTGGCCCTTTCTATCCACCGTCGGACGTTCTCCGAGACCACCTCACCCCCACCGAAGCACAATCTTCCCGAACGTCGCGTTGGATTCCATCAGCTTGTGCGCGTCGCGGATCTGATCGAAGGAAAAGACACTATCGACAACCGGCTTCAGGGCACTCAACTCGAAAAGCGGCACGCCCCGTTCCGCAAATTCTCTCGCCAGCGCGATTTTCTCCTCGAGCTCACGGGAGCGCAGCATTGTCCCAACGATGGTTAGACGCTTTCGTAGCAGCGTGCCCATGTTGAACTGGGTCAACGCGCCCGCGGTCATTCCGACCAGCACGATTCGGCCTTTGAGCGCGAGCACGCGCAGGTTTCCGTCGAGATAATTCCCCCCGACGAGGTCTACAATTGCGTTCACGCGCTGCTCGCCAACTGCCGTCTCGATTTCGTTCGCCCAGTCGCCGCGGGACGAATCGATTCCGGTGTCGAGGCCGAGTTGTTTCGCGCGAGACAGCTTGTCCGGCGAGCGCGAGGTCCCAATGACTCGGGCGCCGGCAACCTTGGCGATTTGCAGCGCCGCCGTTCCGACACCGCTTCCAACAGCGTGAATCAGAACCGTCTCTCCACTGCGCAGGTCGAGCCGTTTGAATAGCGCGTCCCAAGCGGTGAGGAACGCCTCGGGGATCGCCGCCGCTTCTTCCGTCGCGGTCGTTCTCGGTGCCGGCATAGCTTCGCGCTCGTGCACGCACAAATACTCGGCGTGCCCGGCGCCACCGATGATGCCCATCACCCTGTCACCAACTTTCCACGCCATCGAACCTTCGCCCAGCGCATCGACCTCGCCGACGTACTCCATGCCGGCGATGTCGGCCGGATATCCGGGCGGAACTGGATAGTTTCCCATGCGCTGCAGAAGGTCCGCCCGATTGAGCGCCGATGCGTGCACCCGCACCCGAATCTGACCAATCCCCGGCTCCGGCATCGGCCGCTCCTGAATCTCCAGCACTTCAGGCCCGCCGGGCCGCGTGATGATGACCGCTTTCATTGCGCTGAAATTACTTAACCGAAAACAGAAAAGCCGACTCGATCGAGTCGGCCTTTCTGTGATTGAGTTGGAGACATGCCCTATCCGTTGCCCGCACCCGCTTCCCGCTTCCCGCTTCCCGCTTCCCGCTTTACCGGACTTTAACTCCGTTCGGATCCCACACCTCGACCACTCCAAAATTTCTCGCTCGAATCGGCGCCTCGATCTTGGACAAATCACCTGCGACGACAACTACCAGGTTGTCAGGCGTGAGTTTACTGGTCGCGACCTTTTGCACATCGGCCGGCGTCACCGCCGACAGCCGCTCGCGGTACGTCGTGTAGAAATCGAGCGGCAGTCCCCACGTGATCAGGCCTTGCAGCCGCCCGGTCAGACCCTGCACGCTCTGCACGCCGTTCGGGAAACTCGACACCAAATTGTTCACACCCGCCTGCAGCTCCTCCGGCGGAACAGCCTCGGTGACGAGGCGACGATATTCTGCGATCGCCTCCACCAATGCTGAGTCGGTGGCATTGGTGCGAACTTCCGACTGCATCTGGAACGCGCCCGCGCCCGTCCTCAGATCGAGCCCGCTGAAGATTCCGTAGGTGTAGCCGTGCTTCTCGCGCAAATTGGTGTTGAGACGCGAGCTGACCGCGCCGCCGAGAACATGATTGAGCGCCAGCATCGAGAGGTAATCCGGATCGGTCGCCTGGAAGCCGGCCTGCCCAACGACGATCGAGGACTGCACTGATCCCGGACGATCGACGAGAATCACCCGCGTGCCGGAGCGCGTTCGAATCGGATTCGCCACCGATGGCATCGCCGCGCGTGTCGCCGTCCAGCCGCCGAATGCCTGTTGCGCCACAGTCCGCGCCTCTGCCGGCGAGATGTCGCCGACGAGTAGCAGAGTCGACGCCGACGGCGCGAACATCGTCCGATGCCAGTTGACCACATCGTCGCGGGTGAGGGCGCCTATCGTCGCCAGTGTTCCGGCTGGAGGGCGCGAGAATGGCGCCGTGCTGTCGAACGCGGCGCGCACGAATGCATCGGCAGCCAACCCCGACGCGCGCGCGTGACTCTGCTGATACGCAGCCAGCGCCTGATTTTTCACTCTGATGAACTCGGTCGCGGGAAAACTCGGAGCTGTCACGGTCTTCGCCGCCAGCGACATCGCCTGCGGGAAAACATTCTTCAGAGCGACAACGTCGGCGAACGACGTGCTGAACCCACCGCCGGTCGAGTACTGCGCGCCGAGCGCGTCCATTTGGCGCGCGATCTCCGCGCCCGACATTTCGGCGGTGCCTTCGGAGAGCAGCCTGCCCGTCAATGACGCCAAACCGTTCTTCGCCGCCGGCTCGCGCATCGCGCCGGCATCGAGAATGAGACGCCCCTCGACTACCGGCAGGGTGTGTTTCTCGACGAGAATCACCTTCAAGCCGTTCGAGAGCTGGAACTGCTCCACGTTTGGAAAGACGTAGGGGCGGAGCGCGCCGGGAGCCGGCGGCTTGACCGTCTGGGCACCGGCACTCAGAGCGCCGATCGCAACGGAGATCACCGCCAGCCGCATCGTGATTTTTCCGGTACGCATTACGGCACCCTCGGCGTTGACGTTGAAGCCGTCTTCTTCGACGGCACGTAGATGAGAACGACGCGGTTCCTGTCCACAATCCGCTCCCGCGCCAGCGCGTTGAGATCGTCGAGGGTTACGCGATCGTAATCGCGCAGCACCGTGTTCACATAGTTCGGATCGTGGAAGTACGTCCAGCCTTCTGCCAGACGATCAGCGCGTCCACCAAAGCCACCAGTCGTCTGCAAGCCGTTGACGAATCCAAACCGCTCTGCCGCGCGCGCCCGCTCCAGCTCCGCCTGCGTGAAGCTGCTTGTACCGGCAAGCTCCGCCATCAGAGCGACCTCGAGGGAATCGGGATTGCTGCCGGGCTTTCCCGTGGCGGTGAAGACGAGCATGTCGGCGCCATCGGCCAAGCCGAAGTTGAAGCCGCCGACATTGGTCGCGAGCTGTTGGCGGCGGACCAGCGCGTCGTACAAGCGCGACGAGCGTCCGCTGCCGATGACGTCGCCGAGGAGCGACACGACTGGCGCACGACCGTCTTTCGCTGGCGGTACTCTGTAACCGACGTAGATCGCCGGCGCCGGCGCTTGCGCATCGGCGATAACGTAGCGCTGCTGATGCCCCACGTTCTCCGGCACACTCATGTTGGCGAGAGGCGGAACCCTCGGCCCGCGCGGAATCGGACCGAAATATTTGCGCACCATTTGCTTCACTTGCGGCACATCGATGTCGCCAGCGACAACCAGCACCGCGTTGTTGGGCGCGTAGTAGGTCTTGAAGAAGCTCGAGACGTCGGCGAGGCTGGCGGCGGAGAGATCCGTCATCGACCCGATCACCGAGTGATGGTAGGGGTGGCCCTCGGGGAAGAGCGCTTCTCCCATCTTCTCTGGCCACGTGCCGTAGGGTTGGTTGTCGAATGATTGGCGGCGCTCGTTCTTCACCACCTCGCGCTGGTTATCGAGCTTCGCCTGGTCCATTGCTTCGAGCAGCGTTCCCATGCGATCCGATTCGAGCCAGATCGCCAGCTCGACCTGGTTGGATGGAATCGTCTCGAAATAGGCGGTGCGATCCCAGTTGGTCGTTCCGTTGATGTCGGCTCCGCCGCGTCCGCCTGCAGCTTCGAGGAGAGAGAAGTGCTGTCCCTTGGCGACGTTTTTCGAGCCCTGAAACATCATGTGCTCGAACAAGTGGGCGAAGCCGGTGCGTCCCGGCTGCTCCATTTTCGATCCGACGTTATACCATAGAAGTACTGCCGCCACGGGAGTGGAATGGTCGACGTGGTAAATCACGTTGAGTCCGTTGGGCAGCGTTTCCCTGGTAAAGTCGACGCGCAGCTCGGGACTCTTTGCCACCTGCGCCTTTTTTGCCTGCGCGCTCGCGTTGGCGGCGACGAGGCATAACAGAGAGACCGCGACGTAGCGGAGTCTCATTCGACCTCCATGAGATTCTGGATTGCCCGGCAGCGGGACGGGCGCCGCCGGAGGGGAGGTCTAAAGTAGGAGCAAGCGTCGTCGTGGTAAAGAGTCAAGGCGGATCGCAGAACTTGACACGATCTGGCATCCACAAAACTAAAGCAGGGAGCTTTAAGCCTAGTCAGCTTTCTAGCTCCGAGCTCACATACTGGCGCTAGAGATGCGCGCCATTCTCAGATCGCTGTTCTTCGTAGAGATCTATCCAAAGCCGGGAAACCGCGACCGTCCGACACTATACGCCGCCGGAATAGCTCGCAGCTCCCAGCTGACTAAGCTTTCAGCTCCCTGCTTTAGTTTTGTGGTGACCGGTGGGCGGCCAGATCAACGGCCCGCCTTGACAGTTCCTCTATTCGTACCGCAGCGACTGTATCGGATCCAAGGCGGCAGCTCTCCTCGCCGGCCAGACCCCGAACAGTATCCCCACGAACCCCGAGAAGAAAAACGCCAGCAGAATCGACGACGGCGCCACCGAGGTGTTGAAGTTCCCGAACTTGGCCAGCGCGATCGCGCCAAGCCAGCCGAAGACAATCCCGCCCACCCCGCCGAGCAGGCAAAGCACGACGGCCTCAATGAGGAACTGCAGCAGAATGTTCTTCGGCGTCGCACCGAGTGCTTTGCGCACGCCGATCTCACGTGTCCGCTCCGTCACCGACACCAGCATGATGTTCATAATGCCGATGCCACCGACAAGCAGACTCACCGCCGCGATTCCCGACAGCAGGAAGGTGTGGAAGTCGTCCGGAACTCCGACGCGCAATCTGTGCACCCGCCGGAGCGTCCTCTGAATCGCCGCCATCGCATTTGGGATTTCGGCCTCCGTCTCGGCTAGCACTCCGATCTGCCGCAATCTGTCGCTGCCGAAGACGCGGAATTGAGCCGTCGTGAGCGGTATCAGAACCTGATCGTCCGGGTTTCCGAATCCGCCGCTGTTTCCCTTGCTGGCGAGAACGCCCAGAACCTGAAAGAGAAAACCACCGATGCGGACGTTCTGTCCGACGAGGGTTGCCGCCGGCACCCCGAGGTTGTCGGGAATCGCTGCGCCAAGCACGGCGACACTCCGACTGCCCCGATCGTCACCCGCCGTGAACATCTTCCCGTATGCCATCGTGTACTTGCGCACATCGAGATAGTTCGCCGTGGTGCCGAGAACGGTCGTGTTGGTATTCGTGTTCAGATACTGTACCTGCAGCTGCTTCTGCATCTCCGGCTCGACCGCCGCAACCGCTGGTCCTGCCGAATCGAGCGCCTTCGCGTCGGCCACTATCATCGGTGCTCTATCGTTGCCCGAGGAAACACCACCCGGCGCAAAAATCTGCCCCGGCTGCACTGTGAGAAGCGTCGTCCCGAGCGCGCTGATCCGCGCATTGACGGATTCCTGCGCGCCACGCCCGAGTGCGACTACTGCGATCACGGCTCCCACTCCAATGACAACGCCGAGCATCGTCAGAAACGAGCGAAGCTTGTTCGCCCTGAGCGCTCCGAGCGCTACTCCAATCGTCTCCCCGAGCAGCATGGTCCTACCTCCTCATGTACCGGGCGGCCGTCCGCCGCCGCCACCTCGAGCGCCGCCCGCAGCACCGCCGGCCGCCCCGCCAGCCGCGGGAGTGGTGGTTTGGAGTCCACCACCCGTCCCGGCTCTCACGCGAGCCTGAAGCTGTTCTCGTTGGGCCTCCAATACTGCGGGTCCAAGGAGTGCCACCTGCTCGCCTTGCTGTACACCGCCTAGAATCTCGGTGTAGTCGAAATCGCTTACTCCGACGCGGACCACTCGTGGCGAGTAGGTGTCGCCCTTCTTGACGAACACGAACAGCGCGCCGCCGGTTCGACCGCCTCCCCCTCCCCCTGCACCGCCACCTGCCGCACCACCACCACCGCCGCCACCTGCCGCACCGCCACCACCGCCACCACCGAAGCGCCGGCCGGTCGAGGACGCCGTACCCGGCGCACCGCCTTGTCCACCGAACGCGCTTTGCGTCGAGCTCGCCGCACCGAACCTGCGACGTCTTGTAGTGTCGCCCGAAGACGCCGTCGACGACGCTGTCCCGCCCCCGCTCCCGCCCCCGCCCCCGCCCGGTCCAAACCCGCGCGCCGCCCGCGCCGCTGCTTGCGCCGTCTTCAACGAGTCGGGAGTAACTCCGAGAACCGGAGCGACCGTAGCCGCGTCTCGCGCATTTCGTATCGCATCACTAGGCACCGCCAGGACGTTGTCGCGCCGCAGGATGTCCATCACCACCTGCCCGTTCATGCCGGGCATGAGTGCGCCGTCAGAGTTGTCGAGGCTAACGAGGACCGGGAACATGGTGACGCTCGATTGCACGACCGCCTCCGGCTGGACTTGTTCCACTATGCCTACGAATCTTCGATTAGGGAACGCGTCGACGGTGACAGTGGCCGTCTGGCCCGCCTTGACGTTGCCGATGTCCGTTTCGTTCACGAACGCGCGCATTCGGACTTTGCTGAGGTCGGCCATGTCGAGAATCGTCGTACCGCCGCTCGCCGCGGTCGAGGCTGACGTGATTACCGTCCCAACCGACACCGGCCGTAGGATGACGGTACCGTTCGTCGGCGCGGTAATGGTAGCATCCTCCAATTGGAGTCTCGCAGTCGAGAGATTCGTCCGCGCTTTGATGACGGCTGCATCCGCGTTCGCATAAGCGAGCGTCGCCGCTTCCATCTCCGTCGCCGTAATGATGTTTTGCTTGTACAGCTCCGCGGACCGGTTGCGCTGCGCCAGAGCGACCGCCCTCGCTACGGTCGACGACGACAGATCAGCAGCCGCCTGGTCGTATGCATTCTGCACGGTGCGCGGATCGATCTGAACCAGCAGATCGCCGGTTCTTACTTTCGATCCGACGTCGACGGGCATCTTGATGATAGTGCCCGAGGCTTTCGACTTGACTTCGACGACATCGATGGGTTCCACGGTACCGTTCGCCTGGGCGCTCAACACGATACTGCGCCGCTCCGCCGACGCGGTCTCGATCACGACCGCCGGATCCGTGCTCTTCTTGCACGCACCGAGCGCCATGACCAACGCAACTGCGACGCTGCTCGACCGGCGAACACCAGACGCGCGCCGACGCACGGCCAACTTCTGTCTTTCTTTCATCTGATTGCGTGAGGTCTCACGAATGGGCATTACCGCAAATCCTGTCCGATGAGCGCTTCCAGCTGCGCCCGCGCGATTCTATAGTCGTAACGTGCTTGAATGAGGGCTTGCTCCGCCGTCGCCAGCGCTGCCTGTGACGTGATGAGATCGAGGAGCACCGAAGCGCCGATGTTGTAACGCTGCTGCTGGACACGCACGTCCTCCTGCGCCGCCGCGACCGAAGCCGCCTGCACCGCCACCCTCTGCGACGCCCCGCGCAGCGCCCCGATGTACTGGGTCAGGGATTGCTGCGCCGCGAGCTGGGTGTCATGCAACGTGGCCTGTGCGTTGATATCGGCCACTTTCGCCTGCACCACCTGCTGTTCACGAAGGAAATTGTTGAACACCGGGTACGAAAGCGAGAAGGACAAGCGGCCGTTGTAGGAGAAAGGACCGTCGCCGAGCCCGAAGCGTGGATCGGTGCCGCTGCCCGTACGCGAATAACTCGCGCTCAGAGAGGGCAGGTACGTCGCCTTCGACGCTTTGACGGCCTCCCTGGCCGCGTCGACGTTTGACTGCGCCACTTCCACCGCCGGACCACGCTTGGCCAGCGCGGCAAGCTCCGCGCTGTCCGGAAGCGCCGCCATGTTCTCCTGCACGCTGGCGGGGTCAGCTGTCACGGGCACCTCCGATCCAACGAGCCGCGTGAGCGCCGCATCGGCCGCTTCCTTGTTCGTCTGCGCGGTGATGAGCGCAAGCTGCGCGTTGCCAATCTGGACGACGCCGCGCAATGAATCCGAGCGCGTCGCCGCTCCGGCCCGGACCTTTGCCACCGAGCTCTTGAATTGCTCGGTCGCCTGGGCCATCTGCAGCTCCGCCGCGTCCCGACTCTCGATCGCGGCAAGCACCGCGTAGTATTGCTGCTTGACCTGTAGCGCGACGTTGTATTTGACGGCTACACGGTTCGCCTCGGCCTCCACGATGTTCGAGTTCGCGGTCCGAAGCGCATAGAGGCGCTGGCCACCATCGAAAAGGGTCATGTTGAGAGTAAGGCCGGTGCTGTTCGTCGGCGCCGCCGTGATGGCAACCGTCTCGCCATTCTGGTTGACGCGAGTCTGCCCGCCTCCGAACTGAATCACTCGACCCAGGTTGAGACTTGCGTTCGGAAGAATCGCCCCGATCGCTGCCACGCGCGCGGCTTTACTCGTTCTCTCGGTTCCCTCCGCCTGGATTGCCTCTGGCGAGTTCTGTTGTGCCATGCGCACCGCTTCGTCCAGCGAAATCTTGCGGGCGCTGTCGGGGGCTCTGGTGAGGCCCGGTTGGAGCCCGGGCTTGAGGACTTGTGCCCCCAAATCTGGGGTCGCGACGACGAGAACGGCTAAAGCTGTTGCCGAGAGTAGTCTCATCGGCGACTTGATGTTCAACGACATATGACCGAGTACGGGAATCGGTTGAAAACGAAAGGGCCGCACCCAACCGCAGCCCTTCAATAACTACGCCCAACCTACCCCGTGTGCTGAGGCCGCAGCGCTAAGTTCGCTGGGACTGCAACATCCGCTGTTTTAACAAAGACAACCGCTTCCGCACCGACCCGTCCATCACCGTGTCGCCGACCCTGACGATCACTCCACCGAGGATGGCTGGGTTGTGCGAGATGTGCGGTATCACCCGTTTTCCGAACAGCCGCGTCAACTGGCGCGCCAGCGCGTCCTTCTCCGGCTCGGCCGGCTCGCGCGCCACGGTGACATTGGCGTGCAGCCGATTTTCGGATTCATCGATCAGCGCCTGGTACTCGGTAGCGATCACCGGAATCAGCATCTGCCGGCGCTTGTGGATCACCGTTTCGATGTAGCGCAGGAAAAGCTTGGGGACCCTTCGTCCGAAAGCTTTCTCAAGGATCTCGATCTTGTGGGAAGCCGCGAGTTTTGGCGACTCGAGAAACGTGCGCAGCGTCTGATCCTCGCGCATGGCGGCGGCGATGGCGTCGAGGAGCGCGCCCCATTGCTCGACGTCTCCGCTTTTCTGCGCCAGCGCCAGCAGCGCCTCGGCGTAGTTGCGGCCGATCGTCGACTCGTTCATCCGCGGTTGGCTCCGCCCGCGGGAATCGAGGAGAGGAAGGTCTCCACGATCTTCCGGTTCGCCTGGTCATCGAGATTCTTCTCGATGACTTTGCTCGCCCCGGCGATTGCCAGCTCGACGGCCTCGCGGCGCATCTCGGCGATGGCGCGCACCTTCTCCTGCTCGATTTCACGACGCGCGCGCTCGAGCATCTGCTGCTGTTGCGAGTGGGTCTCGTCGATCATCTGCGCCCGAACTTTTTCGCCGACCTGACGCCCTTCGGCGATGATCTTCTGCGCTTCGTTGCGGGCGGCCTCGATCTGCCGCTGCTGCTCGGCCAGTGCCTGGGCGGCAGCTTCACGATCGCGCTTTGCTCCTTCGATCGCCTCCTCGAGCGCTTTCTCGCGCGCCTCGACGGCGGCGGTGATCTTCGGGAAGACGAGCTTGCCGAGGATGATCAGCAGGATGACGAAGGTGACGAGCGTCCAGAACATCAGCCCGCCATTGGGCGAAAGAAGATCGCCTGACTGCCCTGATTCTTCCGGTGCGACCTGCGCCGTCTGGAGAAGTGCGAAGATGAGATTCTGCATTGATAGCTTTTCGGTTGGGCGGAGCTTCGCCGTTTACACTGCCGTTGCTTTGCTATCCGGATCGCTGACCCGCGGCGCACCAAACACCGCGAGCCGCGTCCGGTAATGCCTTAGAACTTGAACTTGCCCTGGATCAGGAACGAGATGACGACCGCGAACAGCGCGACGCCCTCGATGAGCGCCGCGAAGATGATCGCGCCCGTCTGAATGCGACCGGCCATCTCGGGCTGACGCGCCATGCCGTCCATAGCCTGTCCGGCGAGACGTCCGATACCGATGCCCGCGCCGATTACGGCGAGACCCGCGCCAACGCCGGCGCCGAGCATGCCCCACGCACCCGTGTACTCCTTGGAGAACGTGGTTGCAGCCTGAAGCAGCGGAAAGATCGAGACCATTTTCGTACCCCTTTCAACAATCGTGATATGTCATGCTCGCGATCTCTCGATCGCCATCCGTCAGCGAGACTCTCGTCCCAACGGAATTCTCCAGCCCGCTCGGCCGGATACTTACACGGAGTTGAGCACTCTCCGCGTTCAGTGCGCACCCTCGCGAATCAGTCCGATGAAGACGCTGGACAGAAGCGTGAAGATGAACGCCTGCAAAAACGCGACGAACAATTCGAGCAGCGAGATGCCGAGGGCCATGGCGATGGGCAGCGGCACCAGAATCCATGTTGCAAACGTGAAGATGAGGCTGATGAGCGCCAGCAGCACCACGTGCCCCGAAACCATATTGGCGAAGAGTCGGATCGCCAGCGCGAACGGCTTGGTGAATTTCCCGATGATCTCGATCGGCGTCAGGATGAAGGTGATCGGCAGCTTCAGGGCCAGCGACATGTCATGTGGCCAGAACACGATGGTGTTGATGTAGCCGAGTCCCAATGCTCTAATGCCCGCGATCTCGATGACGAAGAACGTGACGATGGCGAGGGTCGCGGTCACCGAGATGTTTCCGGTCGCCGTCGCGCCATACGGGACGAGGCCAAGCAGGTTGGCGAATAGAATGAAGAAGAAGAGAGTCAGCAGATACGGCACGTACGCATTGCCGTGCGGTCCAACATTCGGCAGGACGACTTCATTCCTCAGATACAGCACCAGCGCTTCCAAGCCATTTCCGAATCCAGCGGGCGCCTTGCCTTCACGAGTTCTGCGATTGTGGGCGCGGAGCGCGAGGAGGGTCGTTACGATGCAAAGTACCGCCGCAATCCAGAGCATCACGACGTGACGAGTCGGCGAGATGTCGAGAGCAAAGCGGCCGATGTGAATCGGATTCCAACGGGGCAACTCGTATTCGCACACGAAGCCCGAGTGGAAGCACGGGTAGTCGAGCGTGTGCGAGTCAGTGATATGCGGGGTGATGAAGTCTTTTTGGTCAGCGATCATATTCGAGCAGCAGCGGTTCAGCCATCATCGTCAGAAAGAAAAACGTCACCAGACTCACCAGCGCCGCCTCGACCGAGAGGTTGATAATCCTCGCCAGTGGCGCGTACAGCACCAGCACGAACAGACGGAGCACGGCACCAAGTCCCCACCGCAGCAGCAGCTCGCCCGGAAAACCGTGCCCCGGCCGGGCCGGTCTGAGCAGCGCATAAGAGCCGAGCTGTACCGCGAAAGCCAGTCCAGCGGAAATCAGCATCGCATTGTGCTGATCGACCGTCCGGTAGTACGTCCTCAGAATGATTGTTCCGACGATTATCAGCGAGGCCGAGACTCCGGCAAAGAAGCTAATCGCACGCTTCTCCTTCATCGCCTCGCGTTCCAGCTCTCGTCGTTCCCCTGCCGCCGCGACTTCCTCTCCTCGTCGTCGCGCTTTTGGGCCGCGCTGATCTTGCGGTACATGTTGTAGAAAGCCGCAGCCGCACCGACAAAGACGCCGACAATGGTGAACAAGCCGTTGAAGCCCAGTCGGTTATCGAGCCATTGTCCAGCGAATAGGAAGAGGATGATCGCCAAAGCGAACTGGAGTCCCAAGCCGGCGAAATCGGCGCCGGAGAGACCCTGCCTGGGGCTCGGTTGCGACCGCTTTTCGTCATCCATTCCGCGCTGAATTTAGCTGCTTGTGAAGATTTTCACAAGCGAAAGGATCTGCGGTTCCGAAGGCACCCCGAAGATGCACGAAGCTCATGCAAGTCGAGCAGTCATGCGAAGTTAGTTCGTGACTTTGGTGTTGACCGCTCGTCTTAGTGTCGATAAGTTGGGCTTCTCACAATATGTGAGAATGGCCCGCCCGCCCATAAAAGATTCGCGCTCACTACCTTGGATAACCGCCTCATTCTCCCCCTGCTCTGCGCAGCATCGGTCGCGTTCGCCGCGGCTCCTTCCTTCTCCCACGCCGAAAAACCGATTGCCACTGTGAAGCACCGCGATTCGGAGATGAGCGCGCCGATCGTCACCACTTTCGACATCACCAGACCGAAGGATGATGCGCAAAAACTCCGCTTCACTCTCAACGTTCGCAACAACACGACGAAGATGCTCGAGCTGCGCTTCCCCGACGGGCAGACGCACGACTTCGTGGTGAAGGATTTCACTGGCAAAGAGGTCTGGCGCTGGAGCAAGGGGCGCATGTTCACCTCGGCGATGCGCAGTGAGACGCTGAAGGGCAAGGAAGACACGATCTACGAGGAGAGCTGGAGCTCGAAGGGCGAGCACGGATCGTTCACCGCCGTCGCGATCCTCAAGAGCAACAACTTCCCAGTCGAGAGCAGCGTTCAGTTCGTACTGCCGTAGAGAGACGAGGGACGAGGGACGAGACGCGCTCAACAGGGCGCGTTTTTTTTGTGTCCGCCGCTCGCCCCTCTTCTCTCGTCCCCCATCCCTCTTTACTTGACAAAGTCAACTATTTGACCGAAACTGGAGACTAGTCGGATCGGAGCTCCAGTGACTGCGACCAGCCCTCACCACGCCGGAATCGGTGAACAAACCCGCCACCAGATCGAATCCGTGCGCGAGTTCAATCGCTTCTACACGCGTCTGATCGGTGTCCTGAACCGCGATTACCTCGATTCGCCCTTCTCCCTGGCCGAGGGTCGCGTGCTGATGGAGGTTTACTACCGAAAAACCACCACCGCCTCGGTAATCATTCAGGCGCTGGGTATCGATGCCGGGTACCTGAGTCGCATGCTGCGAGGATTCGAGCGACGCAGCCTCCTCGCCAAGGCTGGGTCCGTGGACGACGGGCGACAAAAGCCGCTGAGCCTGTCGCGCACGGGGCGCAAAGCGTTCGAGGCGCTCGAGGCGCGCCAGCGCGAGGTACTCGCCAAGACCCTCAAGCCGGTCGCGTCCCACCGTCGCACTCAACTCATTGGATCGATGCACAGGATCCAGCGTATTCTCGATGCGCCAGCCGAGAATCGCGCGCCCTACACTTTCCGGTCGCTGCGGCCCGGCGACATTGGGTGGGTGACGCACCGCCAGGGGATCATTTATTACGAGGAATACGGTTGGGACGAGCGGTTCGAAGCGCTCTGCGGGGAAATTCTCGCCCACTTCGTCCAGAACCTCGATGCCAAACGGGAACGAGCCTGGATCGCCGAGCGCGATGGCGAGATCGTCGGATCGATTTTTTGTGTCAGGAAATCGGCGGCAGTCGCGCAGCTGCGCCTTCTCTACGTGGAGCCTACCACGCGTGGCCTGGGCATTGGTACGCGACTCGTCGACGAATGCGTCGACTTCGCGCGGCGGGCGGGTTACCGAAGGATGATGCTGTGGACCAACAGCGTTCTCGACTCAGCGCGCCGGATCTACGAGCGCAAAGGATTCGGGCTGGTCAAGGAAGAGCGGCATCACAGCTTTGGCAAGAATCTCGTCGGCCAGAACTGGGAGCTGGATCTGAGGGGCAGCTAGGGGCTGAGTGCTCGCGGCTAGGAGCTCGGCGTCTTCGGCTTGTCCGCGAACGTCACCGGACGGCCTCAATTGCAACAGGGTTACGCGAATCCCGGATACATCAGCGTCGGACTGCGCGCCGGGAAATGCACGACCTGTTGGTCATAGCGGACGGGATTCCGCAACCACTCCTCGGCGTCTCCCCTGCTCTGGAACGCGCGGATCGTGACCTTGCCCTGATCCGACATCGCCTCCAGCATTCGTCCCTTGCCGTAATCGGCCGGATTGTGGGTGACGATAGCCCACGCGTGCGGCCCGATCTCTTCGGCCATCACCTGCAAGTAGTAGAGTGCTTCTCGCAGGTAATCGATGGACGCAGTGTTGGGATCAGCTGGCTTGCGATCCCAAAGAAAGTTCATCCCCGGATGGAATTCGGGGTCAGCAATCGCTTCTTCGACGACTTCTCTGACGCGCGCAATCGTCGGGAACTCGTTCCAATACAATGTCACCAGTTTGCGCGCGGTGTCGATTCGATAAACTGGGTGCATACCAGTCCGCGAAGGTTTGGACTGGCATATATGGCAAGAGTCTCGCCAGTTTTTTTCTTGGAGTTGAGGGGCTGATTTCACGGCCGGCCGTGGATTTGGGCGCTAACTGGGCACTACAAAACCAAAGCTCGGAGCTATAGAGGCTGACTAAGCTTGAAGCTCCCTGCTTTAGTTTTGTGGATGCCAGATCGGGCGAAGGTATACGGCCCGCCTTGACAATCAGATCAACGGCCCGCCTTGAGTCAGTCGCTGACGGTATTGGTCAGGCAGGTCCGCGGCGGCTCGTAACCATCGAGGAATTTGCCGACGACGTTTCCCTCTTCGGTGCCGTCGGGCTTGGCGATCAACCAGTCCCGGAGATCGGATTCCGGGAAAGAGTAGCGATCACCGAGATGGTAGCCGTGTACGACTTCAACGCGATTCCAGATCTTCCCGCTGATCCTGCCATCCTGAATGCTCTCGACGGCGATGAATACCTGTTCGCGGCGATCCTGATCGTCGACGAGCAGCGTGGTCACGAAAAAGCTGTGACGCGGTGGAAGGCCGGCGAGATAGCGCTGTCGCGCTTTTGGCCAGGTAGCCCTTGCCTGCGCGATGTAGGGCTGCATCGCTCGGTCCATCGCCGTCCAGATGCATTTCTCCGTCGTCTGCACCGGCGAATCGCTGGGCGCGTTCGGCGCCAGCTCCGGAGCGGCCTGGCCGACAAGAAGAGCGGGTGAGAAAGCGATCAGCGCCGCCGCCAGACCGGCGCGGCGCATGGAGAGAAGAGATGTCCATGACATGCATCAAAGACGAATCCGAAACGAGGCCGGCAACCCTCGATGACAAGTGCGTCACACAGGATTCATGAAGCCGTCATGATTTGTCATATTGTGTAGGCTGCGCTATGATAAAGCGCGCGGCCTCTAGTCGTTGCGGGGCTTCCAGCAGCCGCTGCGAGTCGACGGCTGGCGCACCGACTAGAGACCGCGTTGCTATTTGTTACAGCGCTTGCCGTCTACTGCCCGCCCACTGGTGGCCGCTGCGGACTTCCCAAGCCCACGTCGCCGTGACCCTGGGATCCGATCCAGATCGCGCCACCCAGAATTGCACCCGCGATCAGGAGTGAGCGCGCGACCTGCACGTGCTTGCGATCGATCCGTCCGATGAAGCGCGACGGAATCGCCACCAGCTGACCGTGAAAGGCCTCGTTGTCGGAAGATTCGCGACCGACTTCGCGCACGGCGATCGTAAGGGCGGAGTCACTGATGGAGCTGACTTCACCCTCGACCGTCGTGACCGATATGCCCAGTGGTCCGAGCACCTGGCTGCGGCCTTCCTCGTTCAGCGAGAGCCGCACCGTTCCATTCGATGGTGTAACCGAGGTGGTAACTGGCGCGTACGTGGAGCACGCGCCAGCTACCAGAATCACCCCGACCATCAGCCGGCCAGACACGGCTGGCCCGTTCCGTCGGACGTTGCGTTCGGTGGATCGTTGGGATTTCTCGATCCATTGAAGCCCTGTCCGGCAGGCGGAATGTTGGTGTTGGTAAACCGCTCGTTCGGATCGTAGTACATCCGCCCCGGCATTTTCTCCCCTGCCTGGGTCGGCGGGAAATTCGGCGTGCACGTTCTCTTGTAATCGTTCCACGCCTCGTGACCGACCTGGAAATCTGCGATGTACTTCTCGGTCAGGATCTCATTCAGCAGCGTCTGACCTGCAACTGCTTCCGCGGCCAGGCCGTGGTTCGCTCTCTCCTGATTCAACTTCGAGAGCGCCGTCACTTGATCACCGGTGCGATACGCCGCCTCGGCCCAGATCAGAGTGTTCTCATCGTAAGTGACGAAGGGCTGCTGGAAACTCGGAGCCAGCCTCGCGTCGCTCAGTCTGGTGGCTGCGGCGTTGAAGTAATCGGCACGCCGGGGATCGTTTCGGTTTTCCAGCAGCGTTACGAACTGCTGGTCGGCGATGAGATATCCGCCGCGTCCCGCCGTTACCTCGAACTGATAGTAGAAGTTGGTCTCGGCGGAGTTGCTGGTGAACGCGCCGACGTACGTGCCAGCGTTGGAAGAAATGCCCTGCTGGGCCTCAGTCAGCGCCTGCGCGTACGCGCCTGGCCGAACCTCCGCGGTGTGCATGTAGAACCGCGCCTTCAACGTGTGCGCTAGTGCGGTCCACAAGCCGGCGTCGCCGCCGTAAACGAGGTCAGAGCCGGCGGGCGTGGCGCTCGTTGGCGCGGTGCTCGCCAGATTGGCGATCGCGGCGGTCAGCAGCTTCTCCACCGAGTCGTAGACCGCGAGCTGGTTGTCCAGCGGCGGATTCGCCTCGTTGGTGAGAGCGTGCGAGTAAACCAGATCGCCGAACAAATCGGCACCGGTTCCCATCGTGATCGCTTCCTGCACCTGCAGAATCCCGAGGAACGCGAAATTCTGCGCGTCCCGGGTGATTTTTTGTGCCC
Organism: Gemmatimonadota bacterium; assembly: GCA_003221805.1. Lineage (GTDB taxonomy): Bacteria > Gemmatimonadota > Gemmatimonadetes > Gemmatimonadales > Gemmatimonadaceae > UBA4720. The sequence goes on from QHUA01000135.1 coordinate 36,200, forward strand.
GTACGATGTCGACCAGACCGCCGGCGGCGTAGAGGCCGACGTTGAATCCGCTCTGGATCCCTTCATCGTAGAGATAGTTGTAGATGCTTTGATACTGGTTCTGGCCCCCTGCGAACTCGCGGGCCCACATTCCGGTGACTCTCGCCGGATCGCTGCCGAGTAACGCCCAGATCGCCGCCTCCGCGCCCATGAACAGCTGGCTCGGAGTTGCGACGCTCGGACGGTTCGGATCCGTGCCGAGGTCTCCTCCCGTCAGAAAATCGGTCTTGCAACTCGTTGCCATCAGACCACCGGCAACGAGGGCAAGATATCGAAGTTTTATCACTGCAATTCTCCTTGTCCTTACCGGTTTAGGCTGAATGACAACACGAACGAACGGGACTGCGGATTGGCGAACCAATCCAGACCCTGGGTCAGGTACTCGGAACCCGCGTTGTTGACTTCGGGATCAAAGCCGCGGTACTGCGTCCACGTCTTGAGGTTGCGTCCCGCGATGCGAACGTCCGCCGAGCTGAAGCCGGTCAGGTTCTTCACGAATGACTGATCGAGCGTGAAGGTCAGCCCGATCTCGCGCAGCTTGACCCAGCCCGCGTCTTCCATGAACTGCTCGCCGGGGCCAGTGAAGCCTCCGCCGGTGCCGACGATGCTCAACCATCTCTCCCAAGCCTGGGGAGTGGTCAACCCGACTACACCCTTCCCTGGTCCAGCGACGTCGGGATAGGTCTTGGTGTCGTAGTCGACGCCGTACTGGCCGGTGCCGCCGCGGCGATCCGTGTCCTTGTGCGTGCCGAAGACGTACAGCGCGCCACGAGTGCCGTCGTACTGGGTGCCCCCCTTCTTGACGTCGAGGAGCCCGGACAGCGTGACTTTGTTGAGAATCTTGAACGACGTCGAGTAAGACATCGTGTACTTGGGATGTGGATCGCCAATGACGCGGATCTCGGGATCAGCGACCGGCAGACCATTGGGCCCAAGGAACAGCGCATTGGGCTTGAAGCCACCGGGCGTCGCCGCGCACAGAGCGTCGATGTTCTGGGTGCCTGCCATCCCGGGCACCGGTATCTGAGTTCCGCGACCGCAGCGGACGAACCCGGTGCCGATGATCACACCCGGCGCATAGCCAATCACGTCAGCACCTTCAGCTTCGTTGGCGCCGAATCCCTCCAGCAGGTCGAAGATCTGCGCGCCACCCAGGTCCGTGACCTTGCCGCGGTTGCGCCCGAACTGAACGCCGAGCTCCCACGCCAGGTTCTGAGTGGTATACGGCCGAGCGTTGAATGAGATCTCGAGTCCCTTGTTGGTCAGCGCCCCTGTGTTCTGAAATGCGCTCGTGTAACCGGTCGCAGCTGCGTTCACCGTGATCGGCAGAATTACATCGGTGGATTTCTTGTTGTAGCCGACGATCGAGACATCAATCTTCTGGTCAAGGAACCCAAGGTCGGCTCCAATTTCCGTCTCCTTCTGCAGCTCTGGGCGCAACGACGTATTGCCGAGCCGGAGGCTGCTCGTGACGCCCGGCACGCCGCCAATCGAGCTGCGCAGCGCGTCTCCGTAACCGGATCCGAACTGGACGATCGTACTCAGTGCGTTCAGCGCAGAATAGACGTCGGGCTCTCGCCCGGTCTCCCCGTACGCCACGCGGAGTTTGCCAAAGCTCAGTAGTCCGCTCTGCTGGTCGCCGTGCAAAAGATTGGTGAACGTCCAGGCTGCAGACGCTTTCTTGAAGGTGTGACGCCGCTGCGACGCCCCGAAAGTCGAAAAACCATCGTTGCGAAGCCCGGCGGTCAGGTAGACCTGATTGTACAGATTCAGCTCGCCCTGGCCGAAGTAGCTCTCGATGTGCCGCAGCGATTTGAACTCGAGACCCGTCTGGGCGACCGTGTTCTCGATCGACAGCGGTGCCGGCGCAATCAGGCCTTCTCCCTGCGCCGAGAGCTGGCGATAGCGACGTGAGTTCAGGTTCTGACCAAGCGTGAACGTGGCGTTGACGTTCCCGCCCTGATCGTAGGTCGCGGCCGCCAGCAGGTTGTGGTCGATGATCAGGTTGGTCTGATCCGCTCGAATCACACTGCCTGCCGCATCATTCGCCGACGTCAGCGGCAATGCTTGCAAACGAGAGTCCGTGTAGTAGTCGCCGCCGAGCGTCTCCTTCACGTTCAGCCACGTGAGCGGACGCCACTCAATATTGAAATTGGAAAGCGCGCGTCCGACCTCGCTGCGATTGCCCGTGCTCGCCTGCGCGAAGAATGGATTGTCGTAATACGCGCAGCAGTTGAACGCTTCCACACTCGTCGCGTTCGGGAACCTGTAGGTGCGCTGCAATCCGAACGAGTTGAGATACGGCTGGTTGTTGAAAGCCGGGGGCGTCCTCAGCGCACCGATGAGCAGGCCGGAGACATCGTTGCCGTGTTGCACGAACAGACCGCGCGCATCGACGTAATTGAAATTGCCGCTGAGCGTGACCTTGCTGCCAACCTCCTGCGTTCCCTTCAGCCGGAAGCTGGCCCGGTTGTACTTGTTGTTCGGGCCCTTGATGATGCCGTTCTGATTCGTCAGACCAACCGAAGAGAAAAAGGTTGTCCGGTCGTTGCCGCCGGAGATCTGAACGTTGTCGTCCGCCGTCAGTCCGGTTTGGAACAGCTCGCCCATGTGATCGTACGTCTGCGTCCCGCCAGGAAGTTTTGCTCCCCAGGAGGTTCTGCCGGCGGTTGGCGAGCAATCCGGCGTACTGCCGCAGGTCGCGGCGGCATCCGGAATTGGTCCTGCTGCCCGCGCCAGCGAACCCTGCGCGTAATCGTGCTGCAGGAAATCGACGAGCCGCGGCTTGTCGAAGCTGAGCGTCGAAGAAACACTGACGCGCGTGACGCCGGCGTGGCCGCGCTTGGTCGTGATCAACACGACACCGTTGGCCGCGCGCGCGCCGTAGATAGCCGACGCCGCGGATCCTTTGAGGATCTCGATGCTCTCTATGTCCGCCGGATTTAAGTCGGCGGCGCGATTCGGCGTAACGGTTCCACCCTGACGGTCAGAGAGGTTTCCGAGGTTTACGGCCAGAAACGACGTAGAGATGGTTTGATTGTCGATCGGCTGACCATCGACGACGAACAGCGGTTGATTGGTGCCTGTCAGTGACGCTTCACCGCGGATCACCACCGATGCACCCGCGCCCGGCTCACCGGACTGGGTGCGCACGTTCACGTTCGGCGCCTTGGCAGCCAACGCGGCGATTATGTTCTGCGGCTCGTTGGACCGCCGGAGGGCCGAGCTGTCGACTCTATTGATGGTGACGCCTAGCCTTTCGCGGGTAGTCGACATGCCCGCGCCGGTCACGACCACTTCACCGAGGTGGAATGGATTGACCGGAAGTGTGAAGTTCTCGTTCAGCGTCGCGCCCGGCGTGAGCGCGATCGATACCGAGCGAGCGGTGTAACCAATGACGCGCGCCGTCAGCGTCACCGTTGCTCCCGTTGCCCGGCTGGCTGGGACGACGAAAGTGTAGCTGCCGTCGTCGTTGGTCTGGGCGCCGATATTGGTACCGGCGATGAACACTGCTGCGCCCCCGAGGGGCGCGCCCACATCGCTCGTCACGCGGCCGGTGATGGTCGTTCCGCTTTGCGCGAACGCCACCGTCGCCGTCAACGCCAATGCGGTGATGGCCGACAAAAGATGTCTTTGCATACAGCTCCACTCTCCTGAGTGCGTGATAAGCGCAATGTGAGAATGGGCGCAGATGCTAGATAGAGATTTGAGGTGCCGAAGCTGTTAAGGAGTTGTAGTTGGTTTGTATGGCTATGTGTCAGATTTTACAATTCGCATACATCGCCGCTCGCGCGGCCACCAGCTCCGGGCCATATAGTATGCGCTGGTCTCACCCGTCCATGACATGTCACTAACCGGTCGCATGCGAGCTATTGGAGCCCGGCCGCTGCTGCTCGGCAGCGCGCTCGTGGGCATCGTCGTCGTCTCGGCTCTCGCCGTGCGGGAGTCAATGAGCAATGCGCGCGAGCGTAAAGCGGCGGCGGAGCGTACGGTCAGAGACTACGCAATGTTCGCGAGCTACCTCTACGCGACCCGCGCGTATCTCTTTGCCCGCGAGCGCACGTTCATGCCGTACGCGGTGTTTCACCTCGACCAGCCCTACGTGCGCAGTCAGCTGCCGCAGCTGTCGGTGATTCCAGCAATTCCCGACACGACTGAGCGCTGTGGACCGGGCTGGACGATCTACAGATTCCGCATCGATCTCCCGTCGCGCAACGTTCAGTACCTTGGCGTGCCACCGCACCCGGTGGTCGACAAAATCATCCGCGATTCGATTCCCAAGCTCGCAAATCAGCCGTGGTTGAAGGCGGCGGGCTTTGGCTATCTCTTCGTCGAGCCGCCCAGCGGCCGCGAATCCATCTCCTACGTTCGTACGCTCGATTCCGCCGGGACGGTTCTCGCCGTGTACGGCTATCGCTCGTGTTACGGCGTGCGGGATACGACCGATTACAGTCAGATGCACAGGGTGGTGCGAGTGCTCCCGCCGATGGTACCCGGCTACTCAGTCGAGGGAATGACCTCCGTCCTCGGCGTGGCCAAGACCGACCGCTCGACAACCATTCTGCGATCGAGCTCGGCAAGAGAGGAGGAGTACATGCGCGGCAGGTGGCCAGCCGGAATGCCGGCCGATTCGTTGTTCACCTTGACGGTGACCGATGATCAGGGGAGAACCATCTTCCAGGCTCCGAAGGGTGGGAGCACTTCCGCGAAGATCTATGGCGTTTCACCGCTCGGCTACGTCGGGGGCGTGCGATTCTGGGTCAACCTGCGACCGGACGTCGCCAAGTTCCTCGTCGCCGGCGGAATCCCCGAGTCGCACGTTCCCATGTCGTGGCTTCTCCTCGCGGGAAGCGTCGTGCTGGCCATCGCCGGCTTTGCCTCGCTGCGCAGTGAAGTTCGGCTGGTAAACTCGCGTCAACGTTTTCTCGCCAACGTCTCCCACGAGCTGCGCACGCCGCTGCAACAGATCCTGATGTTCGTGCAGCTGCTCCGGCTGGGGCGGACACGGACCGACGACGAGCGGGACCGCTCGCTCGAGATCATCGAGCGTGAAACGCATCGCCTGATTGCGTTGTCCAATTCAGTATTGGCGGCCGCGCGACCAGAGCTGCAGCTCAAATCCGCTGCGGTCGACGTTGGGCACGTTGCCGAGACGGCGGCAGACTTTTTCACACCTTTGGCGGAAGCCCGGAAGATGCGCATTCTGCTCGACGTTCCCGAGCCCGCGATAGCGCGCGGCGATCCCGGCGCCATCCGTCAGATTCTGATCAACGTACTCGACAACGCCGCCAAGTACGGGCCAATCGGTCAGACGATCACCATCGGCGTCAGAAATGAGCCGAGTGCGGTCCGACTCTGGGTCGATGACTGTGGGCCGGGAATTCCAATGTCGGAACGGCAGAACGTGTGGAAGCCGTTCGTCCGTCTGGGCGGCACCGTTGACGACAGCACGGGTGGCGCAGGACTCGGCCTGTCGATCGTCCACGATCTGGCGGCGGCGATGGAAGCGACGGTCGATCTGGCGGAGAGACCGACCGGTGGGACCAGGTTCACGCTCAATCTGCAGCGGAGCCTGAATGGGACCGGAGGTGAATCATGATGACACACGCCTGGCACGCGCCGGGTAGCGAGAACGGCCGCGGGAACGCAATCGGCCGCTCGATATTGATCGTCGAGGATAATGAGACTCTGGCTCTCGGACTGCGCACCAGCCTCGAGGTCGAGGGTTACAAGGTTGATTGCGTTACCGATGGAGCCCTGGCTCTCGAATGGCTCGACGAGCACGAGACCGATCTAATCGTGCTCGACCTGATGTTGCCAGGTGTGAACGGCTACGAGGTGCTGCGACGTTATCGGTCGAATGGTGGATCCGCGGCCGTACTGATTCTTTCCGCGCGCGATCAGGAAGTCGACAAGGTGCAGGGCTTCCGCATCGGTGCCGATGATTACGTAGTGAAGCCGGTGGGTGTGCTGGAATTTCTGGCGCGCGTGGAAGCTATCATGCGACGCGTTACGCCGTTCGGGAAATCACTTGGTAACGACGGCGCACAACGAAGTCAGCACCGTTTCTCCGACGTCGTCGTCGACCTGCGGACGAGAACGGTTCAGCGCAGCGGCAGGACGGTCGAGCTGAGTCCGATGGAATTCGACTTTCTGGCGTATCTGATCGAATCCGGCGGCGACATCGTCTCACGCGAGACGCTGATGCGCCAGGTCTGGCGCTATAGCAATGGCGTGACTTCCCGCACCGTCGACCAGCACGTGGCGCGACTGCGCAACAAGCTCGAGCCGGACCCGGCCCAGCCTCGCCATCTGATCACCGTGCGCAAGGCGGGGTATCGCTTTCAGACGTAGCCGCGATTACTTGGTTGTTGCTTGCTGTCGCTGCGAGGCCGCGCTAACCGCTTTCGCTCGGGTTGATTGGGTGTCTCAAAAGACATAGGCAGCGGTTAGCGCGGCTTTTCGCGTAGCGACAGAGCTACAATCGCGGAAAATATGGGGCGACGATCGGGAGATTGACGGCGCGGCGCCAGGCGAGCCAGAGATCGCGCAGGAAGACTTTCTCCATACGGCGCAAGGCAGAAAGGTGACTGTGCTTGGGCGTCCAGCCTGGACGCAGTTTGGCCAGTCTCTCTCGCTCTGAATCGTAGAACGTTCTATAGTCGCTGCCACAGCGCAGCAGCGAGACCCCGATCAGATAGCACGATTTGCGGGCGTGGGAATCGTAGCCCTTGCGCCCGCCGAGTGCGCTGCGACGAGGAGCAACCCGCGTCGCCTGCTCATCACTCACAGCCTGCAGTCGTCCCGAACATTCGCGCAACGACGAGCGGGCATAGTGCGGCTCGTGGAGCTTGTATCCAATGGGATACGCGACTTCAAGCTTGCAGCGCGAGCAGCGATAGGCGACACCAGGAATCGTCGCCAACCCACAGTAGGCCCAGAACGCAGATGGAGTCTTGGCGCGAGCGACATCAAGCCTCGAAAGCAGTCGGGCGGCGAGCAGGTGTCCGACGCCTTTCTTCGTCTCGAGCCACGGCCATGCCGGATGCTGTTCGATCACCTCGCGCAACGACTCGGCCGCATCGGCTTCATCGGTCGCTGCCCTGGCGTAAGCGCGCTCGAGAACTCTTGGGGCGCCGGCGGCGTTGCCCTGCGCAATCAGCTTCAGCAACGCATCGGGCTTTTCTACTCTGCTTCTGGTACGGGCGACGGTCCTCCCCTGGAAAATTGCACGCAGACGTTCGCCGTGCGAGACACGTGACCGCTGCGCTTCCTCAAACAGCTGATAAAGCAGCCGGAGGTCGTGCCCGGATTGGTCGGGTGCAGGGGAGAACCTTTCTAACGAGATCGCCATACAGTAGTCGGAGCGGCATTAGTGGTTTCTTACCTAGCAACGCTAAACTGCGTGACGCGGGCACATTGTTTACGATCCGTAAATATTTGGAAGCGAAATCCGGCAAGGGGCGGATTGGGAGACCTACTGCGGATTGCTAACTAGCCGCGGTCTCTAGACGAGCCGCATGTAGCGGCAGGAGTTGAGCAAGACGAGCGTCGTCAGTGACAGAGCGACGAGGCTGGCGCCGAGGAAGACGAAGACGTAGCCGAACTGTCGCGGCATCCGGGGGTGAGTTCTGATACCGAACATCTGCGACGCGCCACCGCGGGCCACGACGAAGCCGGTGGAGATGACGTGCACCCCGAGCGCAGTGACGATCGCCGCCAACAGCGCGCCCTCCAGCCAGAGATAAATCCGGAGTCCCGGGAACGACCACCGGGCGAGAACAAACTGATCGGCGGCGGATAGCCCACTCAAATCCATCATCAGGAATCCGCCGACGACAGCGACGGCGATGAACCCGAGCATCCAGATGAGGATGTGCGGCGTGATGCGGAGTTTTTCGCGAAGAGTTTCTGGCATTGGCCGATCAGTCTCTATTGCAATTCCCTTCCATCACGACGAACGCTCGACGTGACCGGCAACCGTGACTCGGCTCAACCCCGCGAGCAACCCTCGAACTTCTCGACCAGTCTGCTCCCCGCCGACGAATGGCTCATTCCTACTGTCGGATTCCCACCAACGAGATAAACCGCTCCCTTGAAGACGACCGCCCGCGCGTAGTTTCGCGCCGAGGGCATGGGCTCGGCCTTCTCCCACCCATCGCGTTTCGGATTGAGCCGCAAAACCTCGTCGAGCGTCGTTTTCCTGGCTTGCGATTCTCCACCGAATACGTAAATGGTCCCGCAGTGTACCGCCGCCCCGGCAGTGCCGCGCGGCTCGATCGACGGTCCCGCACTCCACCTGTCGACCGCTGGATCGTAGATCTCGACGTCCCCAAAATCCCCCGGCCCGCTGCGTCCGCCAATCGAGTAGAGCTTTCCATCGAATGCGACGGCGGCTGGACTTCCTTTCGATCGGGAGAGTGGCGCGCGATCCGTCCACTTGTTGATCGCGGGATCGTACTCCGAGTGATCGGCGAGAGTCGATCGGGAATTTCCTCCGCCGATGACGTGGATCTTTCCATCCAATACCACCGCCGCGTGCCCGCCCCTCGGCGCGGGTAACGGTGCTGCGTCGCTCCATGTGTGCGGGCCGGTGTCGTATATCAGCACATCGGACGTCGGCACGTTGGTTGTCGTCTTGAATCCGCCGATGACGTAGATGCGCTTGCCGATCGCCACCGCTGCAGGAGCATTCAGGCCGTCGCCAGGGAGTTTGGTCTCGTCGCGCCAGGCATCGCCATCGTATCGCTCGACATCGAGCACCGGCGCGCCACCTTCGCCAGTGCCGCCAATCGCGTAGATCGCGTCCCCGGTGCTGACGACCGCGTGCGCCGATCGCGCATGGAGCAATGGCGCTGCGGGCTGCCACGCTATCGAGCGCGGCAATGCGAACGCTATGATCGCATCGCCGGCCCCCCAAGTTTCGCCATCGCCGCCGGCCGCGACGACGACATACTGTCTTCCATCTCCTCCGCGGTAAGTCATCGGCGTGGCTTTGCCGGAGGCAGGGAGATCAGCGTGCCATAGCTCGCGACCCGTCTCGATGTCGAATGCGCGAAACTGCCGATCGATCGTCGCCGCCATGAAGACGAGCCCGCCCGCAGTGACGATCGCACCGCCGAGGGTGGGCGCGATCGGCGTCGTCCATGCTTTGGTTCCGGACTTCAGATCCATTGCCACGAGCTCGCCGGGAGGCATTGGCGTGCACGGCGTCGCTGGAGGAACGAAGAGAATCCGGCGGCGCATGATGTAGGGTGTACCGCGCATCACCGTGTAGTCGTAGCCCATTCGTGATCGCGATTGGCGCAAAGTATCGAGCTTCACTCCCGCCAATGGGATCAGCTGCACCGCGGCCGCCAATCGATTCACCGGCACGACGGCAATCTGCCGCACGGGATCGAACGCAACACCGCCCCAGTGCGCGCCTCCGATATTCGATGGGACCACTATCGTTCCCTCGAGACTCGGCGGCGTGAAAATCCCCTCGTTGCGCAACCCCCGCGTCAGCGTTTGACACGCAGTGTCGGGGGACTTCCCATCCCAGCCGTGCGGGCTCAACGGTGGCAGTGATGAGAATGGCTGCGTCGGCCAGGCGCGCTCCCCAGGGACCGTGCTCGCTGGGACCGGGCGCTCTTCCACCGGAAAAATTGGCGCGCCCGTCTCCCGGTTGAGTACGAACATCATTCCCGTCTTCGTCGTCTGAATCACCGCCGGCTGACCCTTAACCGTGGCGAGGAGTGGCGGCGACGCGTTGTCATAATCCCAGAGGTCGTGGTGCACGGTCTGGAAGTGCCAGACGACTTTGCCGGTCGACGCGCGCAACGCCACGATCGAGCTCGCGTAATCATTCCGCCCAAGGCGGCGCCCGCCGTAGTAGTCCGGGCTCGGCGAGCTGGTCGGGACGAAAACGAGATCGCGCTCCGGATCGGCGGCGATGACTGACCACGCGTTAGATGCGCCAGTTCGATGGGCGTCGCTTCCCTCCCAACTATGAAATTCGGGGTCGGCCGTATTCTGCGGCACTGGATCCCAGCTCCATTTGAGCTGGCCGGTGCGAGCATCGTAGGCGCGGACCTCGCCGCTGGCGGCATCGGTGCGATTGTTGTCGGCGACTGCCGATCCAACGATCACCAATCCGTTGACGACCGCGGGCGGTGACGTCACCTCGTACTCGGCGAATTCGAATGGGGCGTTGCGCAATCCCTTTCGCAGATCGACAGTGCCAAGATTTCCGAAGTCCATCACCAACGTTCCATTGCTGGCATTGACGGCGATCAAGCGACCGTCGGTGGTCGCCATGTAGATGCGATCGTTCCAGAAGGACACGCCGCGAGTGGTGAAGTCGCCAAAGCCCGAACGTGGCGGAACCTTGGCGTCGTATTGCCACTTCACGGCGCCATTCACTGGATCGAGCGCGACGAGCTCACCGAGTGGCGTCGAGACGTAGAGCGTGTGGTTGATCATCAGCGGCGTCACTTCCAGCGACCGCTTCATGTCTCTAGTCGCCAGTGGCTCGCCGGTGTGATAAGTCCATGCCACCGTCAGACGCGAAACGTTATCGCGATTGATGTCGCTCAGAGCGGAATAGCGTGAGCCGTAGACATCGTGCCCATAAGCGCGCCATTCACCGTCGGCGATTCCTTGCGCGCTGCTCACCGGGGGAAAACCGACTGCAGCGATAAGTGTGACGAGGTGGGCGATTGCGTTGAACTGGCGCAGGTGTGAGCTCATTGGTGTCCGGCGGAGATTGACGCTCCTAACCTAGACCCGTGCCTTACTTGCACAAGAACTCACCGCGGCATTTACGAGACCGTCACATCGGGAGGACGGCTATCTGCAACGTTCTCCCGTGCAATGAGATTTTCGCGTGCGCCGCCTGAACGCTCGCCCGCGGGGCATCGAGATGCACGTTCGCGGCGTTGTCGATCACCTGGCCGTCTGTGAGCGTCGCCGGTGATCCGGAGACTGTCAGTTTCACGTCTTGCATTGGGCCGATCACTGCTCGCACCGTCCCAGCCTCGTCATCGTGCACCGACGGCACGTTGAATTCGCTGGTGAAGGACGAGCCGACGCACGGTCGCCACCAACGCGTCTGCATCTGAACTGTCGGCGAGACCTGCAGGTGATTCTGCGGATCGAAGCCGCAGACGTGGAAATCCTTAGCCGGTAGACCCGCCGCCGATATCTCAAGCAGTACGCCGGGAGCGGAGAGGACGCTATCGACCTGCTTCGATCTCAACGCCACGAGATTAGCCACGCGCGCCGCCGCTTCGCTCCCAGCCGCACCAGTATCGAGGCGAGAGACCGCCGTGCGAAATGCCGCGCGCTGCGGATCGTCGAGGCCGGAGGCAATCGCCAGCGCGTCCTGCAGCGTCTGATTCTGCTCCATCAGCTGTTGCTTCCAATTCGCTGGTCCAATCGCGTCGAGCAGCAACGCCTGGGCGGGACCAGTCTGATAGAATCGCAGCCGGAACGACTGCTTGACGTTGGTGGTCAGTCGCGCCAAGTCGGTGACGCGATCAGCCAGCGTTTTCTTCGCGCCGGCCCGGGTTGCAGCGGACACCTCCGGATCAGTCGCCAGCAGCTGGAGCGCACGCACCAGCGCGTACTCGGCAAATCCTTCGTTCAGCTCGCTAGCCTGCTCGAACCCGGCGAAGTTTGAATCGAGGAGTGACTGTCGGGCTCTTCTCAGCGCCACGAACTCTCGCGCCAGCTCGCGTTTGCGGGCGACGGATTTCTCCCGCAGCGCGTCGCTGAGAAGTCTCCCCTCGAGGGACCACAGCGCTTCGTTCTTCACGCCGAAGATTGGATAGCTCGCAACATAGAATGAGTTCTCTCCGTAGCCGAAGCGGCGGCCCGGCCGCTGCGAGACACGCTCGAAGACGTGAAACGCTTCGTGGAATGCGAGCGGAACGACTACTTCGGTGGCAAGCGAAGACACCACTACCTGCGCGACGGCTCGATCCGCGATCGATGTGCCGGTGTTGGCAGCGCCAAGATTTGGCTGACTGATCCAGGCCGCATTCAGAACACCGCCGACGCTCTCGAAACCGGTTGGTAGCGCTCCACGCCAGTTGAATAGCACCGTGCCTCGCTGTGGAAACACGTAG
>QHUA01000239.1 GCA_003221805.1 Gemmatimonadota bacterium
CGTAGCACTAATTGTCGCCGAACCCGCAGAGACCCCCGAGACAACACCGCTCGAGTTGACTGTCGCCGAAGCGCTATTGCTGGACCATGTAACGGTCTGACCCGACATCACGTTGCCGTACTGATCCTTGACGGTGGCCTGAAGCGTGACGGTAGAACCCGCAACGACTGAAGCCGATGAGGGAGTCACAGTGACGGTAGTCACAACCGGTGGGGCCGCCGCCACTGTTATCGCCGACGTGCCGGATTTCCCGGAGCTCGTGGCAGTAATCGTCGCCGAGCCGGCAGAGATACCCGAAACTACGCCGCTCGAATTGACCGTCGCCGACGCGTTATTGCTCGACCACGCGACAGTCTGCCCCGACATCACATTGCCGTTCTGATCCTTTACCGTCGCCTGCAGCGCGACCGTCGAACCCGCCACCACTGAAGCGGACGGCGGACTCACCGTCACGGTAGTGACCACTGGCGGCGGGGGCGGTGTTGCTGTCACGGTGATCGCTGACGTCCCCGACTTCCCGGAGCTCGTCGCTGTGATATTCGCCGAGCCTGCCGCCACTCCCGTAACTACACCACTGGAACTGACTGAAGCCGCAGCGTTGTCGCTGGACCACGAAACGGTCTGCCCGGTCATTACGTTCCCGTTTTGGTCCTGGACAGTCGCCTGCAGCGTTACGGTTGCGCCGACTTGCACCGTCGCTGACACCGGCCCCACAGTCACCGTCGTGACAACTGGTGGAGGAGGGGGAGGAGTGCCGCCAGTCGTCGATCCGGAGGCGACATTTGACACGCCGCCGAAGACAGCACCAGCGTTAAGCGCGCCACGGAAAGAGATTACCTGAAAGTTGTAACTAGTGGCGGCTGAAAGTCCCGCCACATTGCAGGAGATTCCACCCGAGGTGGCCGTCCCCGCAAACGGCGCCGCGCAGCTTCCAGCCGCGACCGATGTCGCCGAGCCCCAGGTCATTGGCGGCGCTGCGTAGCGCACCTCATACTTCGCAGGCTGCCCAGTTCCGTCGTCGACCTGCGTAAACGACAACGTCGCCGACGCATCCGTGGTCGCGCCAACGTTCAGATCGGAAACCGTACCCGGGCTCTTTACGTCTATTGTGCCCGATGAGTCGTAGGAGCTGCACACGACGAGTGCCGGTGTGATGAGCATTAATCCCAAGCGACGAACAATCAGTCTGGCACCTGCGGGTATAAATGACATGGGAGTGTATTCCTCTCCGCCGTTATGCGAGGTCGTTGCCATTAGCCGAGGCGCGGCAATAAAAAAAGCCGCCGCGACCACCGACCACTGTCGGATTCGCTGGCGGCTCGGCTGGCATGGCGGGTGTTGCCCGCTACAGCTCCGTGGCTCTGTGTCGCCGCCTTTCGACGGCTTTACTCTTGGCAGCGTGCCTGCTTCTGAGCCTGTCATGCAGCATGCCAGAAAAGCGTCTGATGCATGCCGCTTGTACTATAACTCTGACGCGTTGAAACAGATCCCCGTCACGCGAAACACACCCGAAATCCTCTTGATTTTATAGGCGATTTTGGGATCGCATGTTCCTCACGGACGGGGTGGGATTCGAACCCACGGTACGCTATTAACGTACACACACTTTCCAGGCGTGCGCCTTAAACCACTCGGCCACCCGTCCCGACATCATGTTCTGGCGCGCGAGCCATCGAAACAACGGCGAACGGACAGGGAGAGATTCGAACTCTCGATACCGGGTTCACCGGTATGCCGGTTTTCGAGACCGGTGCCTTCAACCACTCGGCCACCTGTCCAACAGGCCCGCAAGTTATTCGGGCACTGGACCTACTTCAACCCGATCAACCTGAACCCGATGCGACGCGCATGTCCCACCTGATACTTCTATCGAATGGGGACGTCCAGTCTCACGCTCGAGATGGCCGTGGTCGAGGGCTCTCGACTCGGGGTAAGATAAGGACTATCGACGTTCGATATTTCCAGTCGAATCTTGTTATTGGCCGGCACTCGCCAGTAGTTGCCGTATGTTGGAATGACAACGATGCGATGGCCGATGTCTACACCACTCCCGGCGTCGATGGTGTAAGTGCCGCGCGTGATCAAGTAATCCGCTGTGCTTGCTTCCTCGATCAACCGCACATTCAACTGCACCCGATGCCCGGTAACAACAGCATCGAGCGTAACGGTTGGCTGGCCCGCAATAGTGAGGTCGGTGCCGCCTGAAAGCTGTTTCGCCTTCACCTTGTAGCTCGCATAACTGCCAATCACGCGCGCGGGTTCCGGCGGGACCTCCGTATACGGCTTCAACTCCTCCGCGCCTTCCATCACAAACGGATCCCAGGTGATGCCGCCCTGAGCGAAAGTCACGGGATTCACGAGCGGGCTTGTTTGGTATAGTTGATCCCAGCTATCGAGCACCAGCACATCGCTCGGAGAAAATGCCGCACTACGCGGCTTCGTCAGGGCCGCGTAAATCTTCGGAGCCGGCGCCGTGCCGCCCTTCAGGTACGCGGCGAGCCACGGTCTGATGAGATCAAGTACGTAATCGACCTCGGCGGTCTTATTGCTCGCTCGCGGGTGCCCGATGTCACCGAAGTAGGATGTGATCGGATAATTACTCTCGACGCGGTTGATCGCCAACAGCATGCGCTTCGCTTCGGGAAGAGGGAAAAGATCATCCGTGAATCCCTGGACCTGAAAAATTGGAATGCGATTGTGCACCGCGGTGTTCCAGAACGCCTGCTGCCAATAGATGGATCGAAATCCGGCTACGCCGTCTCTGATCTGGAGCCAGAGTGGATCGAGCGGGTTCGGCTCAGTCGCGTTGAGCCAGGCGTGCCAGCCGATGAAGTAATCGGGATAGTTCGGATATGGACGGGCCGCATCGTCGCGAAGCCCAGATGCGTACAGCCCGTTGACGAAGCTGAGTTTCAGGCCGCCAAATCCGTCAATGGAAAGAGGTCGCTCCATGGGGCAATCGGGGCGATCGCGACGATGTGGACAGTTTTGGTGCCCGAAGGTGTGGGGAATGTTGGCTGCACGAGCGCCAGCCACGAATGTCCTCCGCCGTACGACGCGCCGGTAACCGCGACCTTCGCCGGATCAAGATTGCAATAAGGATCGTCCATGACCCGACCGATCATCGTGCGAAGGTCGGCGATTTCCAGGTTCAAATCAGCGAGATTGACCTGTCCCCACGACTCGCCAAACCCGCGAGTCGAATAGCGGAGAACCGCATAGCCATCCCCGAGCAGCTTGCCGGCGATATCGCCCGAGCTGCTTTTGCTGCCCGCATAACCATGTATGAGGGTGACGAGCGGAAACGGGCCGCTGCCGGCCGGTACCTGGAGCCGCGCGTCGAGGGACGTACCGTCGTCGCTGACCAAAAACCCGTCGTACGCAGCGCCGGAGGTCCCGCCTGGGGCGCATGAGAACGACGGAGTGGGCGTGCCGGTGAACTGCGCCGGCCGATTTGTATCCTGCCCGAATGGATAGTCCGAAGGCGGGCCTTCGTCATTTGCTGCGCGCGATGGACTTGTGGGGCGTTGCGATCGCGGACCGGTCTGGTCGGACTGGCATGCGACCAGAACGAGCAGGCTGATAAGACCAAGGAACTTCATACGGAGCTCGCGGGAAGAAACCTCAGGGCCTCCAATGCAAACTTCGGCCCCGCAGTGTCACGCTTTTTCTAACGGCCGTGGCGAGCTGCTAACGCGAGTTCCGCTGTGCGGCGAAGAAATCCTCAATGATGCGGCCGCATTCCTCCGGCAGCACCCCGCCCCGCACTTCGGGTCGATGGTTGAGTCGCGGGTGACGGAGCAAATCGCCGACTGAGCCCGCCATGCCGGCTTTATCATCCCACGCCCCAAAGACGACGCGCTTCACTCGCGAAAGAACCGTTGCACCCGCACACATCGCACACGGTTCCAGTGTCACGTACAGTGTGCAGTCGTCGAGGCGCCAACGATCGAGCTTCGATGACGCCTCGCGAATCGCCAACAGCTCGGCGTGAGCGGTCGGGTCCTGATCGCGTACCGTTCGATTGGCTGCACCGGCGATGATCACTCCGTTGCGGACGATCACCGCACCGATCGGGACCTCGTTCCTCTTCATCGCTTCGCGCGCCAGATCCAACGCGTTACGGATGTACTGCTCGTCGGCTGTCAGCGGGGCCGCAGCGCCGAACGCTGCGACTTCAGGATCGCTATCTACTGGCAATTACGGGCTCGGTCGCCTTTCGGAAAGTGAGCTCGCCCTTGGCATCTCGATCGA
The DNA here is from genome assembly GCA_003221805.1 of Gemmatimonadota bacterium. Classification (GTDB taxonomy): domain Bacteria; phylum Gemmatimonadota; class Gemmatimonadetes; order Gemmatimonadales; family Gemmatimonadaceae; genus UBA4720. The sequence goes on from QHUA01000239.1 coordinate 4,255, forward strand.
CGACGATGTGATCATCTTCGTTGAACTTGCCCTCTAGCACTGCCAGAGCCAATGGATTCTGCAGCAGGCGCTGGATGGCACGCTTGAGCGGGCGGGCGCCAAATGCCGGATCGTAGCCTTCGGTGGCGA
>QHUA01000240.1 GCA_003221805.1 Gemmatimonadota bacterium
TCTTCTTCAGCCGGAGATTGCGATCCGAGAGCAGCTTCGCCGTGTAGCTCGGCGAATTCGCGTCGGCCTCAGCGCGGCGCGCAGCGATGATCTTGGCCAGCGCTGACCAGGCACTCGGAGTTGCCAGCGAATCGTCGAAGCACGATGTCGCGCCGGTGTGGCACGCCGGTCCGGCGGAGATGACGCGGGCGAGCACAGTGTCCCCGTCGCAGTCAGCGACGAGCGACACAGCGCGCTGCACGTTGCCGCTGGTCTCGCCTTTCCGCCACAGGCCGCGGGTGCGCGAGCGGTAATGCATGTCGCCGGTTTCCAGGGTGCGCTCCAGCGCCTCCCTGTCGGCGTTCGCCACCATCAAGACCGTTCCGCTCACGGCGTCCTGCGCGACGACGACGACGGTGCCCTTGTCGGGGTCGAAGCGGAGCTCGTCCAGATTCAATCGCAGATTCATGGCCCCTCGCTCACGAGGATTTCGCGCGTCACGGCGCACGCCAGTCGGTGTAGACGCCGCCCGCTTCGACGATGATCGGCAGCAGCGCTGCTCCGTCCCAGTCCGACATGACGTCGTCGACCATGATGTCGGCGCGGCCGGTCGCGACGAGGAGGTAGCCATAGCAATCGCCCCACGTCCGCATCGCCCGAGCGCCATTCTGTAACCGCATCCAGCGCTCGCGTCGCGCCGCATCACGCAGAAATCTCGCGTCCGACGTCACCAGTCGCGCTTCGGCGAGTCGTTCCACCGCCGAGACGCGAGCGCGCGATCCGTTCCACCAGCAGCCCTTGCCGCGAGCGGCGAAGATGATTTCGTCGAGAGCCGGGAAGTATGCGGCGCCGGCAATCACCGTTTCTCCTTCCGCCACCGCGACGAGCGTCCCCCACAGCGGCACCGACTGAAGGAAGGTGTAAGTCCCATCGATCGGATCCACAATCCAGCGTCGCATCGCGTCCGGCCTCGCCACCGGCAGCTCTTCGCCGAGGATGCCGTCGTCGGGAAACCGGCGCTCGATCCACTCGCGGGCCGCGCGCTCGGCGTTGATGTCGGCGACGCTTACCGGCGATCCATCGCTCTTGATGCGCGTCTCCGGATTCTTTCCGAAATAAGTCATCGCGACGTCGCCGGCGACGCGTGCGACCTCGGCTACCGCATCCATGTACGCTGGCGCGTTGTCGATCTTTGGATCCGAAACCTGAGTGGTCATGCAAGTGAGGGACGAGGGACGAGGGACGAGGGACGAGGTGTATTGGTGGCTGTCCTGACGCGAATACCGGATTCGGCCAGCGCGGCTTTTACGGTGCGAATGTCGGTAGTCTCGTCGTGCAGAACGCCCGCCAGCAACGCCGCCTGAGCGCCGCCGCTCACGAAAGCCTCAACGACGTCGGCGGCGGAGCCGGCGCCACCGGACGCGACGACCGGAATTCGGACGGCGCGCGATACTCTGGACGTCAGCTCGATGTCGTAGCCGGACCGGGCGCCATCGCGGTCGATGCTGGTGAGAAGGATCTCACCTGCCCCGAGCTCGGCACAGCGCGCCGCCCACTCGACGGCGTCGATACTGGTCGGCTGCCTGCCGCCGTTGATGTAGACTTCCCACCAGTCGCCTTTGCGTAGCGCATCGATACTCGCCACCACGCACTGCGACCCGAATCGGTCAGCTGCCTCGGTCAGTATCTGTGGACGCCGCACCGCTGCGGAGTTGATGGCAGTCTTGTCGGCGCCGGCGCGTAATGCCTGCGCGATGTCATCGACCGTGCGCATTCCTCCACCCACCGTCAGCGGAATGAACAATCGCTCGGCGGTGCGCAGCACAAGATCGAGCAGCGTGCCGCGAGCTTCGTCGGTCGCCGAGATGTCGAGATAGACGATCTCATCGGCTCCCTGGGTCTCGTAACGTTCGGCGAGGACGACTGGATCGCCGGCATCGCGAAGGTTCACGAAGCCGGTTCCCTTGACGACCCGCCCGTCCTTCACGTCGAGGCACGCGATCACTCTCTGAGTCAGCATCACTCGATCCTCAACGCCGTCGCTCGACGCTCAGCGCGACGGCGCCTTTGGTGCTGACCGTGTCGCCGGTATCGACAAGCGCGTCACGAAGCGCCAGGCCGAGCGCCTTGAATGCGGCTTCCACTACGTGATGGCGATCGCGACCACGCAGCACCACGATGTGGATCGTCGCTCGCGCCTCGTTGCTGAACGAGCGCATCCAGTGATCGTACAAGCCGCTGGG
>QHUA01000018.1 GCA_003221805.1 Gemmatimonadota bacterium
TCGCAACGCAGAAATCGTCGGGCTGGTGTTCGACTCCAACATCGAAGGTGTGTCGAACCGATTCATCTTCTCATCCGATATCGGTCGCACCGTTAGCGTGCACTCGCGGGCGATTCCGGAGGCGCTGCGGAAGATGTACGACGGCGCGCGCATCGCCGACGAGCTGCAGGGTCGATAGCCTTCGCTAGTCTGTTCGAGATCTCGGCGCCGGCTAGTCGGCCGCGGGTGCTGCTAGGCGAGTAACTCAGTCGTGAGAAGGGGGCAAAGGGCGCAGCCCTTTGCCCCCTTCTCTCTCAGTCGCGGAACTCGCTACGCAGCACCCGCAGCCTCCTTCCCTGTCCGTGATCTGGAACGGCGGGCGCCCCGAGCGACCGTTGTCGCCGAAGAGGACCCCTCGCCTCGACCCAACGGAGATGCTGAGTGAACGCGGCGATCAGCGCGCGAGCCGCTCGATTGCGCCGTAGATGAGGCGCGTCCCGAAATGAAGCGACTGTAGAGGGACGCGCTCGTCGTTCCCATGCATGCGCTCCTCGTCGGCTTGCACCATCGGGAAAGGAAGGATCCCGTAGGCCTCGACGCCCAATCGCCGCAACCGGGCGCTGTCGGTGACGCCGGTGCTCAGATATGGGACGACAGAGATCTTAGGGTCCAGCTCGTGCGCGGTGTCGGCGATGGCGTTGAACATCGCCGAGGTCGGCTCAGATGCCGGCGCTTCCTCACCTCGCTGAGTGATCTCGAGCGTCACTCCCTGCACGTTCACCGCTCCCCGCATGCGTTCCACGACAGCATCGATCGATTGGCCTGGAAGCGTGCGCACGTTCAACACCGCGCCCGCCGTATCGGGGATGACGTTGAACTGCTTTCCACCGTGCAGGACCGTGGGTGAGATGCCGTTGCGCAGCACGGCGTTGAAGACGGGTATCAAGGATAGGATGGCGGCACCGCTGTCGCTCAATGCGCCTTTGCCATTTACCAGATCGAGCATCGCCTTTTTCTCGATCGCGCTCGGCCAGATGTCCGCCAACCGAGAGAAGAACTGTCGCGTGATTTCAGTCAGCATCACCGGCTCGGAGTAGCGCGATAGCTGATCGAGCGCGCGACCGAGGCGAAACACTGCGTTGTCTCTCAGCGGAATCGCGGCGTGCCCGGCGGTCCCGTGGGCGGTCACCGTCACGACGTGCGAGACTTTCTCCGCACTTTGCACCGCCAGATAGGTGCGTCCTCCCTCGATGATTCGGGTCCTTCCGCCCTCGTTTAGCGCGAATTCGGCGTCGAGGAGCTCGGGATGACGCGACACCAACCATCCCATTCCCCACTCTCCACCAGCTTCTTCGTCGGAGGTCGCGATGAACACGATGTCTCTCGAAGGGTTCTTCGCCGTTTTGGAGAGCAACCGCTTCGTGAGAAGCATCACCATGAGATTGGCGGCCAGCATCCCTTTGTCGTCGATCGCGCCGCGCCCGTAGAGGTAACCGTCGGCGATATCACCGGCGAATGGATCGTGGGTCCACCTGGCCCTCTCCACGCCGACCACATCCATGTGAGCCAACAGGATCACCGGGCGCCGCTCGCCAGTTCCACTAATGCGCCCAATGATCTGGGCACGATTCGCAGCCGGCTCGAGCAACGTTGTTTCGATTCCTTCGCCGGCCAACGCGCGTTCGAGATAACGCGCCAGCGGCTGCTCATTTCCGGGAGGATTGGTCGTGTCAAACTGAATTATCTCACGCAGCCGCGAAACCGTCTCGGCTTCGACGCTCTCCCAGTCAGGCCTCAAGCAGCCCCTCGATTTTTCGAATGAGCGGGTCGAAAGAGAGCCTGTCGGCGCCGGCGCGAGCCGCAATTTCATCCGCGTTTTCCCGCTGACCCTGCGCGAACAGCTCGCCCACCATCCATGGTCCCGCACTGGGATTACGGAACCAGTCGACGTCGAAGCGCGAAGTCAGCCGTTCGTTCAGAATCGATTGAAGCTGCCAGGCGCGGAGATAACGCGCCGAGTAAAAGCGCGGATCGACATCGACGAACGCGTCAGCCGCATCGTATTCGAACCCGGTGGCGCTGCTGAGGAGCGACACGTAAAGCTCGGGGAGCTCCGACCAGCTCGCCTCTCCGCTGTACAGAGCCCGTTCGTACAGCAGCTTGGCGCAGTAACGCCGCAAAAAATGCAGCTCCTCCAGCCCTGCCGTGCGCAGGAACTTCGCTACCCGATTGGTCCCCAGCTTCGTGTAACGCAACAGCCAGCCCCTGTCCTGCATGCGGTGGTCGAACAGCATGGCGTATGACTCGGTGACCGAGTTGTCGCCGAGCCAACGGAACTCGAAGTGGTAATCGGAGCTGGCGTAACCGAAGTGCAGCGCGTGGCCCAGCTCGTGGAGGAAGGTGTTGTAATCGCTCTGGCCACCGTGAGGCCTGAGAACCAAATAGACCTCTTCGGGGACGCGCACCGGCGAACAGAAGGCGCGTGAGCGCTTCCCTTCCCGATCTCCAACATCGAAGATGATGCGGCCGTGCGCGGTCGGATCGATCCCCATCTCCGATACCTGGCGGCGCATGGTTGCCTCCATCTCGCTCGCCGGAAATGCGTCGTCGTATTCCGAGGCACGGAAGAGCGCAAGCGCATCAGCGCGCCTGGCGTCTGACGGCTTGATGCCCAGAGTTTTCCGCAGAACGCCGCGCAGCGTGTCCTCCCACATCGACCTGGTGTCGCGGAGGAATCTCTCGCAGCTCTCGCCCAGAGTGCGGAGCGAAATTCCCGAAACGGCCTCGAAGGATGTGTTGTAGTCGCGGGCGATTCCCAACGACTCGATGTACTCCTTTTCGCGCTGCAGCCGCTCGAGTCGTATCGGTGCGTGCTCGTTCTTCACCAGCTTCGCGCGCGCGGCATCGAGGGCCAGGCGCGCCGCACGGTCCCGCGTGTTCGCAATCTCGATCGGCGCCGCCTGATACTGGACCACCCGACCATCGGGCGAGTGAACTACGGCGGAGTTCTCCCACGCGATCTCCCGCTCGTCGAGCGCGGCCAGCGGCTTCGCCGCCTGCGACTCGATCTCCCACTCGAGTAGCGACTGAGCAGATCTCTTCTCGTCGGTATGATCGCGCGCCGACCGGAACGCATCGAGAGTCAGCTCCAGGGCCTCGATACTCAATGCGCGATCGTACTGCTTGTAGATCGGCTGGAGATCGGCGGTCTTCTTGTGTCCCGCGTAGGCCAGATAGCTCTCGCGCGAGATCGCTTCCATGAACGCCTGGCCTTCAGCTCGCAGGCGCTCAAGGTCGAGGCTGCTCACGACGCCAGCTTGCGTGTGAGATACTCCTTGAGCTGACCGGCCTCGACGCGCTCCTGCTTGAGCGTGTCACGGTCACGCACGGTAACGGTGGCATTGGTTAGCGATTCACCATCGACGGTGATGCCGAACGGTGTGCCGACTTCGTCCTGCCGCCGGTAGCGCCGGCCAATCGCGCCGCTGTCGTCATAAAAGATCGGGAACGTTCCGCGCAGATCGCCGGCGATGCGCGTAGCCATCTCGGGCATCCCGTCCTTCTTCACCAAGGGAAAGACGCCGGCCTTGATTGGCGCGATCGATGGATCGAGTCCGAGCACAGTTCTCCCCTCTGCCTCTCCCTCCACCGCTTCCTCACGATAGCCGTTCACCAGAACGGCCAGCGTCGTTCTGTCGGCGCCAACCGATGTCTCGACGACGAACGGGACGTATCGCCGGTTATTCGGCTGGTCGAAGTACTCGAGCTTCTTCCCCGAGTATTGCTGGTGCTGGGTTAGATCGAAGTCGCCGCGATTGTGTACCCCCTCGATTTCCTGAAAACCGAGTGTGCCACCGAAGTCGAATTGCACATCGAACGCCGCACGCGCGTAGTGGGCCAGCTCCTCCTTCGTGTGCTGGTGGAACTGCAGTCTGTTCTCGGCCAGGCCGAGACCGCGGTGCCAATCCATTCGCTGCTGCTTCCAGTACTCGAACCACTTTATGTCGGTGCCAGGCTCCACGAAGAACTGCATCTCCATCTGCTCGAACTCGCGCGTCCGGAAAATGAAGTTGCCGGGCGTAATCTCATTCCGGAACGCCTTGCCGATCTGCGCGATGCCGAACGGAATCTTCTGCCGCGTCGACTGCTGGACGTTAAGAAAATTCACGTAAATCCCCTGAGCGGTCTCCGGCCGCAGATAGACGATGGACGCGGAGTCTTCGACGGGACCCATGAAGGTCTTGAACATCAAATTGAATAGCCGCGCTTCGCTCAGCGTCCCCTTCATGCCGCATGAAGGGCACTGCGCGTCAGGAGTCCCTGGCGTGCCTTTGATGCGTGGATCGTCGGCGCGAAATCGCTTCTTACAGTTCTTGCAATCGACCAGTGGATCGACGAATCCGCTGACGTGCCCACTCGCCTCCCAGACTCGCGGATGCATCAGGATCGCGGCATCGAGACCCTCGATGTCGTTTCTGGCACGAACCATTGCCTGCCACCAGCGATCCTTGAGATTCTTCTTGAGCTCGACGCCGAGCGGGCCGTAGTCCCAAACGGATCCAGTGCCTCCGTAAATCTCGGAGGACTGGAAGATGAAGCCGCGCCTCTTACACAGCGACACGAGCTTGTCCATTACGTCGGGGTGATTGGGCATGCGGGAAAATTAGTTAGCCAGAGAGCGGGAAGGGGGGAAGAGGGGCGAGGGGCGAGGGATGAGGAAAGCGGTTCGAAGTTACTTCCGCACTGCGGCGCGAACTATCGGCGCCCCTCCCCTCGCCCCTCGTCCCTCGTCGCTACGTATCGAGCTCGGCGCTCAGCTTCGGTTCCGACGGCGCGTGCAGGCCGAGCAGACGCGCAACGATCCGGTCCCCATGAAACCGGCCGTTTTCGATGAAGACTTTGTTCGCGTCGAAGCCGGCGACGACTACACCGGCGATGAACACACCCGGCACCGATGTCTCCAGAGTCTCCGAGTTGTGCCGCGGTATGCCCGTCTTGGCATCGATCGGGACCCCGCATTCTCTCAGCAAATCCATGCTTGGCGCAAAACCGGTCATGATGTAGACGCGGTCCGCGTGCAGTCGCGCATCGCCGTTGCTCGTTGTGAGAAGGACGTTGGCCGGCTCGATGGCGCTGACGCGGCTGTTCCATCTCACTGCGATTTGGCCCTCCTTCACTCGGTTGGTGAAGTCAGGCAGGACCCAGGGTTTGATCTTCTTGTCGAACGTCGGACCAAAATGCACGAGGGTGACACGCGCCCCCGAACGCCAGAGATCGAGCGCCGCTTCGGCCGCTGAATTACCGCCGCCAACGACGACGACGTCCTGTAGAAAAGCCTCGTGACCCTCTTTGTAGAGGTGAGTGACGTGCGGCAGATTTTCGCCGGGAACGCCAATTCGGTTGGGAGAGCCGAAATAGCCGGTGGCAACGACGACGGCACCCGCTTTCGTTTTCTCCTCCTCACCGGCACTGGTGCGCGACACTACCGTGAAATTTCCCGACGTACCCTGAATCGCCGTCACCCGCTCCCGCTGGCGCAGCGGAATTCCGAAGTAGGTGACCACTGACCTGTAGTAAGCAAGCGCGTCACGCCGTGTCGGCTTCTCGGTGGCGATGACGAATGGCAGTCCTCCAATCGTCAACTTCTCCGCGGTCGAAAAGAACCGGACGTACGTTGGATACGCCGCGATGGTGCTGACCACCACGCTGCTTTCGATGACGAGAGGTCGCAATCCAGCGCGCTGTGCTGAGACCGCCGCCGCCAGACCGCACGGCCCTCCGCCAACGATCACGAGGTCCGCGTCGTTCGACATTACCCTTTGCGGTTAGGCGACGACGGTGGGACCGACCGGAAGCGCGCCCTCGACCCCGATGATCTGGTCGCGGCGAGTCCCGACGCTCACGTAGGTGATCTGCGTTTCGACGAACGACTGGATCCGATCGAGATAGCGACGCGCCTCGGTCGGCAAATCGGTCAAGGCTCTGGCAGCCGCCGTGCTCGTTTTCCAGCCTTCAAACCACTCGTAGCGCGGAACCGCACGCTCCAGCAGATCCAGGTCACCGGGGAATTCCTCGTACATCTCACCGTCGGCCTCGTAGCCGGTGCAAAGCCCGATTCGCTCGAGTGTGTCGAGCACATCCAGCTTGGTGACGGCGAGATCGGTAAGTCCATTCACGCGGGCCGCATAACGCACTACCACTCCATCGAACCATCCGCAGCGCCGCGGGCGTCCGGTCGTTGCTCCGAACTCGTTGCCAAGCTCTCGCACGCGCGATGCCAGCGGTTCGTCGAACTCCGTCGGCAGTGGACCGTTGCCGACGCGCGTCGTGTACGCCTTCACCACTCCAATTACTGAATCGAGCTCGCCCGGAGCGATGCCGACTCCAGTCGCCGCACCGCCCGATGTAGTGCTGCTCGACGTGACATAGGGGTACGTGCCGTGATCGATGTCCAGCAGCGATCCCTGCGCTCCCTCGAGCAACACCGCCGCGCCGCCGACGATGGCGCGATGGACCCTCAGACCGACGTCCTCGGCCAACGGCAGCAGCCGCTGTGTAAACTTCTCGAGCACCCCAAGCGTGTAATCGACACCAGCTCGCTTCGCACCGGCCATCGCCAGCTGAATGTTGGCGTGGGCTACACCCCGCTCCACCAGCTTTCGCAGGCGCTCCGGATTTCGCAGGTCGAGCACCCGAATTCCTCGGCGGCCAAACTTGTCTTCGTAGGCCTGGCCAATGCCGCGCCCAGTCGTCCCGATCTCCTTGCTCGCCGAGCTCTGGCTGTCAACGAGCTTGTGGTACGGAAGCACGAGGTGGGCACGATCACTGACATACAGCCGACCCTCGACATCGATACCATCTGAAACCAGCTCATCGATCTCGGCAAACAGAGTCTCGACGTCGAGGACTACGCCGTTCCCGATCGCACAGCGGACACCCGGATGGAGGATCCCGCTCGGGATCTGGTGAAGCACGAACGACTTTTCGCCGATGTGGACGGTGTGGCCGGCGTTCGCGCCGCCCTGGTAGCGCACGACCCAGTCGGCGCGCTCGGCGAGGACATCGACGAGCTTGCCTTTGCCCTCGTCGCCCCATTGGGCGCCGACGACCACGATCGTGCGTGTGTTGGTATCGAACATTGAGGAGGGTGAAGCTGGTGGCGGGTATCGCGGAAAAGCAAACGCCCCGAGAGCTTCGGGGCGTTGGTTCAATCTACCTTGCAGAGGGTGTGTGTCAACGCTGGACGGGCGATGGCGGCGGAACTTCGTCGATGACGCGCGCTGGATCGTCGGGGCGAATGACGCTTCTGATCGGCAACACGACCGTGAATGTCGAGCCTTTCCCGAACGTACTCTCCGCAAACACATGCCCGCCGAGCGCGTCCACCAGCTTGCGGGTGATGCTGAGCCCAAGACCGGTGCCGCCGAATTCGCGCGTTCGGGATTGATCGACCTGTCGGAAGTCCTCCCAGATCGACTCGAGATCGTTTTCTCTGATTCCGATGCCGGTGTCCCGGACATCGAAGCGGAGGTCTGCCTCGCCCCCGTGATGAGTGAATTTCACGGCGTTGGAAAGCAGGTTCAGGAGAATTTGTTTGACCTTGGTTCGGTCGGTGTGGAGGACCAGGCTCCGCGACGGGACCTCGACCGTGAAAGTCAGCTGCTTCTTCTTCACCAGCGGCTCGATCTGCTGGGAGATTTCCGTGACAATGTCGCCCAGCGTCACATCGTCCAGGTGGAGCGGCATTCTTCCGGCTTCGATCTTGGCGAGGTCGAGAATGTCGTTGATCAGCGCCAGCAGGTGCTGCGCAGCGCCCTGGATTCGATTGAGGCCTTCCTCCTGCCGCGGCGTCAGGTCGCCATAGATGCGATCCAGCATCAGGGAGGCGTAGCCGATGAGAGCGTTGATGGGCGTCCGCAGCTCGTGTGACATGCTGGCGAGGAATTCTGACTTGAGTCGGTTCGCTTTCTCCAGCTCACGCGACTGCCATTGGAGCCTCGTATTCTGCTCGGCAAGGTCGGCGGTCGCGGCCTGAATGCGCTCTTCGAGCTGGCTGGAGAACGTCTTCAGCTCCTCGTACAGGCGCTCGTTCTCGGCCTGCTCGGTGAGATCATGGAGCACCGACACGATGGCGAGCGGCTCACCGCGGCGATTGAGAATTTTGCCGGACACGACCTCCACCGGCAGCTCAACACCAGTCTCGGGAATGTGCAACTTCATCTGCTCGCGTCGGGCGAGAGCGGAGCTGATCGTAAAATCGGAGATGAACGTCGTAAACTTGGTGTCGTTCGCCTGAACCATCGACGCCCGCTCCCAGCTCTCGCTGTCGTCGGCCTCGAATAGCTGCTCCGCCTCCTTGTTCATCAGGATGATGTTGGAGCGGTCGTCCGTAACGAGAATCGGGTCAGCGACGTTCTCCAGTATCAGGTTCAGGCGATCGCGCTCTCTCTTGGCGTCGATCTCCGCCAGCCTGACGCGCTGGACCTGACGCTCCAGCTCGTTGGAGGCGCGGCGCAAATCAGTTACGTCGCGGAGTACCGAAACAGTCGCGCCACCCTGACCGGCGCCAGTCGAGCCGAGCGGATGCGTCAGAACCTCGAACAGCAGGTCGGTGCCTTCGTCAGGGTCGACGAGATTCAGCTCGCGCGAGCCGCCACTCGTCTCCCTGGAGCCCATCGCCGCCTTTGAAAGGTGCGACGTGAACAGGAGATTGTTGATTTCGACCGCTCGCCGTCGGCCGTCGGAATCCTTGTCCGTTGTGTGGAGCAGATGCTCGGCACGCTGGTTCTGGACGACGATGTCCCGATCGGCATTGATGATCACGATGGGATCCGGGAGCGAATTCATGATCGTCGTCAGCATCTCACGCTGCTGATCGAGCCTTCCGGTGGAAAGGCGGAATTCCTCCACCGCCGCCATGCGGGCCAGGACTGGACCCGCCAGCGTTGCCGCGTGCATCAAGGCTCCCAGCAGATCGTCCTCGATACTTGCTTCGAGAAGCACGACACCGCCCGGAGCGTGTCCGAGTTTTCGGCGCCGGTCGACGATCGCGCGCCGCCGCAACTGACACCCAGCCAGCTGGATTATGTCCAGCTCTGCGTCGGTAAGAATGGGCGGCGCGCCGCGGAACTGCGGTTGGGGGAACGGAATGGCCGTCCATTCACCGAAGGGGAATCCGGGAAGCGGCGCCATACCGTCACAGCTGATGGCGTGGAGAGAAAGAGCTGAGACCGTGAGAGGATTGGAGAGGTCTTCAGCTGGCACCGAGATGCCGGTCGGGTTCTCGTCGAATCCGATGCTGGCGGTGCTGACGAACTCGCGCGGTGGACTATCAAGAGTAACTGCTAAGCCACGACGCGCTCCGACGATATCGGCGAATTGCGCGACCATGTAGGTCGCCGCAGTGACGAAATCTGGCGCCTCGGATATGGCGGAGAGAAGTTCGGCGAGACGTTCTCCGCTGAGTTGCGGGCTGGAAGCTACCGCGGCGCTCTCACGCTTCGAGTCGCTCAAGTCGCCGCTTCAGATCTGCATTTTCCGACCGCATCCGCTCGAGTTCCTCCGCTCCACCTGCAGTCAGCTCTCGCGGGCGCGATCCCGGCAGGGAGAGTCCGACTGCTTCCGAGTATTTGAGGTAAGTCTCGATGGAGGCAACGACGATGCGCGCTTCTACAGTCGCGAGCTCGATACCGACGAGGGAGACGCGAACCCACGCGTCAATGACGATGCCCTTGTCGAGTACGCGGTCGAGTACATCGATGAGTGAGCTACCGCTCGGGGAACGTTCAACTGCCATGTCGTGACTCCTGTTGTCTTGCTGCCGAGGCGGTTGTTGTAGACGGTGGTACAGCCTGATGCGCGTGAGTGCTCAGGCGAGGATCAGTTTTCCACCAGTTGAGGCCGATCTGCTCGGCCTTGTCAATCGAGCAAATGAGGAGCCTGATCTGGATGGTGAGGAGCTCGACGTTGGCGAGGTTGATCTTGATATCGCCGACCACGACGAGGCCCTTGTCGAGCACGCGATCGAGAATGTCGACGAGACCGTAGGTACGCGACGGGGCTATTAAGTCTGCCAAGCAGTCGTCTCCGTTCGGCTCGTGCGCCGGGTTATCGTAACTTGCCTAGGGGGCCCAGATCGATCTGGAGATCTTCATCGGTCAAACCGAAGATCCCCTTCATTTCCTGCATCCGGTCATTGAGGCGGAGCAACGCGACTCCGAGCTTCTCGATCTCCGCGTCGCTCAGATGTCCCCCCTCCATTCGCCGAACTGCCTGGTGCTCTAGGACCTTACGCAATACCTCAATCAACGTCAAGACGAGCTTGGCGAGTCCGTTCTCGACCTTGTCGGGGTCGGTATTAAGACGCGGCGGCAACGCTTCAGCAACCTCTTCCAGGGGAGTGATCGGAGCATCTTTTGGCGCGGGGAGGGCTTCAACTACCTGGCTCTCCATCGTCGACCCGGAGGAAAGTACGGATGCCGATTCATCGCGTGGCGCGATGAGTCCGGGTTGACGCGGCCGGGTCCCGCGTGGAGACCGCATCGCCGATTCGACGGCGGTGAGCAGCAGTCCGAGATCGAGTTTGATCAGGTCAACGTCGGCTACGGCAAGCATGACCTCTCCGCGTAGCACCACGCCTTTGTCGAGGACGTGATTCAGGACCTCCGCCAACTCAATGCGCGGCGGGCCGAATATCTCGTCAACGCTCACTCGCTTCTCTCCCCGACAAAGTGGTAGGGCGGCCAGGGGCCGGTGAAGTCGAACTTGAATCCGGACGGCTCGTGCTTGTTGACCATCCGCGTCAGCGCCGTCTGGAATTCCACCACGCGCGGCGGAGCAACGAGGAATGACGCGTTGAGAATCGCGCGTCCCTGCTCTCGCGGGGCACCGGAGTTCACCGGCTGCTCGCGCACCGATTCCATCGAGGCGGTGCGGAGCGAGTCGTGAATCTCGCCGGCGACTTTCGCTGTCACGTCGCGTCCGGCATCGCGTCGCAGGTTTTCGATTTTCCGCTCGAGGAGATACTTCTGGCCCGGCGACGACCCCGCCGCTTCTGTCTCCAGCGATTTGAGCTCGCTGCTGTGATCGCCGAGGTGGTCCTTGAGGACGCCCGGCTGGACGTAGACGCGAACGATGAACTCCCTGCCATCGCGAATCCGGGCGAACGTGGTCTTCAGCTCCTTCATCCGCTTGCGGAGCATCCCTTTCACCGCTTTGGCATCTCGGAATAGCGTCCACATCGGGAACGGGATGACGGCGCCGTTGTCCGACGCCCAGGTGAGCACTCGATCGTGGGCCATTGCCCGTTGACTCACCCAATCGACATCGGCGGTGAGGCTCTCCACCCTGTCGGGTGCGTAGTCCTCTGCGCTGACCGATGTCGCCAGCGCAGCATAGTCATCGTTTGGTATGACCGAAACGGGCCCGTCGTCTATCCCTGTTGGAGCGGTGCTCGACTGGAGAGAGGAGCCGACGACTCCGTACACGTAGCACAGGCGCTCGATCATCGAAGCGCGCCGGTAATCTCGCTACTCCGTGTCGTCGCTGCCGGCGACGCGCACCGGTCCGGCGCCAGTGGACATTCCAAATTTCTCACGCCATTCGCGCACTTCCCGGAGGCGCTGCATTATCTCGGCCTCCTGCCTCACGTACTCGGCGTCGTCGATCTCACCCATCTCCAGCCGCATCTGGAGCTTCATCAGATCTTCCTTGATCGGCGTATCGTCGGTCAGCTCCTCGCGCACGACGCGATCCACCTTGTCGAGCGTCCACCGCGAGGCCCACACGGGCCCGAGGAACGGAGCGAGCAGAATGTTGGTGAGAAGTCCCATTTAATCAGAGCCGCGTCAGATCGCCTTTTCCAGCTTCAACTTGATGTTAACGAAGTTGTAGGGTGGCCATGG
>QHUA01000136.1:0-30901 GCA_003221805.1 Gemmatimonadota bacterium
GAGGCTGAAGTCGAATGCGGCCGGTTTGAAGGTGTTCCGATAATTCGCGAACACGCGCAGGTGATCCGCGTCCTGCTCCCAGACCCCGAAGATTGCGCCGAGCGCGCCGCTCACGCGTGTATGCGTCACCTCTGCACCTTCGCCGCGGCTCTCCGTAGTAGCGTTCAACCTCACGCCGCCGTTCACGCTGAGTCGGGAGATGGGCCGCCATTCCACAGATCCGTACGCGCCCAGAAATCTGCGATCACTCCCTGCGTCCTTGTCGAACGTCGTGGGTTCGGCTACCGCCGTCTGCGTCGACCCCTCGAGTGGGACGGTGTAGGTGAAGGTGGCCCCTCTTCCCTCACCGCTAGCAAACAATGCGTCAGCGCCAGCCAGGAACCGCAGCTGGGGAATCGTTTGCCAGGCGAGATGGGTGTCTGCGTAGACATCGTTGATGTCGATATCTTCTCGTGATCCTGATGCATTGTTCGGCGTGTTCGAGATATCTGTCAGGAAACCGCGAAATAGACTCTGGCCCGAAAAAGTGTACGACGCCATTGTAGCCCAGGTTGCGCCGAGCAGCGGCCGCTCCAGCCCGCCCGACAAGGCAAACCGGTTTTCGTTGAGGAAAGCATCGGCGGGGTTGTAGTTCGCGTCGAGGGGCACCTGTGTCGAGAGGCCAGTACCTTCACGGGGATATGGGCTGGCTGGTTCCTGGCGAAGAACGTTGATGTCCGCTGAAAACCATGTCTGACGGTCGTCATGGACCCTTGCCGTACGCCACAGCGCGTGGCCTCGCGAGAACGATGTGTGCTCGTCCCTGAATCCTTCGCGCTCAAAGTCGCCGCTGAGTCGGGACTTCCATTGCCCCAGACTGCCGAACGGTAAATCGGCAGACACGGCGCCAGAGCCAAAGCTTCCGCCACGTATTTCGGCGGACCGATCGTTAGCTCCGCCGGAACGGTGCACGACGTGGATCACACCGACGAATGACGTTGCACCATAGGTGACCGGAGCAGGACCACGCATGACTTCGATGCGCTCCACATCTTGCAGACTCAGCGTGGAAATCGCGGGGTTGAACGCTCCGCCCCACGGCACGCCGTCAACCACGAGCAGAAACGCGTCGAACTCGCGCACACCCCAGAACTCGGGTACCGCGCTCGCCGGGCCGGCATCGCCACCGGGTGCAATCGCAACGCCTGTCGCCAGAGCAAGTGCGTCCTTGAGTGACGTCACACCACGCGCGCGCAGCTCGTCGCCGGAGAAGACTTCGATCGACGCTGCGACATCATGGGGTCTTTCCGGGATTTTCGTGGCGATGACTTCGACCGGGGGAATGGGCTGAGCCGGTTGCTGCGGCTCCTGCGCCGAACCTTTCGCTGCTGCAGGAAGAAGAAATGCGACGACGAGCGTAGACACGTCTCGCATGGTGCGAGCGGGGTTTTGGAGCATATTCAGGAATTTATGCTCGGACCAGCGTGTTGTAAGCGATCCGTCTAGTGGGTCAGTCGCATTTTATGCCGAGGGCTTCCGCCCGGCGAAGACCAGAACTGCGCCGACGACGATGGCAACGAGCCCGACAGCAGGCGTGACCAAACCCCGCTCCTGCGCAGTGACCTTAAGTGGGCCGACCTCGACCTCATTACGACTTTTCGTGTACGGTATTCCACGCATCGCGACGATGATGATACCGCCCACGATGAGCAGGACACCAATCCAGCCGGCGAGCCGCATGAAGCCTCCGAAAACGGGATGACATATGCTGGGGCCACGGGGTGCAATCAGGCAAGGCGGAGCTGCTTACTGGGCTTAGTTACGCCCGCACCAGCCTCTTGTAGGCAATTCGATGCGGTTGATCTGCATCCGGTCCCTTGCGCCGTCTTAGATCCTCGATGTAGCTCTGGTAATTCCCTTCGAACCAAACCGTCTCCGAATCTCCCTCGAAGGCGAGGATGTGGGTCGCGATGCGGTCGAGAAACCACCTATCGTGCGTGATCACCACTGCACAGCCCGGGAAGTCGATCAGCGCTTCCTCGAGTGCGCGAAGCGTGTCGACATCGAGGTCGTTCGTCGGCTCGTCGAGGAGCAGCAGGTTTCCGCCTGACTTCAGGAGCTTCGCCAGATGAAGTCTGTTGCGCTCTCCACCCGAGAGATCGCCCACTTTCTTCTGCTGATCGGGACCCTTGAAGTTGAATTGCGCCAGATACGCGCGCGCCTGCATCTCGCGTTTGCCGACCATGATGATGTCGTTCCCTTCGCTCACTTCCTTGTAGACGGTATTTGCGTCATTCAGCTCGCGCGCCTGATCGACGTACGCGAGCTGCACCGTATCACCAATCGTGAGCGAGCCACCGTCGGCCTTCTCCCTCCCGATGATCATCCTAAACAGCGTGGTCTTGCCGGCGCCGTTTGGCCCGATGATTCCGACGATTCCGCCACGCGGCAGCGAGAACGAGAGATCATCGAACAGCACTTTGTCGCCGTAAGCTTTCTTCAGCCCCTTCGCGATCACGACATCATTGCCGAGTCGCGCCGGCGGCGGAATGACGATCTCGTTCTGCATGATCTTCTCGCCTTCCGCCGCGCTCGCCAGCTCCTCGTACTTCTGAATGCGCGCCTTGCTCTTTGTTTGACGCGCCCGCGGCGACATTCTCACCCACTCCAGCTCGCGCTCGAGAGTACGCTGTCGGGCTGATGCCTGCTTCTCCTCCTGAGCGAGCCGCGTCCGCTTCTGATCGAGCCAGGAGCTGTAGTTGCCCTCGTAGGGAATTCCAGCGCCGCGATCCAGCTCCAGAATCCAGCCGGCCACGTTATCGAGAAAGTATCGATCGTGCGTTACGGCCACGACCGTTCCCGGAAACTCGGCGAGATACCGCTCCAGCCAGGCAACCGATTCAGCATCGAGATGGTTGGTGGGCTCGTCGAGCAGCAGCATATCCGGCTCCTCGAGAAGCGTGCGACACAACGCGACTCGCCGTCTTTCTCCGCCCGACAATTTGCCGACGTCTGCATCGGCCGGTGGCAGACGAAGCGCGTCCATCGCGATCTCTATTTTGCGATCGATGTCCCAGGCATTGATCGCATCGATCTTTTCCTGCACTTTCGCTTGGCTGTCGAGCAGCTTCGTCATCTGGTCGTCCGACATCGGCTCGGCGAATTTGTTCGAGATCTCCTCGAATCTCTTGAGCAGATCGCGCACGGGCTTTACGGCGAGATCGACGTTTTCCTTTACGTTCTTCGACGCGTCAAGCTGCGGTTCCTGCGACAGAAAGCCGATGCGCGTGCCCTCATGCGGCCACGCTTCGCCCTGAAAATCGTGATCTACGCCGGCCATGATCTTGAGCAGCGAAGATTTCCCAGCACCGTTGGCGCCGAGCACCCCGATCTTCGCACCGGGGTAAAAGGACAACCAGATCCCACGAAGGATCTCCCGCGACGGCGGGACGACCTTCCGCAGGTCTTTCATTACATAAATAAATTGTGGAGGCATGCGGACAATCTAAAACGGCAGCCAAACAGTTCGCAGTCCGCAGTCTGCAGTCTGCTCACAGTCCGCAGTCAGTTCGTGGTTCGCAATCAGTTCGCAGCTCGAAATGCAGTTGGTCCGCAGTCCGCAGCCCTTATTTAGGGTCGCCGATCATCGCATGATCGTGATCCATATGGTCGTCGTGCCAGATGGATTTGAGATCATTCCCCGCAAAAGTATTGGCGTGTAGCATCCAGCCGAACGCCTGCGGGATGAAGCGGCCATTGGCTGCCTCACACTCTTCCCTCGTCGCAACGCCCAGCGGGCCGAAGATCGGCCGCCCATTCTTCGTCTCGTACCACCGCTCCTTCGGGTGGCGCGCTGGAATGCACCAGTTCACGTGACGATGCCAGCGAGCGATGCTGAGCGGAACCCGTTGATTCAGGTCGTCTTCCGAAGTACGGCGCGACGCCGTGTACATCGCGCCGATCAGATGAAACTGTCCCTGCCCGTCTTTCTTATAGAGAAGCGACGTGGGACGAGCCGGATCGAATCCCCACTGGTTTCGAAACGCGTTCCAGCCCTTCGTGAAATGATACTGCGGCTGATTCTTGATTTGCGGCGCGAACATCTTGAAGCCATCAGCCTCGGCGACCTCTACGTCCTGATACTTGGCGATCGCCTGACGCAGCTCGTTGATCACCAGCGCCGAGCGAAGCGAATCGGCAGCCGTCAACGGGCGTGGACTCGAGTAGGCCATGTGCCTGGCCATCGCCGCCATCCGCCAATCATCGCCACCACTCATATCCATTCCTGCCATGTCGCGGCCGGCAGCTGGCGACGTCGCCGCAGTATCGGAGTGACTATGCGAATGTTGAGCGAGCGCGCGTCCTGAAATCATAGCTGCTGCTGTCACCACAAGCGTTGATCTCAACAAGAGCGTTCGAAGCATTCGGATACCGCCGACAGGGGTGAACAAGTCCGTATTCATACCCATTAGACGATCTCAGCCGTTCGCGGTTAACCCCCGTAGGCCGCCAACAACCTGTCGAGCGCGTCGCGGACCCGCTCGTGTGGCAGCTGATGTATCTGGTCCTCGTTCCAGGCAATGATCTCGCCCGGCGTATTCCACGGCGCATACGGTTTATGCTCCCGCTTGAGCAACACCAGCGATGGCTTTCGGAACGCCGACGCTGCGTGCGAGATGCTCGTGTCCGGCGTGAACACCATGTCTGCCGTTCCCACCAGCGAGAAGGCGTCCCGAAGCAGTGGTGTCTGCACGGGTAGTGCATCCACCTGCGACGCAACCTTGTTCACGCTCTCCCATTCCGCCGGCAAACCGATCACGATCATCGGCATTCGCGGAGCGCGCGAGCGAGCGACCTGCAGCGTCGCGATGAACTTTCCATCGGGCCACCGCCGCTTGGGCTCCGATGCCGATAGATTGACCAATAGGCGTTTTGTCGGGCCGCCGCCGGCGTCATTCCTGGCAACCAGCTCGCCCGCTTCTTTCCACTTCGCTTCGGCACGCTGACGCTCTTCATCCGCCAGGAAAATCTCCGGCTGCCAATCGACCGAAGTCGGATTGACTCCGAATGGAACCGCCAGGTGCTTCGAGCCCTCCATGTAGTGATCGACGCGATTCCACTCCGGTACCCGAACGTTGTAGATGCGCGCGTCGCGGTGCGCTCCAACCCTGAATCGCGCCCCTCCCGCGTACATGAGAAGCGGAGTCGACGTGAAGACCGGCGGATTGTTGATCCTGCCGTCCACCATCACTGTGTAGCGCTCGCGTCTCAGCCGCTTCATGATCTCGCCGTAGCTGCGAAACGATTTTCTCTCCAGCATCAGCACGTTCCCGACGTATGGATTTCCTTCCAGCACCGGCGCCGTGGTCGGCGTTGCCAGCACATCGACCTTTCCACCCGGTATCGCCGCGGCGATGTTGCGGATCAGGGACGTAGCCATGATCATGTCGCCGATACGCTCGTAGCGTATGAACAGCACGCGAAAATCGGAGTTCGTCGCTGGCGGCAGACTTGTCTCCGCTGGACCGGGGAGCATCCAACCGAGCAGCCGCATCCAGATCGCGCGCCACGCTATCTCAAGCTTTCGCAGTTCCACCAGCAAGAGACAGCTCTAGCAGCTTTCGTGAAGGTTGTGGATCACGCGTGTGATAGAGCTGAATTGCGCTTATCACGAACGGCTCCGGCATTCGAGTACTGAGCAGCTCGCGGATCGATTGCGGATCCAGCGACGGGTACAAGCTCAGGGTACAATGTGGGCTAAAAGTGTACCGCGCCCTCGTGAACGGCAGCCCGCTTCTCACTAACCTGTCGTGGAGCACCCTGATCGGGCCGTGCGGGTCGATCGGCAGGACGATGATGTCAGTCTGCATGAACCTTTGCGCCGGCCGGAAGGAAAGCGTGATCGGCGCCGTGTCCGCGGCGATAGGCTCGAGCTTCTGACGCATTTCCTCGACGTCGGTCGACGGCGGAATTGGACCCGCTCCCGACGATCCCGTCAGCGTTATGTGGGGCGGCTTGTATCGCGCCAGCTTGAGGTCGTAGCGCTCATTGAGCGCCCGCACTCGCTCGCCGATGTCTCCCGGCAGTTCCGCTAGAATGAAGATGCCATTTAGCTGCAAGCATTACTCGCCATGAGAACTTTTCAAGCGATTAGAACTGTATTGAATACAGCACCGGATTGATTTGAATTCGCGAGCTCTTTCCCTTGATGAGTTTGACGTCGATGCGGTTGTCCGGATGCGAGTGTGTGTACTTGACGACTTTGAGACCGATGATAGTTCCGATCGCCGCGCCCGCCACGACATCGCTCGCCCAGTGCATGTTGTTGTACATCCGTGACGCGCCAACCAGACCTGCACCGCCATAGAAAACGGTCCCAATCCAGAACGCCGCGTGCGGCCACCAGAATTGCGTTTCGCGCGTCAACGTCGACGCAAATGCAAACGCGGTGACTGAATGCCCGGAGGGAAAAGATCGGAACTGATCACCAACGAATCCCCGCCAGAGCTGGAAATTATACGGGTTCTTGATGTCGATGTACGGCCGCTGCCTGCCCGCCATCAACTTTATTCCACCAGCCAGTAAGTCAGCGAGCACAATCGACTCGACGCTGTGCAGGCCAAGTGACTGCACCCGTCGCTGGCCATCGATCCGGCCAACGACATAAATGCCGAGACCAGTCACCGCCGACCCCGGATCACCGAGAAGGCGAAATCCGGTCGCCGCCGTTCGCAAAAACCGGTTCTCCTGCGTGCCAGGATCCTGCAGCCGGTTGGCAATTTTCATGTCGATGGGCGCCACTGCCGCTGTGCCAAGCGCGAAGACGCCAAGGAGCAGTGCATCCTTGCCGACCAGCAAAGGAGTTTTCTTGTTGATCGTGTCCTCTACCTGCGCGCCAACGCTGCTACCGAGGAGGAGCAGCAGGATTCCAGCACGAAATAGCTTCCCAGTCAAGCGACGACCTCCGGTTTGAAGCGCCAGGAATGACGATGTCCCCGCCCCGCGCTCAATCCGAATGCAAGACTCTTACCCCTTGTAAATCCGTTTATTAACGGCGATATCACTCAAATGCTGAACATTGATCTTAGCGGCAAGCGCGCGCTGGTTGCGGGTGTGGCCGATGACGCCGGATTCGGGTTTGCCATCGCCAAGGCGCTTATCGAGGCGGGGGCAACGGTATCAGTGGGCACATGGCCGCCCGCGCTCAACATCTTCATGAACCTGCTCGAGCGCGGCAAGATGGACACGTCCCGCATGTTATCCAACGGACAGCTGCTCCAGTTCGAGAAGATCTATCCGCTCGACGCATCCTTTGACACGCTCGCCGACGCACCAGAGGACATCCGCACCAACAAGCGCTACAAGGACACCGGCGATTTCAGCATCGACGGAATGGTGCAGCGCATCGAGTCCGACTTCGGAAAGGACTCGCTCGATATCGTCATTCATTCGCTGGCGAACGGTCCTGAAGTGAAGAAGCCTTTGCTCGAAACGAGCCGCGCCGGATATCTCACCGCGATAAGTGTCAGCGCTTACTCACTTACTTCGATGGTGTCGCGGCTCGGGCCCCTGATGCGTAAAGGCGGCTCGTTCCTCTCACTCACCTACATGGCGAGCGAGCGCGTCATTCCTGGTTACGGTGGCGGAATGTCATCGGCGAAAGCGGCACTCGAGAGCGACACACGCGTCCTCGCCTTCGAAGCCGGCCGAAAGTACGGCGTCCGCGTCAACGCCATCTCCGCCGGACCGTTGGCGTCGCGCGCCGCCAGCGCGATCGGCATCATCGAGAAGATGGTTGAATACTGCGCCGAGAATTCTCCGCTTACTGAGCCCCTCCAGGCGGAAGATGTCGGGAATACAGCAGCGTTTTTGTCCAGTCCACTGGCGGCGGGAATCACCGGCACGGTGGTATACGTGGACAAAGGCTACCACTCGATGGGAATGGCCATGCAGGAGTCAGCCGTCACGGCGTAGCCATTGGCCGCCGTCATCGCGCGGGCGCGAGGGCTAACGGTCTTTCTTTACTGAATCCGCTGCAGCAGTTCTCGCCCGCTCTATTCTGCGCCTGATCTCCTCGAGCTCCGCGCGAGTATGATGCCCTGAAAGCCTCATGACTTTTCCGCTCGCGGAATCTCTCCAGGTGAGCGTTGCCGTACCGTCCGGAGTCTGGGCAAATGAAACGGACACTGCAGGTGGAGCTGGCGCTTGCGCTTGCGCAGAGCGCTGAGTGTCCTGGGTTGGAGCGAGCTTGGCGGCACGTTTCGCTTCCGGCGCCGCCGCAGCCGTTGCCCCTTGCAGCGACACACCTGCTCCGGTGACGACAACCGACTGAAGCTCCATTTCCACCTGCTCGGCGAGCATTACCGTGTCGCCTGGTGCCACCTCGTACAACGTCAGCTTCTCACCGAGCGCTCTGGGTCTGCCGACCACTCTGACGGGCTGTTCGTCCGCCATCGCATCCATCGATGGGACAGCAGATCCTCGTCCAGCGGCGGCAGCCTCAAATCGACCCGGCGCATTCTGCGCGGTGACTTGCGGGACAGCAGCAGCTTTGTTCAGATCCTGACGGGGGGCGGCATTCCCTCCCCCAACTGAGGCCGGCGACGGAGCCGCCACTCGCGTTGGTGTAGTAGCCACCGCTGCAGCCTGACTGCGGTTTTGTCCCACGCTTCCCGCTTCCCGCTTCCCGCTTCCCGCATTGGCGCTTTGAGGTGCAGCCGCAGGCTTCTGGTTTGACAATACTGTAACCGGCGGGGCAGAAGCAGACACGGTATCAGGTGATTCGGTCGTCGTGTAGATCTTTTCACCGATGCCGCGTTCTCTGATTACGAGAACACTGCCCAAAGCGACTACCAGCACCGACGCCGCAATTCGCCAGACCATCGGATCGAGTCGTCTCTTCGGCACGGCGGCAGGTATCACTCCGCGCGGCGCGTTGTCCAGCGCCGTCAGAATCCGTGAGGATGCAGCAATGAAACCGCGCGCCTCGGCAACTGCTGCCTGACACTGCGCGCACTCCTTGACGTGCGCCTCCACCCGTGCGGCTTCCTCGGCGTTCAGCGCGCCATCAAGCCACGAGTGAATCGTTCCTTCGTCAAGATGCTGCATTCTTCTCTCTCTCTTCGCGACTCTTCTGCAATGCTTCGTAGCTCTCTACCAGCCGCCGTCTCGCACGAGACAGCGTCGTTCCTACCGAGCCCGGCGAAAGCTCCAGCGCTTCCGCGATCTCGTTGTAATCCAATCCTTCTTCCCGCATGAGCAGGGCGAGCCGGTCACGTTCGGCCAGGGCGTCAACCGCCTTTCTCGCCATTGCCGCTTCCTGAGCCCGTTCGAGCGTCGTCTCCTCCGGCTCGACCGCGCTTTCGCGCTCTTGCTCTGCCAGGAGTGCCAGATGCTTTCGGCGCCTGACATCCTTCCTCGCTTCGTCCCGCACGAGATTGGTCGCCACGGCAAACAGCCACGCTCGCTCGTTCTGTATCGAAGTCTGTCTCAGTGCACGCACAAAAGTCTCCTGCGCCACTTCTTCCGCCCAGTCGCGATCTCCCAAACGCCGCGTCAGATATCTCACCAACGCGGCGTTGTACGTTCGGAAGAGTCGTTCGACGTCGGTCACTCAGTTACCAGCGGTCTCTCAACATCGCCAGATCACGATCTGTCAGACTTTCTACACCAGCCGGAGTCAGCTCGATCGCCATGCTGCGACCGGCGACGATCACGCGATCTCCGATGGAGAAGGGCTCGCGCAGATCAGGCTGTAGTTCCAACACCTTGAAGTAGGCGTCCGAGAACGGCTTGATGCGCAGCAACTGGCCCGTCCTCTTGTAACGGACATCGGTCCAGACGCTGTCACTCAGAATGAAAGTGACATTGCCTGCACGGCGAACACCCGCGTCGTCACGCATTCCCAATGCGGCGTCCGCAGCGGCCATACTTGTAGCCCCACGCTGCGCCGACGCAGCCTTCGCCGCCTCGAACCGCTGTGGTGCCGGTGCAGCTGACGGGGCGCCAGTCGCCGCGCTCGTTGTCACAACTGATTGTAAAGCCATGTTGCCGGACAACTGACGTTGACGATTCATTCCCGGCTCGACCACCAGGTACGACGAGAACTCGGTCGGAATCCCGAAGCGGTCGCCGAGATCGCGGATCTCGTCGTCGATCTCACGTGATCCCCCGTTCTTGCGCTTCTCCGCACTCAGGTAACCCACCCGCTGCGTCGCCCACAGGCGAGCCACAAACGGATTCTCGCGTGAGCGCTCGGGGAAGTACACGCGGCTTGTCCAGGTCACGGGTCCACTCGTCGTCTGGCCGTCGAAGCGTAACGTTGCATTTCCGCTCCCGTCATACCGCGTGAGCAGCACCAGATCCTCTCCGGCAAATATGTCTACCGCCCCCGACGGGTGCATCTTGAGCAGACGCACTCCGTCAGCGTGAACGCGAACATCGGTGACGAGCGGACTTGTCAGGCGGCTGGCGACGATGCCTACGGCACGCTCGACCGACTCGTCCGGACGTACGAAGCTCGCGGTACCACGACCTTCCAGAGCGAGCTGCTCGATCAGTGACACGTTGAGATCGGCGCCCACACCGAACGTGAACAGTCGGCGGGGTCCACGCTGCTTGGCCACATTCGCCGCGATCACCGAGGCATCGCGCTCTCCAACGGTTGGTTGACCGTCGGTCAGAAACAATATGATCGGCAGTCTTCCCGACTGAACTCGCGCTGACAGCGCCTCGTCGAGCGCGCCGGAGATGTTCGTAGATCCCTGTGCGTCCAGATCATCCAGGTAGCGCTCCGCCGCGCGGATGTTCTCGCGCGTCGCTGTCGAGAAATCATCACGGAACGTTCGTACGTCGCTCGAGAAATCGATCAGACGGAAACGATCCATCGGCGACAATGTTCTCAGTAGCTGTTTTCCCGCCGACCGGGCCTGCTCGATCTTCTGTCCGCTCATCGAGCCCGAGACGTCGATCACGAACGTCACGTCACGCGGGACGGCCCGTGGACGAACCGCGGGCGGCGACAGCGTGATCAGTGCGAAACCATCGTCATTTCCCGGCGCATTGGCCAGCAGGCTTATCGCCGCGCTGGCTGTACGCCGGATTGGGATGAGGAGCGTGACCTCTCCTCGCGCGTCCCTCACCTCAAACCGGCGCACGGACCCACGATAGCTGGATGCGAAGGAGCGATCCCCTTCGTTGTATCCATCGTCGTACGACTCTGTAGCGTAGCGCTGCTCGAAGATCGAGTGCGTCGGAGAGTAAGCGGTTCCGTACATCGGATCGTTCGGATAAGTAAGCACGAACGACACGCGTCCTTCCGGCTGTTGACCCGTCGCAAATTGATTCGCGCGCATTCCGCGGAAGTAATCGATTCGCAGCGCATCACCCTCGCGCTCGGCGACGGTCTGAAAGCGCACCACGACTTTCTTCTGTTCGCCGGGAGCGATGGGGAAAATTCTGGCGCGCAGGAGTCCGTATCCCATCCATTCCAGCAACGCCGGATCGCGCTGGCGGCGGACGATGTCCTCATAGATCTGTCGCGCACGATCGGCGCTCATCGTCTCGCCGGAGACGAGCTCGCCGTTAATTGAAAGCTTCAGATCCTGGAATGCAGCGCCTTTCGGAAGCGGGAACATGAAATCCGCTTCGCCAACTCTGCTGCCACGATTCACGAACGTTTCCGTAATCTCGTAGCGAAGCACGCGGTCGACGAGGTTGACCCGCACATCGCTGCTCTGTCGAACGACGTCGGTGAACGGAATTCCGCACGACCGCATGATGCACGGCTGACCCGGCCGGCAGGGTGGCGGCACGGGGCACGGAAATGGACGCGTCGGAGCGTCAGCGATTTGTGCTGAAAGGAGCTGCGGAACCCCAAAAGCGATTGCCAGAAGTAATGAGCGCATGTCACACCAGTAGAAGAAGGTTCTACAGTGGGACGTGTGTCAGCTGGGCGCTTGCACACCGGCTGAGCGCTTTGGTGTTTTGCCGGTTATAGGACCTTGCTGGAGGGGGTTAACGCCGAAAAAGGAACCTACCGAGGCCGCGCTTTCTTGCGCCGTTTCTGCAGGTCGCGGCGCTCATCTACCCTCACCGCCAATAGCTGGTGGTCGGCGCGAACCACAGTGTTTTCGAACGTCTCGCCATTTCTTCTCGCGGCCCACCCCATCGAAAACGGCACCGGCGCTGACGTTGGCGCTGCAGCGCTCAGCCTTGCCACTACGTGCTCGGTTTGGTCCTCATCGGAGTCGCACAGCACCACCAGAAACTCGTCGCCGCCCACGCGTACAACCGCTTCCTCGGCGCGCACATGCCGCATGAGGAAGCGCGCCATCTTCACTAATACTGCATCGCCTTCGGCATGACCGTTCTTGTCGTTGTATTGCTTGAAGTGATCGATATCGAGATAGATGCATCCCCACTCGCCCTTCTGCTGCGCCTCGCACTGGCGCGAGACGGTGTTCAGATAGCGGCGGTTGTAACAGCCGGTGAGCGGGTCACGGATGCTCAGTTCGAGGAGTTGTGTCTGTAGCTCCTTGCGATGGGTGATGTCGATGAGGATACCATGGCAGTACTTCTCTCCGCTTTCCGGATCCATCGAAAGGAATGCGCTGTCGACGACGGTTCTCGTCTTTCCGTCCCGTCGCGTGAGCTGGAATTCGACATCACGCACCGAACCTTCGCGCTCGAGTTGCGCCATCTCCCTTGCTCGAACTTCCGGTTTCACGAAATCACTGGTGCGAGATCCCTTCAGATCTTCCAGCGATTCGACGCCGAACATCTCCAGAAATGCCGGATTGGCATCGACGATCTCGCCGTCCAGCGTCGTAATGTAAATTCCCTCTTTCAGGCGCAACGCAAGCTCGCTGAGCGTGCGCGGATCGCTCAGGCTGCGAAAGCGTCTTTTTTTCCTGGGCTTGGTCTTGGTCTTCCTAGCGCTCCGGGTACGACTCACATCAGATGCCTCAGCTAGCGGCATGTCCGTTGCTTTAATGGAAGAGCAGACATTGGAGAAAGTATGCCATCCGAGATGCAAAAAAGAAGCTAACCCGACGGTCCGGCTGTCCGCGCCGACGGAGTCTCTCGCGGAATCAGCACGATGAGTTTCCGGACTGCCGGTATTCATCACGTCACCGGGATCGCCAGCAATCCACAGCGAAACCTCGATTTTTACGCCGGCATCCTCGGACTCCGCCTCGTCAAGCGCACCGTGAACTTCGACGACCCCACCACCTATCACTTCTACTTCGGAAACGAGAACGGAAGTCCGGGCAGTATCCTGACATTCTTTCCCTGGCCCGACGCGCGCCGCGGTCGACAAGGCGGCGGTCAGGTCGCCGTTACATCCTTCTCGATTCTTCCCAGCTCGGTGGGCTTCTGGATAGAGCGGCTCATCAAAAAAAGGGTGGAGTTCGAGCAGCCCGCCGCACGGTATGATGATGAGCGCGTGATCGCATTCAAGGATCACGAAGGATTCATGGGTGAGCTGGTCGCGCATCCTGACGTCAGCATGCAGGGCGGGTGGTCAGCAGCAGGCGTTCCTGCCGAGCACTCCATCCGCGGCCTTTATTCGATAACTCTCTGGCTCGACGCCAACGAGCTGACGGGGCAGCTTCTCACCAACACCTTCGGCTTCGAGCTCGTGCGCGAGCAGGGAAGCATCTTCCGGTACGCCAGCGGGAATGGTAGGCCGGGAACGATCGTCGATCTCCGCTGCGTGCCGGGCATCTGGGCCGGTGTCATGGGAGCGGGAACTGTGCATCACGTGGCGTTCCGCAGCGCCAACGAAGCCGAGCAGCTTAGGGTTCGTTCCGAACTAAGTTCGCTCGGCTACAATGTTACGCCACAGTTGGATCGCGATTATTTCAAGTCGATTTATTTCCGCGAGCCCGGAGGCGTGCTCTTCGAGATCGCGACCGATGGTCCCGGATTCGCAGTCGACGAGCCGGTCGATGCTCTTGGCCAGTCGCTCAAGCTCCCAGACTGGCTGGAGCCGCGTCGATTTGAGATTGAAGCGCTGCTACCCAACATCCGCATCCCGCTCGAGCTACGTGGACCAAATGCATGACTGAAGATCTCGGCTTCATCCACCGCTTCATACCAGCGGAGGATCCCGCTTCAGGCGAGACGCTATTGGTTCTCCACGGCACTGGCGGCGACGAAAATGATCTCGTCGGCATCGGCCAGGCCGTAGCACCAGGAGCCGCGATCTTAAGCCCGCGCGGCAACGTGCTCGAGAACGGCGCTCCGCGATTCTTCAGGCGTCTCGCGGAGGGTGTATTCGACCCGAAGGAAGTTCGCTCACGCGCCGAGGAGCTTGCACGCTTCGTCCGCTCCGCGGTCATTACCTACAGACTCGATCCTGAGCGGATTTTCGCCCTCGGCTACTCGAATGGCGCCAACATCGCGTCAACCGTGATGCTGATACAGCCGGGAATATTGCAAGGAGCGATTCTGTTGCGGCCGATGCTCGTTTACGAGCCCACTGAGCAGAGGGATCTCAGTGGCTCCGCAGTGTTCATTTCCGCCGGACGCATGGATCCGATCGTGCCTACTACGAGTGTCGAGCGGCTTGTAGCCCTTTTCGAGTCCGCGCACGCGGATGTAACCCTCAAGTGGCAGCTCGCCGCTCACAGCCTGGTGCCGAGCGAAGTTCGCGAGGCTGCAGAATGGCTCGCCCTGCAACGCGCACGAGTATGAGCTAGCTTGCAAATGAGAACACCCAAAGAGAAGTCCCGGCGTAGTGAACTGATCACTGGCATCTACGCTGCTGGCACCTCGCACCCCTTCCGTTAAGAATCCACAAGCCCGTTTTTTTATGTCCCAATCAGCCGACACCGCGACCGCCCCGAGATCAGCACCCTCCTCTCCCCCTGCCGGCTCCGGCCAATCCCTCGAGGATCTCTGCATCAATGCGATCAGAGTCCTGGCGATGGATGCGGTCCAGAAAGCCGACTCGGGACATCCGGGCACTCCAATGGCGCTGGCGCCGCTCGCGTACGTGCTCTGGACCCAGCACCTCCGCTACAATCCCGCCGATCCCAATTGGCTGAATCGCGATCGCTTCGTGTTGTCGGCCGGACACGCATCGATGCTTTTGTACAGTGTGCTCTACCTCACCGGCTATGAGCTCACTCTCGACGACCTGAAACAATTCCGGCAGTGGGAGAGCAAGACGCCGGGACATCCCGAGTACGGAGATACGCCAGGCGTCGAAACGACTACGGGCCCGCTCGGTCAGGGTGTCGGCAACGCCGTCGGCATGGCTGTCGGCGAAGCACACATGGCCGCGGTATTCAACCGCGATCAGAGAATCTTCGACCATTACGTGTACTTCATCGCCAGCGATGGAGACATGATGGAAGGAGTCTCCCACGAGTCTGGTTCCTTCGCTGGTCACACCAGGCTTGGCAAGCTGATCGGGTTCTACGACGACAATCACATCACCATCGAAGGCGACACTGCGCTGACCTTTAGCGACGATACTGGTGCGCGGTGGGAAGCCTACGGCTGGCACGTCCAGCATGTCGCGGATGTCAACGACCTCGCTGCATTGAATCGCGCGATCGAAGCCGCTAAAGTCGAGACGACCCGGCCTTCGCTGATCGTCGTACGCTCACACATCGGATACGGCAGCCCGCACAAGCACGACACCGCGGAGGCACACGGGTCCGCGCTGGGTGAGGACGAGATCAAGCTGACCAAGCAAGCCCTCGGCTATCCATCGCAGGAGCCGTTTTACGTGGCACCTGAGGCTTTGCGCTACTGGAGAGATGCAGGAAAGCGCCGTGCGAAAGCCCAGGACGAATGGAACAAGACCTACGCTGCCTACAAGGCCGCTAACCCCGGCTTGGAGAAGGAGCTGCAGCGCCGGTTGGCGGGCGAACTGGCCGAAGGATGGGAGGACGCAATTCCGGTCTTCACTGCCAAGGACGGCAATGTCGCGAGCCGGGCTGCGTCGGGCGTCGTCATCAACGCCATCGCCAAGAAGATTCCCGAGCTGATGGGAGGCTCAGCCGACCTGGCGAGCTCGACGAACACTATCATCAAGGGCGAGCCCAGTTTTTCAGCGGAGAATTACGCGGGGCGCAATTTCCATTTCGGCATCCGCGAACACGGCATGGGCTCGATCATGAACGGGATGTCGTTGACGGGTGGAATAATTCCCTACGGTGCGACATTCCTGATTTTTTCCGATTACATGAGGCCGCCGGTGAGACTGGCGTGCATCATGGGTCGCCACGTCATTTACGTCTATACTCACGACTCCATCGGGCTTGGTGAGGATGGCCCGACGCATCAGCCGATTGAGCAATTGAGTGCATTGCGCGCCATTCCTAGAATGACCTTGATCCGTCCCGCTGATGCATCAGAAACGGCGGAGGCCTGGCGAGTTGCGCTGAAGCACAAGAATGGTCCGGTGGCACTTGTGCTGACTCGTCAGAAGCTCTCCTTCATTGACAGGTCGAAGTACGCCGCGGCAAGTGGATTGGCTCGCGGTGCCTACGTCCTTGCTGATGCTCCAGGTGGCGCGCCCGAAGTCGTGCTCATCTCCAGCGGCTCCGAGGTAGGGTTGATACTCGAAGCGCAGAAGAAACTCGAGGCCGATGGAATCAGAGCGCGCGCTGTGAGCATGCCGAGCCACGAGATCTTTGCCCGGCAGGACCACGCCTATCGCGACAGTGTTCTGCCAAAGGGCATCAAGCGAATCGCGATGGAGGCAGCGCACCCGATGTCGTGGTACAAGTGGGTGGGAGACGATGGGGTAATACTCGGGCTCGAGCGATTCGGTGCATCAGCGCCGGCCGCGACAATCTACGAGCACCTTGGTATCACCGTCGACCACATGGTCACAACCGCGAAGGCACTAGTCGGAAAGAAATAGGTTGAACGGAAACGAACCGACGCTGCGTGACATCAGCGTCACCCTAAATCCGGACACCCCTCAGTGGCCTGGCGACACGCCGTTTACGTGCGGCTGGTCGTCACTGATGGGGGCCGGCGCCAGCGTCAACGTTTCGTCCTTCACATCGAGCCCGCACGTCGGCACCCACGCTGACGCACCGCTCCATGTTCGCGAAGGGTGGTCGGGATCGCACGAGCTATCGCTCGATGCTTTCTTCGGGCCTGCCATAGTGGTCGACGTCTCGAGCCTCGAAAAGCAAATCACCATCGAGGATCTGGAGAAGATCCAGTCTCTGCCGTTCGTGGAGCGGCTGCTGCTCCGCACCGGGCGCTCCATTGCATCGGGAGCATTCCCCGAGGACTGGCCAACGCTCTCCGAGTCTTGCGTGCGCACTTTGCTCGGTCGCGGCCTGCGGCTGCTCGGTGTCGACGCGCCATCGGTCGATCCGAGGGAAAGCAAGAACCTGCCCGTTCACAACATGCTCTTCTCCGCGAACGCTGCGATTCTCGAGAACCTGGATTTGAGGAGAGTTACGCCGACGATGTACGAGCTGATGGCTTTTCCACTCAAGCTCATGGCTCTCGACGCCGCCCCCGTTCGTGCCGTGTTGCGGCAAATCGTCACCTGAGTGCTTAGGCGAAGCCTGCTTGTTTCAGTTGTACTCGTCTCACTCGCTTTCATCGAAGGCCAACAAAGCCGCTGGTTCTCACGCGCGAAGTCATCGCAGGCGCGCAAGCGTCCTTCGAAGCGTAGGCCGATCAGGCTACCTGTAACGCATTTCGTCGCAGACTCCGGCGGAACGGAGCTCATCGTGCGCCTGCTCAACGTCGGTCAGGGCGACGCGACTTACATCAGAAACGGATCGAGCAGAGTGATCATTGACGGCGGTCCCGAGCCCACTGTCTTCGGACGCTACCTGGATTCGCTGCGCCTGAATAACACGACTATCGACGTTGTCATTCTCACCCATCAGCACCTCGATCACTACAGCGGTCTGCAGGAATTATTCAAGACGGCTCGCCATATCCGCATCCGGTACTTTTTCGAGAACAAGGATCCCGCGCCGGCGGTAACTCTTGCTCATCTTCGCGATTCGATTTTGTCGAGGATGGATCGTGACAGCCTGATCTATCGCGATACCGACGATCCGTGCTCGAACCGCCGCCCAATCTGCACGATTACCATGACTGGAGGCGCCAGGCTGCACATCATGGCTCCGCAGCCCAACGGAGAGGGAGCCAACAATCGTTCGGCTGCAGTAAAGTTGATCGGCCCCGATTCAGCGTCGTTCACGATGTGGCTCGCCGGCGACGCCGAGCACGAGGAGATCAACTGGTTCGAGCAGGCCGGGTACGATCAGAACCCAGGAATCAAGGTGAACGTACTGAAAGCAGATCATCACGGCAGCTGTAACGGCGTTACGCCGCGCTATCTCGATCTCGTCCACCCACAGTGGGTCGTTGTTTCACTGGGTGTCCGCAATGAGTACGGTCACATGCACACTCAGGCAAAGCGGATCTATCGAAACGCCGGTATCCCCTGGTACCGCACCGATCAAAACGGCACCATCACGATCCGCTCTCCTGGCACGCCTAACGGCAGCTACACAATCGTCCCCGAATACCCCGGCACCAATCTAAACGGCCCCAGCGACCGCACTTCCCATCAAATTGGATGCACTTAGCTCGCATTTTCATACTTAGCTCGCACCTCGCAGTTAGCTCGCAGTTCGCAATCAGTCCTCAATCCGCAGTTAGTCTCCCAATCCGCAATTAGTCAGCAGTCCGCAATGCCGTTGGTGCGCAGTCCGCAGTCTATAATTGAATATCCCCTCCGCGATCCCCCTTCGATTTCCGGGAAACCTGCTTCGCTGATTTATCCAGCGCTTTCCTTTTCCCCTCCAGATCCGTCTCGATCAAAAGCGCCGATCGCCCTTCCCCACGATCGTGAGTGACTGCCAGCACGTCTCCTTCCTTCACCCCCTCCGGAAGAATCCAAACAGGAATCGGAGTGACGGTTCGTCCGTCGACTTCAATCGACGCTGATCCATCTTCCACGACATCGACCACCCACGTGTGCTTGGAATGTTTACTCATGATCGATTTCTCCGCGGGGTTTGCACGAATTACTCATCGTTGTTGAACTGGCAACTGGCATATCCTATGCGCTCCGCACTTGTCCCAGCACGACTCGCACCAGTCCTGAAAGAGATTTTGCATGCATAGCGACTCAGGTCATACGACCTCCGTCTGGATGGCCACAACTGAAGTGCCACAGTTCCAGCCGCTTACCCAGGATCTGCGCACAAATGTCTGTGTAATCGGCGCCGGCATCGCCGGGATGACGACCGCTTATCTCCTCGCGCGCGCAGGCCGCGCGGTAGTCGTCATCGATGATGGTCCGATCGGCGGTGGAGAGACAAGTCGCACAACCGCTCATCTCACCGCCGCACTCGATGATCGCTACTACAATATCGAGAGCCTCCACGGCCTGGAGGGATCACGCATCGCCGCCGAGAGTCACATGTCGGCGATCCATCGCATCGAAAGCATCGCGTCGATGGAAGACATCGATTGCGACTTCGAGCGCGTCGAGGGATACCTGTTTCTTGGCGGCAAGGAGACCCGCGGGGATCTGGAGAGAGAGCTCGAGGCAACACATCGCGCCGGTCTCACTGACACGCAGCTCGTCGATCGGATCCCATTCTCGTTCTGGGACAGCGGACCCGCTCTCCGTTTTCCCCGACAGGCGACGTTCCACCCGGTTAAGTATCTCAAGGGACTAGCACGCGCCATCCTACGCGACGGAGGTCGCATCTACACCGGCGTTCACGCCGAAAAAATCGAAGATGGAGAGCCTGGGAAAATTACGACGAAAGGCGGTCACGTCATCAGCGCCGACAACATCGTCGTCTGCACCAACACTCCGGTAAACGATTGGCTCATCATCCACAGCAAGCAGGCGGCTTATCGAACTTACGTCATCGCCGGCAGAGTTCCCAAAGCATCGGTGCCGCACGGCATCTACTGGGACACGCCCGATCCCTACCATTACATCCGTCTTCAGGCAGCCGAGGAAAAGTCAGGCAGCGAGCTCGATTACGAGATGCTCATCGTCGGCGGCGAAGATCATAGAACCGGCCAGGCCGAGGACACCGACGAGAGATTCGTCCACCTCGAGCAATGGACCCGTGAACGCTTTCCGATGCTCGAGCGCGTCGAGTACAGATGGTCAGGCCAGATCATCGAGCCGGTCGATTACATGGCCTATATCGGAAAGAATCCCGGCACCGATCAGCACATCTGGATTGCCACCGGTGATTCAGGCAACGGTATGACTCACGGCACCGTCGCCGGGATCATCCTCAATGAGCTGGTACAGGGACGCAAGCACCAGTGGGCCAGGTTCTACGATCCGTCACGCGTGAAGCTCAAGGCGACGTCCGAGTACGTCAGGCAAAACACGAACGTCGTCGAGCAGTACAAGGACTACTTCACCAAAGGCGAGCTCGACGATATCGCTTCGATAAAGCCGGGAGAGGGAGCGGTGGTTGGCCGCGGTCGCGGTAAAGTTGCCGTTTACCGCGACGAGCGCGGTAACATCCACCATCGATCAGCGGTGTGCACTCACCTGTACTGCATAGTCCACTGGAACCACACCGAGAAAACCTGGGATTGCCCGTGTCACGGCTCACGGTTCGATCCGTATGGCAGCGTGGTCAACGGCCCCGCTATAACCGAGCTTTCTCCGCTCTCTCGGGGGCGGCCGAAGGAGAAGAGCGAAGCGAAGCGGTAACCCGGTGATGCTTCCCATCATCGATTAGGTCGACTGCTTCTTCAACGGCCCGGCCATCGACGGTCAGCTCGACGTTTCCACATTGCATCCCGTCCGGGTTCTCGACAGTGATTTCATAGGTCGAAGACCGGAACCGATATTCGATGGTGAATCCCTTCCATTTGTCCGGAATGCACGGCTTGATGAACAGCTTCTCGCCCTGTTGCTGGAAGCCGAGTATCGCCTCCAACGCCGACCGATACATCCAGCTCGCTGACCCTGTATACCACGTCCAACCACCTCGGCCGAGGTGACCCTTGGCCGTATAGACGTCAGCCGCTACGACATAAGGCTCGACTTTGTAGATGTCGACCGACTTTGCATCGATCGCGTGCGTAATCGGATTCAGCATCTGAAACAGCTCGAACGCGCGATTGCCATCGCCCTGTAGTGCCGTCGCCAGCACGACCCAAAGCGCAGCGTGCGTGTACTGAGCTCCGTTCTCCCGCACTCCGGGGAGGTAGCCCTGAATGTATCCCGGATCGTGCGTCGTCTTATCGAACGGCGGCGTCAGCAACATGATCAGTCGTGCATCGTCGCGCACTAGGTACTTGTTGAGCGATTGCATCGCCTGACGGGCGCGATCGGGTCGACCCCCACCGGAAATGACGCTCCAGCTCTGCGCGATAGAGTCGATCTTGCACTCATCGCTCGTCCGCGATCCCAGCGGAGAGCCATCATCGAAGTAGGCGCGACGATACCATTCGCCGTCCCAGGCTGTTCGGTCGATTGCTTCCGCATAGCCGTCGGCTTTGGCGAGCATTTCGTCTCGCGCCTGCGCGTCGCCACGCCGATCAGCATGTAGGGCAAACTTGCGCAAAGTCGTTATCAGGAACCACGCGAGCCACACGCTCTCGCCTTTGCCCTCGATTCCGACGCGGTTCATTCCATCGTTCCAATCGCCGCTGCCGATCAGCGGAAGTCCGTGCGCACCTGTAGTGCTCGCCCTCCGCAGCGCCCGTAGACAGTGATCGTAGATCGTTCCCTTCTCCTCCGAGACTTTGGGCAGATCGTAAATCTCGTGCTCGTCGGGGTTCAGCTCCCTCATCGTCAGGTACGGAATCTCAACATCGAAGATCCCGCGATCACACGCGACGTTGACGTAGTGATCGATCACATAAGGAAGCCAGACCAGATCGTCGGAGAACTTCGTTCTCACCCCACGGCCGCTCTGCGGATGCCACCAGTGCTGCACGTCACCCTCGATGAACTGCCGTGATGCCGCTTTCAGGATGTGGTCGCGCGCGACGTCGGGATCCGCGTACACGAACGCCATTGAATCCTGGAGCTGGTCGCGGAATCCGAACGCACCGCTCGATTGATAAAGTGCGGAGCGCGCCCACATGCGGCACGACAAAGCCTGATACAACGACCACCGATTCACCATCAAGTCGAACGTCGGCTCCGGCGTTTTTACCTTGATGGTGTCGAATCGGTGCTGCCAGCTCTTCACGTTCGCGTCCACCGCTGTGTTCGCAGAGGCCGTCGGGCGAAGCCGACCGATGATTTCTCGCACTGCATCTTCGCTCTGGGCAGCGCCGAGCAGCATGACAATGTCGCGAGATTCGCGGGGCTCGATGGTTACGCTCACCTGCAGAGCGCAGCACGGATCGATTGTCGCGCCGATAGTTCCCGACAGTCCTGCGCGTTCCAGCGCTGCTGGACTCGAGATCGTTCCGTTTCGGCCCAGAAATTCCCGGCGATCCGCGGTATAGTAAGCGACTCGCTCGCTGATCGATGCGAACGCGACCGTTTCGGCGAACTGTGGATCGAAGTAGTTCCGCGCGAACATCGATTGCGTCGGCTCATCGAAGCTGGTGCGAATCTGATATTGCGTCAGCTCTCGCGTCACGCCCAACACCCACTCCAGATACCACGTCAGCGTCAGCTTCTTTCGCGTCTTGGAGTCGTTGCGCAGCGTCAACACGCTGATCTTCACCGGATCGTTTTGATCGACACCGATACGTAGCGAGCTTGTCAGGCCCTGGTGTGTGTGATCGAATACCGAGTAACCCGCGCCGTGGCGAACCTTGTATGGCGTCGGCTCGTGGATCGGCAGAGCAGTCGGTGTCCACAGATCACCTGTCGAATCGTCACGCAAGAAGACGCAGTCGCTCGAAGGATCCCGAACCGGATCGTTATGCCACGGCGTGATGCGGTAGAAGAAGCTGTTTCCCGCCCAGGTTGTTCCGCTGCCGCCCTCGCTGACGATGAATCCCGCCGCCGGATTGCCGACGACATTGATCCATGGCGCCGGTGGCAGATCACTGCCACTCAGGTGGATCTCGTACTCACCTTGGGCGTTGAAGCCGCCCAGTCCGTTAAAGCACTGCAGACCAGTGCCGGGATCGGCTGTGTCCGGATGAATGGGCACCGTGCCCAGCGGCACGATGTCGCGGTTCATGATCTCGAGCTTGGGCGGATACCTGTCCTCCACTCCCGGGAACTCGAGGAAGTTCCCGAGTCCGAGTCCATCGCAATTGACCTGCACTCTCGCCATCGCCTTGAGAAGCGTGATATCCTCTGGCTTGAGCAGGTCCGCGCGGCGGATGAAGACGCCGCCCGGCCTGTCGAGGAGTCCCGCTTCGCTCGAAGCCATCGCCGTCGCCAGCAGCTCGTCGCTCAACTCCTGCATGTAACTGAACGGATGCAGGTTGAGGATGACGAGGTCGCAGGTGATTCCCTTGAGTCGCCAGTAGTGGTGCGTTCTCAACAGCTGCCGCACACTCGGCATCCCGACCTGACTGTCGATCGTCGCCAACAAAATCGGCCAGTCGCCGGAGATGCCGAGCGCCCACAACGCGTCCTGTCCAAGCCGGTTTTCTTCCACTGCGCTCTGTGCGGGACGGAATCCTGGATGCGGAAAAATCAAATGGCCGGCAAGATCCTGATACAACGCGGCATCGGCGGGTGCGATCCCCAGGTCGCGCAGCTCCGCCTGTGCCTGCGCCCACGATAAATCCAGTGCACGCCGCGCGCTGTACGGATCGTGATAGAGATCAGCGAGCTCGATCGCGCGCTCCCTTTTATCGGTCACGAACGTCGTGAAGGCCACGTTGGTCGATCCGCCCGGGGGGATTCGCACTTTCACCCGCAGCGAGAAAATCGGATCCAGCACCGTGCATTTCTCACCGACCGTCCGCGACCGATGAACCTCGCTCGATCCGTCTCACACGTGACTTTGCCAACCGCTTCCGGTCCGCATGCCACGACATGGGCACACCAGATCGAAGCCTCAGTTGCCGACCGTGGGCG
This sequence comes from Gemmatimonadota bacterium, assembly GCA_003221805.1. Lineage (GTDB taxonomy): Bacteria > Gemmatimonadota > Gemmatimonadetes > Gemmatimonadales > Gemmatimonadaceae > UBA4720. The sequence continues at coordinate 23,975 of QHUA01000136.1, forward strand.
CCGTGTCGCGAGCAGCGCCGCTTTGGCTTCTTGAAATTCCGTCTGCACGAACAGGTTGCCGAATGCGGGATGCGCGCGATCTGCATCGGGCGGAGCCAGCACTACCTCCGAATAGCTGGTGAGCTCGATTTCCTTCGGCTGCAATGACCTGTTGGTGAGTATAACCCGACGCACTTCTGCCGCGTCGTCAGATGCAACGGCGATCTCGGTCACCGTATCGACGTCGCTGTCACGCCGAATGAACGTGATACGGTCGCTGGCAAACAGCACTCGATACCACTGAGGCTCTGTTCCCGACGGTTGATGCGCCGTCGACCAAACGTGGCCGGTGCTCAGATCCTTCACGTAGCACCACTGCCCATAGTTGTCGCGCGTGCTGTCGTGACGCCAGCGTGTAACGGCTAGATTGCCGAAGCGACTGAACCCGCCGCCTGCGTTCGTGATCAGGGTCGTGTAAGGCACGTTTCCGAGTATTCCCACCACCGGTTGTGGAGTGTGGGGTGTCTCGATCTCCCGCACCGCCGGCTTCTCCATCTCGCTCGGCACCCGTGCTGCTGCATCGCCCTGCACGTCCTGCATCGTGAGCCGTCGCGGAATTCGCTCTTGCAGCACCAGCTCCGCTGATCTGACCAATGGATCCGTGTGGAAGCGGCGCGGCCAGATCTGTCTGTTCAGCGCGTTGTTGAGTGCCACGATGCTCATGCCGATGTGATGCGCCATGAACGTCGCTACCACCGTTTTCCGAGAGCCAGGCGACGGACGTGTGTAATCCAGAGCATCGCGGAATCCGTAAGGTCCGAGTGCACCCTCTGCTTCCAGCGTCGCCAGATTCTTGAGTGATTGCCGCGGCTCCACCAGCATCGCCAGCAATGTCGCGTAGGGAGCGACGACGAGCTCCTTACTCAGCCCGCGCTTGAGCGCCAGGTCGGGAACGCCGAAGCCACGGTACTGATACGTGTGCAGACGGTCGCGAACCGCGTACGCGGATTCGGAAACACCCCACGGAACTCCCCTCTCAGCACCGTACGCGATCTGGCGCCTCACGCTTCCCTTGTGCGTCTGATCCAGCAGCGTGAACGGGAAAGTCTGCATCACCAGCGCCGGCATCAGGTACTCGAACATGCTGCCGCTCCATGACAGGAGCGTGCGCGTTCCCGCTGTCGCCGTCAGTGACCGGCCAAGCCGGAACCAGTGATCGACAGAGACATCGTCCTTGGCGATTGCCATGAAGGATGCCAGGCGCGACTCCGACGCCAGCAGGTCGTAATACGAGTTGTCGACTGCGTTGCTGCCAATGTGATATCCGATAGTAAATAGCTTCCGTTTCTCATCGTAGAGGAAACGGAAATCCATCTCCACAGCGTATGCGTGCGCACGTTCGGCGATTGCGCGCAACCGCTTCGCATCCTGCTCTGTGCAGGATTTGTCCTTCATCATCTCGTAGCACGCCTGCTTTAGCGCGATCAGGTGGCCGGCGAAGTTGCCGCTGTCCACCGTCGAGACGTACCCGGGTTCGAGTACCCTTAGCTCGTTCAGGTCGTACCAGTTGAAGAAGTGGCCGTGAAAGCGGCGCATTCTCTCCAGCGATCTGAAGACTTTCTCCACGCGATCAATCATGTCCGAGCGCGTGATGAATCCGAGATCGACGGCGCCCACCGTCGAAAGCAGCTGCAGCCCGATGTTGGTCGGAGAGGTACGCAGGGCGATCGTCGGTTCCGGATCTTCCTGGAAATTGTCCGGAGCGAGCCAGTGCGTTTCCTCCGTTACGAACTTCTCGAAATAGGTCCAGTGCAGCTTCGCGTAGCGAAGTGCCGCCTGCCGCTCTGTGTCGGTAAGGTGTATCTCGCCAAGGATTGCCGGACTGCTGAGCGCGAAAGCGATGCTTGGACTGGCCAGCCACACCAGCACCAGCGGCAAGGTGCCGAGTATGAAGAGAAACCGCTCGCTCGAGCTCGCGCCTGGGCCGACCGTCACATGAAGGCCGATCAACAACCCGAGAACAAGGCAAAGCGCTGTGACTGCCCACATCTTCCGCCACGTTTCCAGCTGTGATCCGACTCCCAGCGCGCGCTCTACCTGCGAGGCTGTCTGCCACTCCAGAAGATTTCTGTGACTGATGAACAGCCTGTACAGCGTACGGATGATCGCGTCGGCGGATACCACTGCCTGGTGGGGAAGAAACACGACAGCCAACGCGAACTGCTGCGCATTCGTGATTGCATCACGACCCACCGCCATGTAGTAAGCGAGCCACGATTGGTCGCGCGGTGGACGCATCAGAGAGATTGCCAGCGAGAAGAGCCACGGAAATGCAATCGCCAGCAGTACGATCCCGCCCCATTGCACCGTCAAGCCCGGTAGCAGCGCCCAACCGACTAGCAGCATTCCGAGCTGGAAAATCTCAACCATGCTTCGCCGCAGATTGTCGAAGATCTTCCACCGCGAGATCGCCGATAAACGATTCTGCATCGGTCCATCGGGACCGGGAACCGTCCTCTTCAACCATCCAAGCAGTTGCCAATCGCCGCGGATCCACCGGTGCTTGCGGCGCGTGAAGGTCAGGTATCGCGCCGGATAGTCGTCGTAGACTTCGATATCAGTGGCCAGCCCGGCGCGCGTCCACGTTCCTTCGATTAGGTCGTGGCTGAGTAGTGTGTTCTCGGGGAATCGTCCGTGGGTAGCTTCCTCAAACGCATCGACATCGTATATCCCTTTGCCGGTGAAGCTCCCTTCCCCGTACAGATCCTGGTAAACGTCGGAGACCGCCGTCGTGTATGGATCGACGCCGGGATGCCCCGAGTGAATCGAAGCAAAGAAAGATCGGTGCGCGCTCGTCAGCGACACGCCGACACGCGGCTGCACGATGCCATAGCCTTCGGTCACCCGGCCGATTCTTTCATCGTAATGCGCGCGGTTCAGCGGATGCGCGATCGTTCCCACCAGCAGCTGCGCTGCATCGCGCGGCAAGACCGTGTCTGAGTCGAGCGTGATTACGTAGCGAACGAACTTGAGCCGACTGGTGTCGCCGATGACGGTGGTGAACGCGTCTTTCGCCTCGCCCCGCAGGAACTTGTTGAACTGCGCGAGCTTGCCGCGCTTCCTCTCCCAGCCCATCCACACCTTCTGCTTCGGATTCCAGAGACGAGGACGATGAAAGAGGAAAAACACATCCTCCGCCGCGTTCCTGTACTTGGCGTTCAGCGCTTTGATTCCCGCTGATACGGCGGTGAGTATTTCCTCGTCGCCTTGACGATGCTCGGTTGGTGAATCGGTGTAATCGCTGAGAATGGCGAATTGCAGGTTCGGATCGCGATTGGCGAGGTACTGCACCTCGAGGTGCTCGAGCGCTTCCTCGACCGCACGTACGCTGCCCAGCAACGTCGGCACCACCACCGCCGTCATGTACGCTTCCGGAATCCCGTCGTCGCGCAGTTCGAGCTTGGAGAGCAATCGCGGCGGCATCAGCATCGTTATCATCTGATTGATGACGCTGATTCCGATTTCGCTCGCCGGAAGGAGAGATATCAGGGCGATGATCAGACGGATCATCGGTGGCGCGCCTTCGACCACTTCGAGAATTACAGCCAGCGCTAGCACCGTGAACAGCGTAATGCCGCCGAAGTACAGCGTGTTCGGATGCCGCTGCGTCCAGCGGTAGATCCATTCTCCCGGCGGCGGCGTGTAGCCGAGTCTTCCTTCGAGAACCCGCCGTCCTTTGTCGACCAGGAAATAGCCGACGTGCGCGTGACGAGCGTCGCTCGGGTCGGCGAGTTTCGCCAGCGAGACGACCTCGCCCGCAATTTCTTCCTCCGGCCGCTTCACTCGCTTGGCGATGTGCTCGACAATGTGCCGATAGTGATCGCGCGTGCCGAACGTCATCGACGCGTAGTGGCCGCTTGGGTCCTGGCGAAGGAGCTGTTCCGTCGCGCTCTGCGACTCGACGAAATCCTTCCAGTCCAGCCGCGAAATTGTCCTCAGGCTGGTGATGCTGTTCGCAACGGTGACCTGCGTCAGCGCAACGCGACGATTGGACCTCGTTGCCGCTTCTTCAGCGCTCGGACCATCCTCGGCGATCCACTGCTCGAGCCAGATCAGCGGAGTGAAGTTCGTCTGGTAGGAACGAACCTGTTGTAGGAATCGAGCCACCCACGTCGGTGTGAACGGCGGATGATCGTCGACGAACGCGGCGAGCGCTGCCGCCAGCGCCTGCTGCGATTCTTCGCTCGCTTCGCGCAGTCGCGTCGCGGCCCGGTCCGCCGATTCGACTTCCTGCAGACGGGCCGCGACACGCAGCGCCATTCTGCGAATGTTTTCGACGAGGCCCAGACGAAGCATCGTCGGGATCGCCCACAACTCGCCCATTCGCAGCGGCGTTACCGTTTGATATTCGCGAACGAATAGCGTGATGTTGTCGAGATCGAGGTGACCTTCGGTGTGGGCAATCAGCTCGATGGCGACTTCGTAAGCACGCGGATATCCGGTGAGAGCTCCTGTCGAGAGCTTGGGTAGCTCGTCGTAGTAGCTCTTGGGAAGGCTCGTCCGGATTTCTCTGATGTGCTCCTGGACGATGTAGAAATTGTCGAGCAGCCAGTCGCCCGCCGGACTGATGTCGAGTCCGCTCTCTGCGCCTCTGTTCAACTCCTGATAAACGCGATCGAGGACCGCCTTCGTATCCTCGAGGCGGAGTAGCAACGGACCCGACCCACGCTGCTTCTGTGCAGGTAAGAGATGGTGCCCGCGCGCTACCGCGCGCGCACGGTCACCAAGTCGCTCGAGACCGAGTACCTCACCGCGTATCGGACCGACTAATTCTTCGCCGGCGCCGTTTCGGGACCGGCCGAACAGACGACTGAAGATTGTTGTTGGAGCCTTGGGCGGGATCGCTGTTGCCACGTCACGTACTCAACGCCAAAGATGTGCCGCCCGCAGAGAGGGCTGCGACCGCAAAATATCCCCTTTTAGCTAGTCGGCGTAATAAGCCTGAATACAGAGCGTAACCAGATTCTGCCGCACGCGTTCGTGTTGCTCCGCATTCTGGGGACGTAGAGACTCGGCGACAGAGTTCCAGAGTTGCTTGAAGATAACGAGCAGTTCCTCTGGTCTAATGTTATTCTGGCGCGCCTCGGCCGCGACTCTCTTGAGGAGTCGGGCTAGTTCCGGGGTCGGGCCGTTTGGCTGTTTCATCTGCTCCGTAAGCGCTGAGCGCAACTCCTTCATTGTGCTTTCAGACAGTTGACTCACGGGCAGTTGGAGCAAATTGTTTCCACGCCCTCTCTCCAGCGTGGAAAGAGTGGACATTTGTTCCCATGAATATCTAAGGCGTCCGCTGGATACGCCAGTCGAGCCGAAATCTCCACCAAAGAGGGCTGGAAGGTCCGCAAGTTGCCGGCTAAATGCGTCCCTATACGGTCGGGCGGCGTTGGGCAATGTGTTGATTTTCGCGCGCGAAGAAGTAGTCGCAGCGTTGCTGGGTTTGATGGTCGAGGTTTCAGGGTTTCAGCCCAGGTTTGTGGGAGACGACGAATCGGTTGAGGACGCGATCAGCAATAAGCGGCCAGAGGCAGTTCTTATCGATTGCGACCACCCCGAATTCAGCGACGATCTCATCGAGCTAATCAGGCGTTCCGGGGCACGACCCATACTCTTCAGTCCTTTCCGAAATCAACCGGAAGTGACCCGCCTTGCGGCTCGCCACGGAACACAAGCATTCACACTTCCAACCGAGCCCCAGGCGTTTGCCGAGATTCTCAACGGCTGATTCCGACAGCTTAGCGGACCCTGATTCCCCCCATTAGCCGAAACAATGTTACATCGGCGGGAACCGAGTAGACCTGGGCGCCAAGATCCAAGATCCGGCGAAATACGCCGGTGACGCCTCCAGAGAGTGCGAGGCGTGTGATCGGGTTCTCCAGTTCTACCTGTGTGTTGTCGACACTCCCGCCTATGCTGGTGAATCCGACTTGAAAATGCGGATCGATTCTATTCGCGCCCACGCCACCGTAGAACGAAAACGGTCCGTCTCCCGGAGCAAAGCCGGCTGCGATGTCACCGCCGAACATATTCGGATGGAAAGTATCCTTTGATGGACTCGTTCCATAACACGGACTCGATGGCGACGTTTGCTGGAGCTCCGACCTGGGGCACGTGATCGCTCCCTTTACGTTTCCGAAGGTCCCGTGGATACGCAACATCAAAGTCGTGCCACGCGCCGGCCCAATCGCGTAACGATGCGCCTGTGAAACGGAGAAGCTGAGAAGGTTCGGCGTGGCACGCGCAATCGTCACCGGAGGGAGATACGCAGCCTCCAGTGCCAAGCCGAAGGGACCACCGACTGTGATTCGGGGTCGTCCAAAGACCTGTGATAGCGATGTGTGCTCACTTTTCTGCGTGAAGCACGCCCCGGTTTGTTCGATCGCTGGGTTAGGCTTGGGGATGTACTCGCCTTCACCACCGATCCGGATGCTGGCAGGCGGGATTACTTCGGGCGCACCAGCCATGGTGAAGACAATCGGCGCAGTGTAGAACGCAAGCAGCTTTCCTTCATTGCTATCGCTCTTGACCTTACATTGCGCCGCTGCTTCACCAAATCCCGTACAGACCAACAACCCCAACAACAGACCTCGTCGCATTAACACTCCTGTTACTTGCAAGCCAATTGTGAAACGTCGACTAAGGTAGAGCAGGTGACGACAGCTGAGCGACCGTTGTTCGGCAAGCGCAGTGATTCCCACTGTCAGTGTATGCTCGCCAGGGGCGAGCGCGTTTTTCTGAAGTTCAACTGTCAAAGTGATCACCGCGTTCCAGGTGTGCGTGCGTAAGTGCGCCGCATGCACTCCGAGTAGAACCCTGGATGCTCCCCATAAGCGCTCCAGCTTTTGTTGACGCGCATAATTTCCTCATCGTAGGCAGTGAATATTGCCGTTTTCA
>QHUA01000136.1:30943-40744 GCA_003221805.1 Gemmatimonadota bacterium
CTGAGCTCTTCTATCAATCGGCCCGTCATTCGATGATCGAAGTGGTCGTGCGGATTTACGACCACGCTTGGATCTGTCGTGTGCACTACGCTCCGGAAACCAGCGCTGTCTGAAATGAGTGCGTCGACCGTTGAAACGAGATCCTTCCAGCCCCGATAACTGGTACTTCCGTCAACGGCGGTGATGGTCTTGATCTTCCCGGTTCCCAGTCGGCGCATGCTCTGATAGTCATGGCGGGCGAAGCCAGTGCCGTCCCTCTTCCCATCAGGCAGCCTCAGGAAAAACGACTTCGTGTTGCCGACCACACACTTGCGTATGCTGTGCTCGAGCACTGGAACCGAGGTGCATCCAGTGGTATCGGACCCCGAGGTTGCTAAGCCCACTACGACCCGCGTTGACCGGAGCGCTGCCCTTTCTCGAGTGTTCCAATAGACCGAATCGCGCCCATCGTCGCCTGCTGTCAGGTATATGAAGGTCGCGGGCGCCGTAGTCCTTACCGCCTGTGCCGCGACATCGCCCATAAATAGTTGCCAGTCATCCTGATGCGCTACGACAAAAACATTGCGCACGTCCGCGGTATTCGATAACGAGTTAACTAGCGATTGTCCGCTGACAGCGCCAGACGCTATCAAGAGCAGGGCGTTCGTAATCAGGCGAGGGAATCTCATTGGCCCCCGACCCAGCCCCAAACCTAAGCCCGCAGCGCGCAATTGGTCCCCAATCCGCCGTTAGTCAGCATCCGCAATACAGTTGGTCCGCAATCCACAGTTCCTCATCAGAAAGGCCCAATACCCAATACCCATACCCCCAAATACAAAAGCAGGTGCACTGACCAGTGCACCTGCTTTGTTAGACTCTTATTGTATGCTTACGCTGCCTTAATTGCTTCGACTTCAACCGCGATCTTGATCTCATTTCCTACCGCGACTCCACCCGTCTCGAGCAGTTGGTTCCAGGTCAGCCCGAAATCGCGACGGTCAATTTTGCCGGCAGCACTGAATCCGATCCGCTCGCCACCCCATGGATCCTTCGTCTGTCCCTCGAACGTCACGTTGAGCGTGATCGCTCTCGTCACATCGCGAATCGTCAGGTCGCCCGTCAGCTTGAACTCCTGCTTGTCGCCTTCGATTCTGGTGCTCCGGAATTTGATCACCGGAAACTGTTCGACGTGCAGGAAATCCCCTGAACGAAGGTGATTGTCGCGCTGTTCCGTACGCGTGTCGATACTAGCGGCGTTGAGCGTCACCTCGACCGACGAATTCCTCACGTCATTCTCATCGGCGTAGATCGTTCCTTCAATGTCAGCGATGCGACCCTTGACGGTCGTGATCATCAAGTGCTTGGCCGAAAACTCCACGATCGTGTGCGTCGGATCGAGCTTCCACGTCGTCTTGCTCCCTGTCTCGGGAGCCGTCTGTACTGCTGCAGTCATTTTTTCACCTCAAATGGTCTGGTCTGTTCAGCTGGCTCCGGCAGGGCTAGCTTCACTGGACTTACTATTGATTGGCTAATATATTTTAGTAAGTTACTTGTGTCAAGCACCAGATTCCCTAGATTCTTCTGATGACCGATTCCCCCGAAATCTCCCCCGTTTGCAGCCGCTTTCACCGCGCTATCGAGCTCATCGGTAGTCGTTGGACTGGCGCCATTCTGCAGACACTTCTCCAGGGGAAGTCCCGCTATGCGGCCATCAAGGCGGCCGTTCCGGACATCACTGACCGGATGCTGTCTGAAAGACTCCGCTCCCTCGAAGCCGAGGGACTCGTCCTGCGCGCGGTCATTCCGGAGACCCCAGTGAAAGTGGAGTACGAGCTGACCAGAAAGGGTCGCGAGCTCCAGGACGCGCTGCGCGAAATCGCCAGCTGGGCCGAGCGGTGGATACCGCTCGAGAAAGAGACAAGAGAGACTCCGCGTCGGCCACGCGGCCACGCTGACCGACCGGCACCCAAGGTCAAACACGCATAACCAGAGAAAACGGCGCTGAGTACATTTCAGCGCCTTTTTTGTTATCCGTCAGTGTCATTCCCACAGCGGAGAAACTGATGCGCGCGTTGTTCTCGCCCCTTCTGATTTCTGCAACAGGTTTGGCCCTCGCCGCCGCTCCCGCCGATACTCCGTTGCGTGGCTTCTTCCCGCAATCGGTTCAGGCCGAGCGTGATCTCGAGACCCGCTTCAAGGCGATGCCCGATCCCACACACATGCGGGAAGTGATGCGACGCCTGAGCGCACGCCCGCATCACGTCGGCTCCCCTTACGACAAGGAAAATGCCGAATGGATTCTCGAGCAGTTCAAGTCATATGGCTGGGACGCCCACATCGAGAACTTCGACGTTCTCTTCCCAACTCCAGTCGAGCGCGTCGTCGAGCTCGTTACTCCAACGACTTTCAAGGGCAAGCTCCAGGAGACGGCGCTTCCAGCCGATCCTACATCCAACCAGCAGGCCGAGCAGCTCCCGTCCTACAACGCCTACTCCGTCGACGGTGATGTCACCGCGCCGCTTGTCTTTGTCAACTACGGCGTGCCCGCTGACTACGAGGAGCTCGAGCAGCGCGGTGTTTCAGTGAAAGGCGCGATCGTAATCGCGAAGTACGGCGGATCATGGCGTGGCATCAAGCCGAAGGTTGCTGCCGAGCACGGCGCCGTTGGTTGTTTGATCTATTCCGATCCACGCGATGATGGTTACGCTGGCGGTGATGTTTTTCCGAATGGCCCAATGCGTCCAGCCCAAGGCGTTCAACGAGGTTCGGTTGCTGACATGCCAACCTATCCTGGAGATCCACTCACTCCCGGCGTGGGCGCCACCAAATCAGCAAAGCGATTGGCTGTCTCCGAGGCCCCGACGATCACCAAGATCCCCGTGCTGCCGATTTCATATGGCGATGCACAACCACTGCTCGCGGCGCTGGGCGGTCCAATAGCTCCAGCCGCGTGGCGTGGCGGACTTCCAATCACCTATCGGCTCGGCGCCGGACCGGCACGCGTTCACCTCAAAGTCAAATCGGATTGGAGTCTCAAGACTCTTTATGACGTAATCGCTCGCTTGCCCGGCACCACTGAAGCAGACCAGTGGGTGATCCGCGGCAACCATCACGACGCATGGGTGAACGGAGCACAGGATCCGATTTCGGGACTCGTCTCAGAGTTGGAAGAAGCACGCGCTCTGGGAGCGCTGTACAAACAGGGCTGGCGTTCGAAGCGCACCATCATTTATGCCGCCTGGGACGGTGAGGAGCCGGGACTCCTCGGCTCGACCGAGTGGGTTGAGGCACACGCGGACGAGTTGAGAGCGCACGCCGTTGCTTACTTGAATAGCGACACCAACAGCAGGGGCTACCTCGGTGTGGAGGGGTCGCACTCTCTGGAGAAATTCATGAATGGTGTCGCCCTGGATGTTGAAGATCCCGAGTCGGGCGTCAGCTCCTGGAAAAGACTCCAGGCAGCGAGAATTCTGAACGCCTCCCCCGACGCTCGTCGCGACGCTCGCGACCGCGAAGATCTCCGCATCGGTGCTCTCGGATCGGGGTCCGATTACTCGTCCTTCATCGATCACCTCGGCGTTGCCTCCCTCAACCTTGGCTATGGCGGCGAGGACAACGGCGGGATCTACCACTCGATCTACGACGATTTCTACTGGTTCATGCACTTCAGTGATTCGTCGTTCGTGTACGGTCGCGCGCTCGCACAAGTCAGTGGAATTGCGGTGCTTCGGCTCGCTAACGCCGATTTGCTTCCGTTCGCGTTCACCAATCTCGCGGAAACCATCCAGACCTACGTGAAGGATCTTCAGTCGCTCCGCGACAGACGCGCCGAGCAGATCACCGAGCGCAATCGAGAGATCGAAGACGGACTGTTCAAGTTTACGAGTGACCCGCGCGATCCCATTACTGCACCCCAGCGTCAGCAGCCTGCACCACAACTCAACTTCGCGCCCCTGCTGAATGCGCTGGATTCTTTGAATCATGCAGCATCGCGCTACGAGAAGGCGTACACTCGCGCGGTAAACGAGGGACGTCTGGCGAATGCCAAGGCTGTGAACGAGCGTCTCGTCCAGGCGGAGCGCGCTCTGACTTCGACCGAAGGCCTCAAAAACAGACCTTGGTATGTCCACATGCTCTACGCCCCAGGGTTCTACACTGGCTACGGTGTGAAGACTATCCCCGGCGTGCGTGAAGCGATCGAGCAGGGACAGTGGCAGGATGCGGATCGCGAGATTGCCCGCGCTGCCGCCGCTGTCGAGCGAGAGGCAACACTCGTGAGCAGCCTCACTTCGACTCTCGGCGGAGGATCGTAACCGAGGTCAGTCAGTCGACTGCTAACAAAAACGGCAGCCTGAGCTGCCGTTTTTTTCTAATCGATGTCTTCGAAGTGATGGCTAGGGACGGAATCGAACCGCCGACACGCGGATTTTCAGTCCGCTGCTCTACCAACTGAGCTACCTAGCCGCATGCCTGCAGCTTGGACAGCACAATTAAGCGACTCGCGATCTACGAATCAACGGCCGATCAGCGCTTCTCCTGCTGCTTCCTTACTCGTATCGGTGCGTCAATCGCTTGCTGCACTAGACTTCGGAGTTCGTCATCGGTGATGTTTGCCCAACTCGCCTGACGAAAAGGCAACCGCCGGCGCGCTGAATTGCCCAATCCCTCAAAGCAGATCCAGCCATTCTGAAAATCGCCAAGAAATCGTCGTCCGCTCGCGATGGACTTGCTCTGACCAGGCACTACCAGCCACGCGCGCCAGCGCTGGCCACTACTGTCAACGAATTCACGAACGCCAGTCGTGGTGCCCGCTTCAGGTTCAGATTTTTCTTTCTCCAGCGCATCCGCCCTCGTATCATGGTCTGCTGCCAAATCGATTTTTATAGGGCGCTCTCGCTCTGCGTACCCGCGACGCTTCATGTGATGGCGTACCGCAATGGTCTGTTTTGCTGCCATTGCGGCGGCGAGAAGATTGTCCTCGAGCTGGCGGATCTCCTCAGTCGATTCAGTCGACAAACCATGCGCCTCCGCCTCACAGGCTTCTTCGAGCCTGCGTCGCAGCTCGCTCTCGGCGTCCTCGAGTAGGTTCTGGAGCGGATCTCGATCCGGTGGTGGGGAAGGCGTGGATGACATGACTAGCTCGCGATGGGACAAGACGGAGCGGTGCAAAACTGCTACCACAATTCCGGTGCGCTCAGCGCGGCGGTGCAACTCCGTGAATCGCAGTGATCACTGACTTGATACCGCCGCGAGTATTGAAGTCACCCACTACTCTCATCCACCTTGGCGAGCAGCTGCTAACCAGATCGTCGAGAATCCGGTTCACCGCCCGCTCATAGAAGATTCCGTCGTTGCGGAAGCTCCACAAATAAAGCTTGAGACTCTTGAGCTCAATGCACTTCTTCGCCGGCACGTAGGTAATGCGGATCGTACCGAAGTCCGGCGCGCCCCCCTTCAACAATTCCAGCTCCGTTGCATCGCTCTCTACTCCCCCGAGCGGACAAAGAGAGGTGAACTCCGAGCAATCCATATGGATCTCGTAGTCTCTGTCCGCATATGGATTGTCGAAAGTCTCGAGCAGCTCTGGCTTCGGCATCCTCGAACGATGCACGGGCAACGGGCCTGGATCAATGCAGGCCGTACGAACGACCTTGCCGGCAGCAATCAGCAGGCAGCGATCAGCAGGCCACCGGTAGTGTTCTGTTGATCTTACTCACCGTTGCTCACTGATCTCTCAGCTTGCGCGACATGTCTTCGAGCAACCGCCGCTCTTCTCTCGTCAGACTGCCAATCCCTTGCTGCGAGATCTTGTCGAGCACACGATTCACTCTCGCCGCATACTCCTTCGGCGTTTCCTGCTTCGGAACGTGCTGCAGCGACTTGCTCTCGCGCAGTACGATCGCGTTGCTGCGCGCGACCACTTCATCGACGCTTCCCCCTCCCCCTCCCCCTGCCCCTCCCCCTGCTCCTCGATCGCGCATCGGCGCACGATTTCTCGGGACGGCGCGTGGCATGTCTTCCGATTCATCCGGGATTGACGATACCCAGCCTCTCACCCGATTGATTCCCCCCACGGAGTACAGCTTGAGGAAGATCCAGCCGAACGCCATTCCACCGACGTGCGCCGTCCAGTCGATGCGCGAGCTCGGTGAAAGCGCGAAGATGATATTCATCGCCAGCAGCGCTGCCACCAGCCACCGCGACTTCATCGGAATGACGCCGAAAAGATAGACTTCCTCGTCCGGCCAGCGCAGCGCGTAGGCGACGAGGACGCCGCTTATTGCCCCCGAGGCTCCGATGACTGCCGAGTGCTGCGCAAAAACGAGATGCGCGATCGCGCCGCCGAGTCCGCACCAGAGGTAGAACTGAACGAAGCTCCGGGTGCCCCACTCCTGTTCCAGGCGCGGACCGAACATCCACAGCGTGAGCATGTTGAACGCGAGGTGTGCCAGCCACGCATGGACGAACATGTAGGTTCCAACCGTCCACCAGGCGGTCGGGAAGCGCGCGGGGTCGAGAGCCAGCGCCGAGTAGACGGCATCGGACCCAAACAGCGTGAGCTGTAGGAAATACACCCCTATGTTCAGGGCGAGCAGCCACTGAACAGCGCGGGTTATTCGCGGGGATTCCGGTGCGTCGTATATCTCGCTCATGCTGACCTGCGACTAAGAGAGCTACATCCTAAGACCCAGCATGCCGCGCCGGGTTCCTCAGGGAAGCCTACCCCAGTGCGAGCCTCACGATTCGCTCACACAGCTCGGGAAAGCTTATTCCCATTGCGGCGGCTCCCTGTGGTATCAGACTGAGCTCGGTCATCCCGGGCAACGTGTTTGCCTCGAGACAATAGAACTCGCCCTCGGACGTAAGTCTGAAATCTATGCGCGCGTATCCCCGGAGCTTGAGCGCCCTGAACGCGAGGAGCGCCTGCTGCTGCACCTTTTCGGTTGCTTCCTTCGACAGTTTGGCGGGGAACTCTTCCCTCGCCATACCAGCCGTATACTTGCACTCGTAGTCGTAGATCTCGTGCTTGGAAATGATCTCGCCCACGGGCAGGGCGACGTCGCCCAGGATTCCCACCGTTAGCTCGCGCCCGGGGACGAACTGCTCGACCATTACTTCGTCATCATACTTGCCTGCCTCTTCAATAGCCGCCGCGAGATCCGTACGTTTTTTCACAACCGAGAGGCCCACCGTCGATCCCTGCTTAGACGGCTTCACCACAACCGGAAGACCGAGTATCCCCTCCACTTGTTCCGTTGTCACCGGCGCCATTAGCCAGTCCGCTGTCTTCACTCCCTCCGTACGGAAAAGCTTCTTCGAAAGATCCTTGTCCATCGCCAGGGCGCTGGCTAGCAGCCCGCTCCCTGTGTATTTGACGTGCGCCATGTCGAGTAGCGCCTGGATAGTGCCATCCTCGCCCTGACCACCATGAAGCGCGAGGAACACAACGTCGGCTTCCGTTATCTCCTTCATTCCGGTGAGATTCGGCAGGAAAGTTCCCTCGGCAAACTTCGCCAATGATTCGAGCGAAGGCGGCTCGGTACCCACCCTTCCAGTACTGAGCTCACGTTCCTCGCTAGCGCTTATCACACCCCGCGCCGGATCCATAGGAATCACATCGTGTCCACGGCTGCGAAGGGCCTGGACAATCCTTATCCCCGATGCGAGCGAGACATTGCGCTCAGAGGATGTGCCACCCATGAGTACCGTGATCTTCATTTTCGACCGGATTTCCTGTTATCGCGACATCATGAAGTGCAGCATGTCGGACCGCGTGACGATTCCCTGTACGACCCCATGCTCCTGCACGAGCACCGCCGGATTTGCCTTCGACAGCAGTTTCACTACGCTGTCGACCGGCTGATCGGATGCTACCATCGGAAACGGCGAGTCCATTATCTCGCTGACCGTTGTGTCGAGCAGCTTCGGATTCTCCAGACTCTTTTGCGAGAGCGACCAGTCGCTAACGGACCCGATGCAATTCGCACCGTCCATTACCGGCAGCTGCGAGACATCGTGTAAGGCCATGAGCCCGATTGCCTGACGAACGGTGGCACCTGGCGCCACACTCACCACCGTCGGCGCTCCACCATTTTTTCTGCCCAGTACACTGTGGAGCGCGACACGGGGTGCGTCGAGCATCTGGTTCTCACGCATCCACTCGTCGCTGTAAAGCTTGGAGAGATAGCGCTCACCGGTGTCACACAGAATCGTCACTACCAGTGCGTTGGGATCGTCGAGCTCACGGGCAATTTTCAGCGCCACGGAGGTAATGAGTCCCGATGAACCGCCGACGAACAATCCTTCCTCGCGCGTGAGCCTCCTCGCCATGGCGAAGGATTCCTTGTCGCTCACCGTGTAGTACTCGTCGATGAGACTCATGTCGAGCGTACCAGGAAGCTTGTCCTGCCCGATTCCCTCGACCTTGTACGGAGTGCCCTCGATCTTGTTCTTTCCCTTACTGCGCCAGTATTCGGCCAGTATGGAGCCGGCTGGGTCACCAGCAATCACTCGGACCTTCTTGCTTCGTTCCTTGAGGTAGCGACCGACCCCGGTGAGAGTCCCACCGGTGCCTGCGGACCCGACGAAGTGCGTGATCTTGCCGCCGGTCTGCTGCCATAACTCGGGACCAGTCGTCGCATAATGCGCTTCTGGATTGGCATCATTGTAAAACTGGTCGGCAAGAATTGCATTGGGGGTCTCCCTCGCGATCCGCTTTGCCATCATCACGTAATTGTCCGGATGATCTGGCGGAACAGCCGTTGGCGTCACGATCACCTCGGCGCCGAATGCCTTGAGCAGCCGAACTTTTTCCTGAGACATCTTGTCCGGCATGGTGAAGACGCACTTGTAGCCTCGCAGCGCCGCGGCAATGGCGAGACCGACGCCCGTGTTTCCGCTGGTGCCTTCGACGATTGTCCCGCCCGGCTTCAGCTTTCCATCTCGCTCCGCGCGCTCGATGATCGGCAGACCGATTCGATCTTTGACTGACCCGCCAGGGTTAAAGAACTCGGCTTTCGCGAACACCGGCGTGCGAATCCCGCGAGTGACGTGATTCAGCTTGATGAGCGGGGTCCACCCGATTGTGTCGAGCACACTGTCGTAAGGCTGGCGGTTCCGCTCGTGGTTCATCAGCGAGTGCTTCTGCGCTTGGTCGGGGTAGGCTTCCGGGCCGGTGGCTTCGTAGCAGTCGCCTTGGGTGGCTCTGCCTTTACTGTATCCGCCTTGGCAGTGCTATTCGCCGTCGCCGAGTCACGCTTGATGATCGAGTCACCCGCGAGTGGCGGCGCATCGGGATGCCTGAAGTAGACGGGCAGGAGAATCGACACTGGCACCGGCTGTCCCATGGTCTTCGCCGGCTCGAATCTGAGCTCACGCGACCCCTTCATCGCCGCTGAATCGAGCGCAGTGAATCCCGATGTCTCGGCAATACGGGTCGAATCGGGAACGATTGCACCGTTGCTGTCGATGAAGATTCTTAGAGTGACATTTCCTTGAACTTTCTGCGCGTATAGTGCAGGAGGATACCGAAATGGCAGCTCTTTATTGAGCATGACCGGTGCAACGTCGGGCTGCCGGCCGACTGTTTGAAAAGGCAGCCCCGAACCCTCTCCTTTCTTGCACGCCGGGATGGCGGCGATCACCAACGCAAGCACGAACGACCGAATTAACCCTGCCGGCATCCTCAAGCCGTCCCCTCTTCCTGCCTGACCTCATCGACAAGTCGGGCAAGCATCTCGAGTGCTTGAATTGGCGTCATATTGTTCGGTTCCACATTTCTCAGTTGTTGCACCACAGGATGTGTCATCACCCCGAACAGGG
>QHUA01000019.1 GCA_003221805.1 Gemmatimonadota bacterium
GGAAAGAAAGTCTGGGGAATAAAGGAGCCGTACCCCGTCTGGGGAGGCGCGCTGGCGACGGCTGGCGGCGTCGTGTTTTACGGCACTCTTGACGGCTGGTTCAAAGCGGTCGATGCGAAAAACGGGAAAGTGCTGTGGCAGTTCAAGGTCGGCTCGGGCGTGGTCGGCAATCCGGTGACCTACACCGGTCCCGACGGCAAACAGTATGTCGCGATTTATGCAGGAGTTGGTGGAGATATGGGGTTGCTCATTGCCGGCGATGTCGCGGCGAATCTGCCGTACGATGTACGTGAACGTGGGACGACGTTGCCGGACATAGGTAGGTGGACGAGTTGGGGAGGAGAGTTGTTCGTGTTCTCCCTATAAGACGGGAGGAGCGGAGTTCGAACTGCGAACTGATTGCGAAGTACGAGCTGGTTGCGAACTGCCAGCTAACTGCGAACTGAGAACTAACTCCGAGTTACGAACAATCCAGGCACTTATCGAATTCTGAAATGGTTCACCGACTCTCGTGGCAGGTGCTGGTCGTTTTCGCGTCGCTTTCCTGTAATTCGCAGGGAAATCGCACAACGGCAGCGGGTGCGGGTGAAACCGCCAACGCAAAGACAGCAGATACGGGTGCTGCGGGTTACGTCATTGCCAGCGACAGCCTGCGCATCATCGAGCATCCGGAAATTCTCCCAGCCGGATTTCCCGCCAGCGGAAAGCCGATCGCCATAAAAAACCCCTATGAGGCCGACAAGAATGCGGTTGCTCTGGGCGGCAAGCTCTTCGTCGCCTACAATTGTCTCGACTGCCACGGCGCCGATGGCTCGGGTGCGATGGGCCCCAGCTTTCAGGACGGACGCTGGCACTTCGGCGGCTCTCCCGCGGAAGTTTTCGAATCGATTTATCAGGGCAGACCGGATGGAATGCCCGCCTGGGGTGGACGTATCACCAACGATCAGATCTGGATGCTGACGGCGTACGTTCGCTCTTTGTCATCCAAGGATCTGAGCACCGAGAACTTCACCGGTAAGACAGTAGAGCGCACCGGTCACTGAGGACAAAATGTCGCGGAAGATCAAAAGCCACCTGACACTGGCTATGGGCATCGTCGCCCTAGGTCCAGCGGCACTGCAGTCGCAGAGCGCGGGATCCTTCACCATGGAGCAGGTCAAGAGCTATCCGTTCCCGAATGAGCTGACCGCCGCGTCGTCCGGATCGCGCCTCGCCTGGGCGCTCAATGAACGCGGGCTGAGAAATGTCTGGGTTGCTGAAGGGCCCACATTCACTGCGCGTCGGCTTACCAACTACACGAGCGATGACGGACAGGAGCTCACCAGCATCTCGATCACACCGGACGGGAAGTACGTCGTATACGTTCGCGGCGGAGATCACGGCAGCAACTGGGACGAGAGCGTTGCCGTCAATCCAACAGAGAATCCGGCCGGCTTCAAGGTTCAGGTTTGGTCGGTTCCGTTCTCCGGTGGAGAGGCGAAAGCGCTGGCAGAGGGAGACGAGCCGGCGGTTTCTCCGCGCGGAGATCGCGTCGCCTTCACCAAGAACCACGAGATCTGGATCAGCCCCATCGATGGATCTGCTCCGGCGAAAAAGTTCTTCAACGTACGCGGGAACCTGAGCGATCTCGTCTGGTCGCCCGATGGATCGAGACTCGCGTTCGTCGCCGATCGAGGTGGTCACGCCTGGATCGGGGTCTTCAGCAACGACTCGACGCCGTTCGTCTGGCTGGCGCCGTCCAGCGGACGTGATTACTCGCCGCGGTGGTCTCCTGATGGAAGGCGAATCGCTTTCGTGCGCACTACCGGCCGCGGTGGCGCACCGGACTCGCTCCTCAAGCAGCGCGACATACCGTGGTCGATCTGGACTGCCGACGCAGCAACCGGCTCCGGCGCCATGGTGTGGCAGGCGCCCAAAACTCCTCGCGGGTCTTATCCGCAGACCGAGGGTGAAGCCAACCTGCACTGGGCCGCCAACAGTCGGATCGTATTTCTATCCGACATTGACGGTTGGCCGCACCTGTACTCGATCGCTGAAACCGGTGGCACCCCTCTGCTGCTGACGCCCGGGAATTACATGGCGGAATACATCCACCTCAGTCCCGACGGGCGCTGGCTCGTATTCGCAGGCAATGCCGGCAGCGACAGCAACGATGTCGATCGTCGTCACGTCGTCAGGGTGCCGGTTGATCGCGCTGCTCCGCAGGTGATGACTCCAGGCGCCGGGTTGGAATGGACTCCATTCGTCACCGGCGACGGACAGTGGATCGCGTTCATCGGCGCAACCGCTCAACGGCCTCCAGTGCCCGCCGTCATGCCGCTAGCCGGCGGAGCTCCAAAGTGGATTGGCCTCGATCGGATTCCATCGGACTTTCCGACCGACCGCCTCGTCGTCCCTCGCAAAGTTTTATTCAACTCCAGCAACGGTCTGACGATCCATGGGCAGCTCTTTGAGAAAGCCGGCGGGCCCACCAAGAAGCCTGCAGTGATTTTCGTTCACGGCGGTCCGCCGCGTCAGATGCTCCTCGGCTGGCACTACTCCGACTACTACTCGAACGAGTACGCCGAGAATCAGCGGCTGGCCGATATGGGGTTCGTGGTGCTGTCGGTCAACTATCGTCTGGGGATCGGATACGGCCACGAATTCCATCACCCGCCGAAATCGGGAACGCGAGGCGCGTCAGAGTATCTGGATGTGAAGGCGGGCGCCGAGTATCTGCGCTCGCGACCCCAGGTAGACCCGGCTCGCATCGGGATTTACGGAGGGTCCTACGGCGGCTTTCTCACGGCGATGGCGTTGGCGAAAAACTCCGATCTTTTTGCAGCTGGTGTCGACATTCATGGCGTTCATGATTGGACGACGGATGCCCCGCGCCCGCGCCGCATCGGCTTCGAGCAGCCTCCAGACTACGATCGGGCAATCGATGTGGCGTTTCGGTCATCGCCGGTCGCCTACGTGAGCGGATGGAAATCACCGGTGCTGCTCATCCATGGCGACGACGACCGCAACGTTCCCGTCGACCAGACAGTGGACCTGGTGCAAAGGCTCGCTGCTGCCGGTGTTCCCTACGAAGAGATTATCATTCCGGATGACACGCATCACTTCATGCGTCATGCGAATTCAGTGAGAGTCGACAGTGCGGTTGCTGAATTCCTGGGCCGGAAGTTACGCGTTGGAGAAGGGCGGCAAGCGTCGACATCCGCGCGATGACGTCGATTGGCGCGAAATGAGGTCGGACGTGGAGGGCGTCATATGATCAGCAGAATCTGGCACGGTTGGACGAAACGAGAGGACGCGGACAAGTACGAGCAGCTGCTCCGCGCCGACGTACTGCCTGGAATTCATCGCATTCGCGGCTATACCGGCGCGTTCCTGATGCGACGAGAGGCCGCCAACAACGAAGTCGAGTTCGTCACCATTACCCAATTCACCGACATTCATGCGGTGAAGGCTTTCGCAGGCGAGGATTACGAGCGCGCGGTGATCGCACCGGGCGCCGGAAAGTTTCTCACGCACTACGATGAGCGCTCCGGATCAGCGGAAGAAACCGGGTAGTCTAGGGTCTACTGCGAAGCAGGAGCTGGAGGCACTCCACCGAAGGCATTGACGATCGCGAGGCCCATGTTGGCCATCGTCAGCTGCGGCTCGTTGTCGACAAGCCAGCGCTGATCTTTGTTCTCCTTGGTCATCACGCACGCGGCCACACGGTTCCGCAAATACCAGAGCGTGCACTCCGTTCTCACCTCGTCAGTCTCGCCGTCCTTATGAGCCGCGCGGGCGCCGATCAGGTAGCGCTGCAACATCATGTCATTGGTATTGTGCTCGAGGATGTCGAGCATCGCTGAGTCGGCCGACGGATTTACTGCCTTGCCCTGAGCCATTAGCTCGAATAAATGCGCCATCTCGTTCGGAGTGGTAACCCCCAGGCCGTACTTGACGGAGCTGTCCATGGCGACGCTGGAAATGCGCAGAAAGCTCTTCGAGTGAACACGAGTATGCTGCAGTCCCAGCGAATCCATCTTCGCCCAGACGCGACGGATGATGACTCGATCGAGTAGCAGATTGGTGGCGGTATTATCGCTGATGGTCGACATCAGCCATGCGGCATCATGCACGGTTAGCACAGTGCCGTTGTGTAGAAACTGAATCACTCCCGACCCCGGCACCTGGTCGATCTTGAGAACGGTGAGCGGGTCGTCGAGCGAGAGCTGTCCCTTCGCGACCAGGTCGTAAACCGTTACCAGGATCGCAACCTTGATCAAGCTTGCCGTCGGGAAAGTCTCGTCGCCGCGTCTGCTGATGCGAGCTCCCGACTCCAGGTCGATGACGCTGTATCCAACGATTCCGTGGTGAGCGTCAGCGATGGAATCGAGTTTGTTGCGCAGAGCTGCAGTGTCGGCGCGAACGGCCCGGGGTCGCGGAGTGCTTGATCGGCCGGCTGTGCTCGCGGCACAGGCAATGGCGCCGGCGAGAATAATTGGCCCGTAACTGCCGAGAATTCGCAATGCGCGGTATCGGATGGTATCTGACACGTGGACGAACCTAGTTCCCGGTCGTCGTCGCCGTCGCGGTCGACACCGACCCTTCGGGATCGAGAGTCTTCAGCACATCCCGCCAGGCGAACTTCTTTCCGCTCCCTCTTACCCAGTAATCCATCCACGCCATTTCAGCGACTGACTTGAGAAGCTGATTGCGCGGATCGGGAATGCCGTGGGTGCTCCCCGGGTACACGTAGAGCTCGGTCGGCACTCCAAGCCGCTTGAGCGCCATGAACAGCTCTTCCGACTGCGGTCGAGGCACGCGCGGGTCTCCCTCCACGACGTGGATCATGGTCGGCGTCTTCGCGTTCTTGACGTATTTGAGTGGAGACTGATTCCAGTAGGCCTCGAAATCGTCGTAGGGCAGCTTGTTTCCGAGATAGAATTGTCGATTTCTCTGCACGTCGCTCTCGGCGTACATCGAAATCCAGTTCGATGTGCCAGCACCAGTGCTGATCGCCTTGAAGCGGGTGGTGTGCGTGAGAATCCAGTTCGACCAGTGGCCGCCAGCGCTCCAGCCGAGGACGCCCATCTTCGTGCTGTCGACAATGCCCTGTGAGATCAGGTAGTCGACACCGGTCATGATGTCCTCGTATCCCTTCTGGAAGTAATTACCGACGATGTCGGTCTTGTGCTTCTCGCCGTAATTGGTCGAGCCACGATAATTGGGCATCAACACTGCGTAGCCCGCGCCGGCGTAAGTCTGTGCGTTATATCCGCCGTTGAAGCCGAGGACGTCAGCAGCGGCAGGTCCGCCGTGGATGGCGACGATCAGCGGGTAGCGCGTTCCCGCCTGGTAGCCAACGGGCTTGATGAGGATCCCACCCACGGTCTTCCCGTCGGTCGATCTCCAGCTGATCTCCTCCTCCTCGCCAAGGGCAAAGTTGCGGACCTGGGGATTGGCATCGGTGAGCCGCCGCCAATTCGCGCGCACGGGGATCTGCTCGACAGACGCGACGGTGAACAACGTCGGCGGTGTGTGCGGGTCGGCGTAATTCAGGAGGAGCAGCTTCGAGTCGTCGTCCTGATCCGTGTTCAGCGATGCCTGTACGTTCGATACCTGACGGACTGAATTCTTGTCGATGTCCAGCGCCATCAGCTGATTCGTCGCCTTGATGCCTTCATTGAAGTAGATGGTTTTCCCATCCTTCGACCAGAATCCGATGGTGACGTCACCGTCGAAGTTGTTCCCCAGCTGCTGGAACGTTCCACTGTGGTTGTCGGTGCGACGCAGATAGACACGAGTGTTGGTCATGCTGTACTCCTTCATGTCAGCCGGCGCCGAGAATGCGATCCACTTGCTGTCGGGCGAGAACTCCACATCGCTCTCTGGAACTTCGTTGTTGTTGGTCAGCCGCTCGATGTTGCCGGTGGCAGTCTCGAGCAGATACAGATCCGCATTGATGTCCTGCTCGGTGATATTCCGCATGTAGCGGTTGGCGGCTACTCCATGGTAGCCGATCCAACGACCATCATCGGAGATGTTGAAGTCGGTGACGGAGATCGCGGTATCGCGCGTGAGTCTGGTCGCTTTCTTCGCATCGACATCGAGCGCCCACAGGCTCGACGTCGGCGTCGCCATGTTGCGGATGGCGACGCTGAACTTCTTTTCGACACGGAGCTGTTCGTCTTTGTCGAGTGTGTCGGCCGTTACGAAATAGATGCGGCGGCTATCAGGCGACCATTTCCACAGTCCAACTCCTGCCAGCTGGTGGGTCAGCTCGATCGGTTTCGCTGAATCGATCCCGGCAACAGGCAGCGCGTAAAGCTGCTCTTCATTCGACTTGCCGCTGCGGTAAACCAGCCACTTGCCGTCCTTGCTGAAGGCGAGGGTTGAGACGCCCTCCTTTGCATCGGTGATTTTGCGAGCTTCACCGCCATCCGGCCTCATCATGTAGATCTGATTCTGACTGGACTGCCCCGTGCTCCCAGTGGAACCGGCACCGGAAGGCGCCGCAGGCGCATCTCTGTTCGAGAGAAACACGAAGAACTTTTCGTCGTGGGACCAGCGAGGCGACGTCTCGTTCTTGTCCTTGGTGAACGTCATCTGCCTGGTCGATGGCAATCCATCCTTCACCGATACCAGGTAGATGTCGGTCTGCCGCTTTGCCTGACTCCAGTCGGGTGTCGAAAGCGTGTAGAGCAGCCACTTCCCGTCGGGACTTGGTGTCGGCGAGCCGATGTCGCGTTGAAGTTGCCGGTCGAGAAAGGTGATCGGGCGTGCCGCACCGGTGGATGAAGGTTTCTGGGCAGCGAGTACGGCCGGTACTAGCGCGGCGATGAAAAGACGGTGAATGCGCATAGGCAGCGAAGTGAAAGGGACATAAAGATATGCTGAAGCGTGAGGCCGCACGAACGCAATAGCCGAAAAGCACCACTGTGTACGCTTTTTGCCTGACTCACTCCTCGCACAACGATAATTCCGCCTCGACTACCGGAGCGGTTTTTTTCTTGACCCCTGAGATGGGGAGGGAGACGGGTACGATGTCGATCAACGAAACGAGATCGAGAGTGGCGGTGCTGGCAGTAGCGGCGGTTGCGCTGGTTGGGTGTGCCAGGAAGGAGAACGCCGGCGTCGATACCACCGGGGCGGCCTCGACTACCTACACTGGTGCAACGGCGGCCACTGCGTCCAGCACGCCGGCGACTTCGGGCAACTGGACGGATCCGAACATCGTGGCACTACTCGATGAAGCGAATATGGCCGACAGCGCTGCGAGCTCGATTGCCGCAACGAAGGGAACAGCCTCCGAGGTGCGCGAGTTCGCACGGCGGATGATGCGCGATCACCACCAGCTTCGCACTCAAGGCGCGGCGCTTGCCAAGAAACTAAAGATCACTCCGGCCGCTCCCTCCGACGACCCCGTGATGCCGATGGCCCAGGACGAAACCAACACTCTCAATTCGACTGCTAAAGGGAAGGATTTCGACAAGGCTTATATCGATGACGAGGTCAAAGCTCATAAGGCGGTGCTGGATTTGGCGACCAAAGGGGCAAGCCAGACCCAGAATACGGAGCTGAAGAATCTGATCCAGAAAGCGGCTCCGGTGATCCAGGGTCACCTCACCAAGGCCGAATCGATTCAGAAGTCCTTGAAGTAGCCGTTGCTGAAAGGCGTATTTTCGATATTTGAGAGTGCTCGTCGACCTGCTCCAGGCAGCAGCGCAAACGGCTCAACAAACGGGACCACCGGGCGGAGCACCAGCTGCGCACGGGCCCCCGGCGGGTGGCTTCTCGTTCGCGGAAGCGTTTTTCCAGCTCGTCCAGTTCCTCGGTTATTTCCTGGCGATCGGTGCGCTTGGATTCCGATTCGGCATCGTGCGCCGGGTGCGCGGAATGTCGAAAGAGTCTCAGCGCATCCTCCGCGCTGACAATGCCGCGCTGCTCGGCATCGTCGGCATCGTTCTTCTCTTCGTGTCATACCTCGGTGGTCCGTACCTTCAGTCGATCACCGAGCACAAGACATTTGTCGAAATGCTGCCCAAGAACATCGCGCCATTCCAGCTCAGGATGGCGATGCTCCTGCTGGCGCTGATCGGGTTTGCGATGGTACGCACGTCGTCCTCCCTCGGCTGGACGCTCGCTGCAATTGGAATTCTGATTGCGGAACTGCAGCCGGTTTACACGAGCAAGCTGTCCGGCAAGGTGAACGCGGTCCACGTACTTGCGGCATCGACGTGGCTTGGCACACTGCTCGTCTTGAGCCTGATTGGGATTCGCCGCGTCATAAAAACCGGTGCGCCCGGCTTGTCGCGTGCTGAGCTGGTCTTCGATCTCGTGAATTCCTTTTCACCGCTGGCATTGACGGCGGCGTCGATCGTTGCGCTGACCGGTCTCACCACCGCCTGGCTCCATCTCAAGCGCGTTTCGGCGCTCTGGACGACGAGCTACGGCATCGCGCTCGTCGTCAAATTGGTTTTTGTCGTCTGTGTTGCCGTGATGGGCGCGTGGAATTGGAAGCGAGTGCGCCCGTCGCTCGGAGAGAGCGGCTCCGAGCTTACCATCCGCCGGTCGGCCACGACGGAGCTGACTTTCGGCGCACTCGTTCTGATTGCTACTTCGGTGCTTGTGACGTTGCCGTCGCCGAGGTAGCAGGACGCGGGGGAGCGTTCTTCACGTATTTGTCGAGCCAGTTGATGTACTCCCACAGCAGATGCCGCTGCGTCTCCATCGCGGTGTATCCGTGCGGCTCCAGCGGCAACTGCACGTAGCGGACGCTCCCACCGTTACCCTTGATCGCCGCAAAGAGACGCTCTGACTGAATCGGGAAGGTGCCCGAGTTATCGTCGCGCTGGCCGTGAATCAGCAGCACAGGCGCCTTGATCTTGTTGGCGTAATTGAACGGTGACATCGCGTTGTAGACTTCCGGCGCTTCCCAATAGGTGCGTGGCTCCGCCTGAAATCCAAATGGAGTCAACGTCCGGTTGTAGGCGCCGCTCTCGGCGATTCCGGTGCGGAAGATGTCCGAGTGAGCCAACAGGTTCACGGTCATGAACGCACCGTAGGAGTGGCCGCCTATCGCGATGCGGTCGCGATCGGCGACTCCCATGTCGACGATTTTATCGACCGCTGCCTGCGCACTGGCGACGAGCTGCTGGATGTAAGTGTCGTTCGGCTCCTTTCCGTTGGCGCCAACGATCGGCATCGTCGGACCATCGAGCACGCCGTAGCCGTGCATCAGCAGCATCAGGTAGTTCTGGCGGCCGGGCCGCTTGAACTCGTATGGAGATCCGGTGAGCTGTGAGGCGGCGTCAGCCGACTGAAACTCGCGCGGGTAAGCCCAGAAGAAGAACGGCAAACGACCCTGCGATTTGTCGTATCCCGGTGGGAGATACATCGTCGCGGAAAGCTTGACCCCGTCGGGGCGCGTATAGGTAATGAGCTCGCTCTTGACGTTTGCAAAATACGGAGCCGGATCGCCGAGCCTGGTGATCTGCGTCAGAGAGTTCTTCTTCAGATCGCGGATGAAGACGTTCGGAGGATCGGTTGGCGACTCGCGCTGGGTAATAACGCGGCTCGCATCAGGATCGATCACCTGCAGCACTTCCTCATAGGTCGGCGCCGCCGATTGCCACAGGCGCTCCGTCTTACCGGTGGCGATGTTGAAGCGATCGATGAATGGGCGATCGCCTTCCGGCGATGCGCCATTGCCGCGCAGGTAGAGAGAGTTGCCGTCGCTCGAGCGTAGCGGGACGAGGCGATCTGTCGCTGGATCCAGAACGAATACCCAGAAACCCGGATCGGAATAACGGTCCTCTGTGCTGCGATCCCAGATCAGTTTAGGCGTGCCGCCATTGGGAGCACTCGGGTCGATCATCCACACGCGGCGTCTCGCTCCGCGCGACAGTCTGTCGGCGAGGAACGCTGTCTTGGGCGAGACCCACGTAATTCCGCCGTAGCGATATTCAGTTTGCACGAACGGTTTGGCGGGACCAGCGAAGGGCGCGGAGAGAACCGATACCTGATCGCGCTTTGGGACGGTCTTGCGTGGATTGCCGCTGTCCAGTGCTTCAACCAGAATCAGCGTTGCCGGAACATCGGGTCGCCAGCTCACACTACGAATTCCAGGTACCACTGCATCACGAGCGCTCGGCGCCTCCTCGGCAACGTGTGAATTGCGAATCTCGCGCAGAACTTTTCCGTTCAGACTCCAGACTTCAGTTCGCGATGGAAAGACATCCATCGGGACCTGGTATGAATACGGTCGCTGCACCGTCTCGACGAGCAAGTAGTTACCATCGGGCGAGGGCGTAACGCGCGCGTGGATTCCCGGCTGGCCGACCGGAGTGATGCGCCCGTCGAGTCCGACGAGAGCGATTTGGTCGGTGAAGTAGTAATCGAAGAGTGCTTCGTCCGTCGGACTTTGCAGCAGATACTCATAGGTGCGCGCAGGCGCCGAGCGTCCGTAAGATTCCTGAACGATGACTCCGGAAGGAACGTCGGAGACTCTTGGTGACGCCCCGCGATTCGCCGGCCAGAGTCTGCACACCAGCGGCGCCTTTCCGTTGAGCCAGTTGCAGCCGGCGTCCTCGACGATGTTGGCCCGCAAGGTTGTGATGTTGAGGCTCGAGGGC
>QHUA01000020.1:0-10558 GCA_003221805.1 Gemmatimonadota bacterium
GACCCAGCTGGCGAGTATGCGCTCGATGTGCTTCTGCCACAGCCCGAGTCCGTAGTTGTGCCGAGTCGGAAAGTCGCTGATGTCCAGGCGTGCGGCGCCGAATCCCGCGACCTGCGCTTTCTGCCCCTCCGCAAGGAACCGATCGGCGATTCCACGCTGATCGAGGACCTCGATGGTGCGTGACTGCAGGCCGCCCGCACGCGAGCCGGGGAGGTCCTGGGTGGGGCGCCGCTCGACGATGGCGACGTCGACACCCGCCAGCGCCAGCTCGCCCGCCAACATCAACCCCGTCGGACCGCCTCCGGCGATTACGACAGTGTGTTCGGTCATCGCACAACTCCTGGTTCAGAAAGAGCGCGAAGTTTGAACTCGCACAGGGGCCTTGCATAGTAGGGCGATGCTAAACTGGCTCCTGGTCCGCTCTCCAGAGGCGGCAACTCAGACCGCGCATCGAGCCGACGCCCGTGATTCGCTCGCAGCTCCACTTGGCGTTATGTGACACCCATGCCTCCGACATGATGCAAGCGTCGCCACTACGGATCGAACCGATCGCGGGGTATTCGCCGCTCGTTGCGGCGTTGCCCGCTTGAGCATTATCTGGAAGAGTTGACGGCGGTGCGGCGGGTCACCCTGGAGACGCTCGCCGCGCGCGACGATGCCTGGCTCGAGCGCACCGTGAGCCAGGCACCAAGGATCAACGCGCACTGGGGATGGTTTCACGTCGCGGAAGACGAGATTAATCATCGCGGCCAGATTCGCTGGCTACGCGCGCGCCTGCCGAAGAGAGACATTAGCGTTGGGCGGATCAGGATCTGACAATGACAGAGCAACCCGTGAGAAATCAGATTGTTCACCGCTGGTACACTCGCCCGGTGCTCTTCGTCACCGACGTGAACCGCGCACTTCGTTTCTACGTCGACATGCTCGGCTTCGAAAAGAGTTGGCATTCAGGCGACGGCGCGGGCAAAGTCTGCCAAGTCAATCGCGGAGAATGCGAGATCATCCTCTGCGAGCACGCCACGCGCAGAGACAAGGCGCGCCTGTTCATCGAGCTGACCCCTGAAGGGCTGGCAGACCTTCGCCATGAAATCTTCGAGCGCTCTGTTCCCAGCAAGGAATCCTGGTGGGGTTACGACGTGGTCCAGGTTGACGATCCCGACGGCAATGAGCTGCTCTTTCCGGTTTCAGACTGAGCGAACGCGGAATGCCGTACTCATGACGAAGCGTCGAAACGTCATCGTCCACATCGCAACCAGCGCCGACGGCTACATCGCGCGTCCTGACGGTGACCTCGAATGGCTGACGTCCCGCCCGGCTCCCGAAGGTTTCTACGGAATGAACGCCTTCATGAAGTCGGTCGACACGAAGCTGCTTGGCCGGAAGACCTACGAGGCGAGCCTGCGCCTCGGGGCGAAGTTCGACTCGAACGGTCGGACCATCGTCTTCTCCCGTCATGCACCACCAGCGGATGCCCCGTCAGGCGTGGAGTTCGTGAACGGTGCAATCGGCCCATTTGTGAGCCGTCTACGAGAGCACCCTGGCAAGGACATCTGGTTGATGGGCGGCGGTGAGCTCATCGCCTCATTTCTTGACGAGCAGGCGATCGACGAGTTCGTAATCAGTGTGGCCCCGGTGTTTATTGGGGATGGCATTCCACTGATAGCGCGGCGTCACCGTCACATGCCTTTGGATTTGCACTCCGTTGAGCGCTTCGAGGATGGTCTGGTTCAATTGCACTACCGCGTTCAGACGAAGTGAAGGAAGATCTGGGTGCGCAGGTGATCGACGAGTTCGTCCTCCTGATCCATCCCATCGTGCTTGGCACGGGGGCTCGCCTGTTCGCCGGCGCTGGACCGTTTGTCAAGCTCGCGCTCGTGAGCAGTACGATTACACCGACAGGAGTAGTGATCGCCACGTATCATCCAGAAGCCGAAGCCTAGCGTGCTTGCGGCCGAACTAGCGGGTGAGGCCGCGCGGATCGTGGATCACTGGACAGAGTACTCGGAACTCAATTCGGTCCTCGAGGACCTGGTCACCAGCATTGAGGGTGCTCTGGGTGATGCGTTTGTCGGTGCCTACCTGCAGGGGTCCTTTGCGGTTGGTGACTTTGATTCCCATAGCGATGTCGACTTCATCGTGGCCGTAAGGGACGAACTGTCGGACGACCACGTCGCTGCGCTGCAAGCTGTCCACAAGCGAGTATACGGCCTCCGCTCCGAGTGGGCCCGCCATTTAGAGGGATCGTATTTTCCTGTGGCGACTCTCCGTGATTGTCGGCAGCGCGGCAAGCCGCTCTGGTATCTCGATCACGGAAGACAGTCGCTGGTGAGGTCCGATCACTGCAATACGCTCGTCGTCCGGTGCGTTGTCCGCGAGCGCGGAGTCTCGCTGGCCGGACCAAGTCCCGCATCGCTCGTCGATCCGATTCCGGCCGACGCGCTCCGTCGGGAGATTGGCGACACGATTCGCGACTGGGGTCAGCAGATTCTTGACCAGCCGGAACGTTACCGTAATCGCTTCTATCAGGGCTTCATCGTCTTGAGCTACTGTCGCATGTTGCACGACCTCGTCGACGGGCGTCCCGGCTCGAAGCGGGCTGGTGCGACGTGGGCAAAGGCGACACTTGATCCAGCATGGTCCGCGCTCATTGATCGAGCGTGGGGTGGACGACCAAATCCGGCCGTGGCGGTGCGGGAGCCGGCGGACGCGGCAGACTTTGAGAGCACGCTGCAATTTGTGAGGTTGATCATTCGCGAGAGTGAGCGGTACGCTGAGCAACATCCTGGCGACCGACCCGCGAGGCCTGACACCTCACACATGCCCTAACTGCGAGGTTTAGGACACTCAGATGCCAAGCATCTCCAAGGGCAATCGTCCTATGACGGTCATCAACGTCTTCACCGTCGCACCTGATCGCCAAATGCGCTTGGTCGATCTCCTCACGCGTGCTACCGAGTCCAGCGTGCGACACGTGCCGGGTTTTGTCGCCGCGGCGCTCCACCGGAGTCTGGATGGCACCAAGGTGACGATGTACGCGCAGTGGCGGTCGCTCGAGGATTATGAGCAGATGCGCAGTCGACCCGACACTTCGCCGTTTCTTGCTGAAGCGATGACCATTGCCACATTTGAGCCCGGCCTATACGAGGTCGTCGAGGTCTTCGCCTCCGACGAAGCTTGACCCGAGAGAGGTGCGGCATTTCGTGAGGATCGACGACTACGTAAGTGCGTTCCACTCGAGATTCCCATTTCTAGATCCATCGATTCTGCCTTGGCAGATAACGACACAGTTGCCTTTTCGAAACTGGGACGGAGTTCTGGTCCACAATGCCGCCACCATTGAAGCGGGCGCGATGGTCAAGCCGCCCGCAGTGATTTCGGAGGGATGCTTTATCGCTTCGACTGCCTATGTTCGCGGAGGAGCGTTCCTGGATCAGGGAGTCACCATTGGCCCGGGCTGCGAGCTCAAGACCACCGTGATCATGGCCGGCTCGACGCTAGCTCACTTCAACTTTGTTGGCGATTCGATCATCGGCTCCGACGTCAACATGGAGGCGGGCGCTGTCGTTGCAAACCATCACAACGACCGTGGAGACAAAGAAGTCAGGATCTACATTCGCGGCCAGGAGATCCGCACCGGCGTGGACAAATTCGGTGCAGTCATCGGAGACCACTGCCGTCTGGGCGCCAATTCCGTTTTGTCGCCTGGTACCGTTCTCGAGCGGAATGAGGTCGTCGGCCGACTGGTTCTGGTGAACCAAGCTCATAGGTAGGCCGCGGATCCGCCTTTTATGTTCGCTAGGCATTAATGTCTCAATGGAGGTTTCCATGACTAGTATCGACCATGTTGTCCCTCTTCTTGTCTACGAAGATCTTTCCGCTGCGCATGACTTTCTGGTGGAAGCATTCGGGTTTGAATCCGCAGGAGTCTACCGTAACGAGGAGGGCAAGCCAGTTCACGCCGAAGTTCGGGCTGGAACAACTCCGATCTGGCTACACCGCGTTGCGGCCGAGCATGAAGTCGGTTCTCCGCTTCGGGGTGCTGTGGCAAGTTCGGGCCTGGTAGTGTTTGTCGACGACGTTGATCAGCACTTCAGGCGCGCGGCCGCGGCCGGTGCGCGCATCGACAGCGAACCGGTCGATCAGCCGTACGGACAGCGCGAGTATGGAGCCCGGGATCCTGAAGGTCATCGCTGGTGGTTCGCTACCCCGTTGGCGCAACTCGACGCCACGCCGGCGCCCGAAACTTCTCCTCCAACGAATCGCGTAAACTAGGGCGCCATGATCAGTGAGCGGAGGTGTTAGCGATGGCGCTCGAGATGCGCACGACTTGTGAGAAATGTGGACGCAACCTTTTCGCCCGACGGAGAGGCATTCATCTGCAGCTACGAGTGCACGTTCTGCCCATCGTGCAGTGCTGCGATGCAGCATTCGTGTCCGAATTGCGGTGGGGAGTTACTAGCGCGTCCGCGCCGCAAAGGATAGCGGAAGCCTTGATCCTGAGAAAGAGGTGTGGCGCTACGAAAAGCAGTTAGCAAGAAGATCTTGATCGTTTAAGCGACCGGCACGTTTTTCCCGCACCGAAAACACATGCGTGTCCTCGTCATCGCGACGCTCGCTTTTCTGCTCGGCTGCAGCGACGTAATCGGCCCGAATACCGATGTTGGACTCAGCGTGTGGGCCGACGTCTCTCCGACGTTTCTGAGCATCCGCGACACCATCACGCCGATTCGGATCCGAGTATATGTCTCCAACACGACCGGCCACGAGATTCGGGTCGTCAGTGGCGGTCCGCCTTATGTCTTCACATCTGACCCAGCTCGGAATAGCGGAACGTGGGGCAGCTTTCGGATCACCAAGAACGACAGTCTGATCAACTGGGGGCCGGGAATCGATTGGTGGGGTGATTCAGTCTACGTGTTTCGAGCGCACTACACGGAGTACAATGAGGAAGTGGTCACGCTCGCAAAATGGAAAGGCTGGAATCTCGCCCCCGGGCTTTACCGCGTTAGGAGCTGGTTCAATACTCGCGAAGGCAGGAGCGCTCCGTTTTATCTGATTCGTTGACGTCACCGACTTTCTTCGCTGCGTTCCGATACATCGAGAGCGAGTTCGAAATGAGGTGCCTATGAGTCGGGTCGCGCAAATCACCGCGATCGGCGCGGCGGGCATTATCGGTTTCGATGTGCTTGCGTCGTTTACGTCGCGCAACCTCGGAATTCCCTATTCGTACGGTGTGCTCGGCTCGTGGCTGATATACGCCATGGTTGGTTTTTCGATTGGGCGTATCGCACCCGTCGCTTACGCAACAGCGGGTGCTGCCAACGTGGCCCTCGCCGAAGCGACGATTGGTTGGTGGCTCTCGTGGATCATCGGCCCGGGCCGACCCAAGTCCGTGACTCTCACACCCACTCAGATAGCCGTGACGGTTGTGACGGCGGTGGCCGTCGGAGGAATTATTGGCGCCATCGCCGGCGCAATTGGGCGATGGCGCGCTAAGGCGGCGACACGAGTGCCCTAGCTAACCGGTCTGATTGAGTCAGAAATTTGGATCGTGGCAATCCCGCGATCCTTTCGCTGCAAAGCAATCTTGTTCGACCTGGATGGCGTCCTCGTCGATTCCACCGAATGCGTCGAGCGCACGTGGCGTGGGTGGGCAACGCGCCATTCTCTCGATCCCGACACCGTGATCTCGCTCGCACACGGCCGGCCCACACGAGAAACTGTTCGACTGGTCGCTCCCGAGCTCGGCGTCGAAGCGGAGGCGGCGCTCCTGGAAGCGGGTGAGGCGATGGCGTCCGAAGGCATCTATAAAATCCCGGGGGCCCGCGAGATTCTGGAGAGCTTGCCCAAGGGCTCGTGGGCCGTCGTCACGTCTGGCACTCGCGCCATCGCCGAATTCCGCCTCAAGCTCACCGGTCTTCCCATCCCGCCAGTGTTGATTTGCGCCGACGAGATCGAACGCGGAAAACCAGACCCGCAAGGTTATCTGACTGCCGCCGCACGATTGCATCGCTCCGCCGATGAGTGCGTTGTCATCGAAGACGCACCACTCGGGATTGCAGCAGCACGGGCAGCGCGGATGCGAGTGATCGCCATCGCTGCCACCTACGCGCGTGATCGCCTCGCGTCAGCAGATGCAGTCGTTGAAACTTTGGCCGACCTCACCATCAGGTCCGACGCGGATGGGGTTCAGATCGACATTCGATAAACCACCATTCGATGTGACAATGCCCGATGCTGTGGAGAATCAGCATCGGGCATCTCGCCCGCTTCCCGCTTCCCTCTTCCCTCTACGCTGTCGCTGCCAACTCGTTCCACTCCGCGGTCGCCGGATCGATAATCGTCGCTATCTCCAGAATCCGGTCCGCCGGAAATCCTCCCCGCCTCGCGTGCTCGCGGATTATCTCCGCATTCGGCGCGATGTACACGCAGGTGATCTTGTCCTCCGTCACGTAGCTCTGCACCCATTGGATGCTCGGGCCGAGCTGCTTCAGCACGTCGCACGACTTCTGCGAGATCGCCTTCAGCTCCGCGGCAGACAGCGCGCCGGCGTTCGGAATCTCGCGTTCGATGATGTATTTCGGCATCGGTATCTCCAGGTTCGCTAATGAGACATGGATAGCGTCGCGCTCGCGTTCGCGCAATTGACCTGTGGATTCCAGGGCGCGAAAATTCCGCTCGGGTTGTCCTTCCAGACCCACGCATGCAATCCCCAAAGCTGGAAGGCGTCGACCTGCGCGAACTGCTGGCCGAACAGCACCGGCGGCGCAGCAGCACGCGCGTGAAAAGTGTACGGAATGATGTACTCCACGGCGACGAGACGCAGCCTGCCATTCTGCTCCGGCTCGTAAAGCAAGAGCTGTGGCTTTTCCACGCTCGCCGTTCCGTCGATCAGACCCGTGTTGCCGTAATGGAATCCCATTCCGCCGGCGCCGCCGGGATCCGTCATACAGGGCGTGATCTGCGTTGACCATCCCGCCGCCGATCCAGTCTTGAAATCATGGAACGATGCGGTCACCCGCCGCAGTGCGGCGAGCTGCTGGCTCACCTCCGCCCCGAATGACTGGGTTTCCGCCGCTCGCGGCTGAAAATCGGCGGTGTTCGTGCTGACCGGTTCTCCGCAACCAGCAAGCAGTGCAATTCCGGCAAGCAGTGTTGCAGTCGGTTTCATCGTGCCCTCCCCTCGCGTGTGTTGTGGGTTATGTTCTAGCGCGAATGATGAAGCGGGGCCCTTAACTGGTCGTTACCCGCGGAGTTAGCTGGGAATTAGCTGCGAGAGACGATGATCACGGTCCAACTCCTCGGCGGCGCGTGCCTGCGCTCGGGCGATGCTCCTCTCAGTGGCCCACCCGCGCAACGCCACCGCATCGCACTACTGGCGCTGATCGTTGCTTCATGGCCCCAGCCGCTGTCGCGCGATCGGGCGATGGCGATGCTGTGGCCGGAGAAGGACGTCGCCAGCGCGCGCCGCCTGCTCAATCTCGCCGTCCACGTGCTGCGCACCGCTCTCGGTGAAGATTCCATCGCGTCGACGGGCGATGGACTGTTGCTGAATCCTTCCCGCGTCAACTGCGACCTGCACGAGCTACGCGCTGCCATCGAGTCCGATGCCTCCGACCGTGTGGCTCGCCTGTACACAGCGCCGCTGCTCGATGGATTTCATCTCGATGACTCCACCGAGTTCGGGTTCTGGCTCGACGAGCGTCGCAGCGAACTCTCGCACGCCTACATCGGCGCCCTGCTGGCGCTCGCCGAGCGCCAGCAGGAGAGCGGCGACGTGCATGGAAGGGTGCGGACGTGCCTTCGCCTCGCCGCTGCCGATCCACATTCGGGGGTATACGCGCAGGCGTTGATGCGGGCGCTCGACGACGCCGGCGACACACCGGGAGCAATTCAACACGCCAGCGAGCACGCGCGACGGCTCC
The DNA here is from genome assembly GCA_003221805.1 of Gemmatimonadota bacterium. Taxonomy (GTDB): domain Bacteria; phylum Gemmatimonadota; class Gemmatimonadetes; order Gemmatimonadales; family Gemmatimonadaceae; genus UBA4720. Next base: position 7,926 of record QHUA01000020.1, read on the forward strand.
GAACGGATCTCGAGCTCGATCCTGATCCGAAAGTCGTGGCGTTGACGAAGCTACTGCGCAGCGGAACGCTACGGGAACGCCAGGTCGCGGCCGCTGATCAGCGAGTGCCTTCGGTTGCGGTGCTACCCTTCATCAACCTGAGTGGCGATTCGGAAAACGAGCTATTCGCTGACGGAATTACCGAAGACGTGATTGCCCAGCTGTCGAAGATACGCGCTCTCAAGGTGATCTCGCGCAGCTCAGTGACTCAATTCAAGGAACGTCAACTCAGTCTGAAAGAGATCGCCAGGAGGCTGGGCGCCACGACTGTGCTCGACGGAAGCGTGCGGCACGCTGGAGATCGCGTGCGCATCGTCGCGAAGCTGATCGACGCCGAAACGGAGCGGCATCTCTGGGCAGAGACATACGACCGACAGCTCACCGACATCTTTTCCGTCCAGAGCGACGTCGCCCTCCAGATCGCTGCGTCGCTCAGGGCAGAATTGTCACGCGACGAGGAGACGCGCGTGCGCAGGCAGCCGACGGGAGATGTTCGCGCTTACCAGTCCTTTCAGCGTGGGCGCCAGTTGTACATCCAGTACACGCCGGAGTCGCTCACGAGTGCGATCGAGTTCTACGATCGCGCCATCGCACTCGACCCCTCGTTCGCGCTCGCGCTCGCCAACAAGGCGTTGGCCTACACCGAATTGGCGGAGGTCGGGGCCCTCGCGCCCGACGTTGCCTATCGATGTGCGATGCAGGCTGCATCCACTGCGCTGCGTCTCGATCCGGATCTCGGCGAAGCTCATTCCTCGATGGGATTCATCAAGGGTGTCCACGAATTCGACTGGTCCGGCGCCGAGCGGGAGTTCAAGCGCGCGCTGGAGCTGAGTCCGAGTAACTCCGATACATATATGATGTATGGACGGTTCTGCGCCGCCCTCACGCGTTTCGACGATGCGATCGCACTACAGGAACGCGCGCACGAGCTCGATCCGCTCGCTCACGGGCTGGACCGCATGACGACGCGAATCAGAGCCGGGCGATACGACGAGGCCGTACCTCTCGCCGAGGAAGCCGTGGAGTTTGCTCCGGCGAACGATCGCGCACGCGCGACCCTCGGCTGGGCGTACTTCATGAGCGGCAGGCGGGCGGAGGGACTGGCAGAGCTCGAGCGGGCGGTTGCCGTCGAGCCGGGAAATACGATGTGGCTCGGCCAATTGGGTCAGGCGTATGGGATGGCAGGCGACAAGAAAAAGGCGCGGGAGATTCTGGGACAGCTGATAGACGTTGCGCGCAGTTATTACGTCTCCCCCTACCATTTCACGTACGCCTACATCGGACTCGGCGAATACGACGAAGCGATGAACTGGCTGGAGCGCGCGGTTGCCGAGCGCGCCGGGCCGGCGTACAGCATCAAAGGATCGTTTCTGCTATCGGCGTTACACGATCATCCAAGATTCCGCGCGCTCCTAAAGCAGATGAGACTGGCGTAGACGCCAGCACTCCCTATGCTCGTTACGGACCGATGACGAGCTTCTGAACTGTCGCGCCCGACCGCGCCGCGCCGCCCGTCTGGTTGATGACGTGTGAGATCGCCCCGCGGCCGCCTCCAAGCGACACGGTCACCATGTTCCGCAAACGTACGCCAAGAGCGACGGGCACCTCGAAGGCGTGATCCGCGACAACAGTGGGATTCCTGTTGAAGAAGCAGTAACTCCCCAGTCCCCAAGCTTCGTGGCTGGTGACGGCGGCATTGACTCGATAGGCGGCAAATCCCTGCGTCGTACCGCTCATCCACTCTGCCTGATCGGGCACGTCGTACGGCATCTCGTTCTGGAACAGGTAGGTGCGCCCGCCGTTTCCGTTCCACTGCACCTGGTGTTGCTGGTAATGCTCCACAAAGAGGCCGTACATGGTCACGTCGTTGCCGTTTACGACCAACCCGTTCGCCGCGGTGTTGGACGTCCACCCCACTCCGTTGCCATGATCGGCCCGCCACAGCCACAGGTGGTCGCCGATCACGTCGTGGCTGTTGATCTCGAGGGAGCGCGTTGCCCTCCCGACGCCAGCGCCGCCGACGCGGACGAAGAAATCACTGAGCAGTGTCGGGTTCGACGAGTGTCTGATGGACGAGCCCGCCGGCCCGATCTGCACGAGCACTGGCGAGTTCGTCGGGCCCGCTTCAATGAGAAGGCCGGCGAGCGTCACACCGTCCACGTCGTCAACGTCGATCGCGCTGACGCCGCCGTCCGGTACGAGAGTCGCCAGCCCGAGACCGAGCACTATCGTGTTCGCTGCCGTGACGTGAAGGGGCGCATCCAGGTGATATATGCCGGGCGTTATGATGAGACTCTTCTTACGCGCGAGCGCGCCATTCATCGTCGCGGCGGATGTGCCCGGCTTCACGACGACGAAGTCGCTCAGTGGGCGAGCCACGCCGCGCGGCTTTCCAGAGATCCAGGTGGTGCCTTCCGCGTTCGACCGGAGCGCGGGGACGAAGACTTTCCACGCGCCACTCCGGTCGACCATGAGGAACGGTTTCTCGCGGATCACCGGAGCGGCATCGATCGTGGTGTATGGCGGATCCGGAAAGCTGTTCGTGGGCGCGCCCTCCGTACCCACGAACACCATGTTCCAGTTCGATCCCGCCC
>QHUA01000020.1:10597-14431 GCA_003221805.1 Gemmatimonadota bacterium
AGTCGGCGAGGAAGCCTCCGCTCGACCAGCCTCCATCATCGAGCACGAGGTCGCCGCGGATGTGCATGCGGCGCATTGGCGCTGCCTGTGAAACGGCCCATCGATCGAAGCCACCCGCAGGAATAACCGACATGTTCTCCACGTCCCGCCAGAAATTCAGTGTTGCGTTCCCCCTTCTCCACCGAGCGTCGGCACGCATGCCGCCATTGATGACGACGTCGTTCGGCGAGAGACCGAGACCCGACACCTGAGTGTAGAATCCGATTCGGGCATCCACATCGTACCTTCCCGGCTTGAACAGAAGGGCGTACCGCCCCGCGCCGAATTCGCTGGCCTCCTGCGACGCGAAGATCGAGTCGAGCGTGGACTGGATGGTTGCGGCAGGGGTGGCGGGGTCGAAGATTGTGACATTGGGACCGAAGTCCGGTGTGGCGCGAGTCGGCTGCGCCGTGACTTGCGCAGCGGTTACTGTGGCGAAAAGAAGGAGGTGGATCCGCATGGCTCGCCTAGTCGTCGTTTGGAACTCCCGTGGCGTCGCACCAATCAAGATATTATACAGAATGAAAGTCTCACGAGTTGCGACTATTGCATTGGCCACGGGCTGGGCTCTGTTGTCGCTCGCCTGCGCCAACGCAACCACTCAACCTACCCCCCCATCGACTCAGCCGACCGTGCCCAAAATCACCTGGGTTCAGGTCTGGAGCGATGAATTCGATGGGCCGGCAGGCAGTCAGATCGACGCCACCAAATGGAATTACCAAACTGGCGATGGGTGCGATCAGGGGAATTGCGGCTGGGGCAACCAGGAGAAGGAATACTACTCTGACGCCGCGGAGAACATTGCGCTGAACGGACAAGGGCAATTGGTGATCACTGCCCGGCGGGCTTCGGCCGGCCTGTCATGCTATTACGGCGCGTGCAGGTACACCTCGGCGAAAATCACGACCCGCGGCAAAATGCTGGCGCAGCCGGGCCGCGTCGAAGCGCGCATCAAGCTTTCGACAGGACAGGGACTGTGGCCGGCGTTCTGGATGCTGGGACACGATTTTCCCAACACGCCCTGGCCGGCCTGCGGTGAGCTCGACGTGATGGAGAACAAGGGCAGTCAGCCCAGCACAACGAGCTCGGCGGTGCACGGTCCGGGATACTCGGGGGCGACGCCGTTCGTTCACGCGGAGACTCTCGCCAGCGGCACCATCGCGTCTGATTTCCACACTTTTGCCGTCGAGTGGGATTCATCGCACGTGCAGTTCTTCGTCGACGACATCGCGCATTACGAGATCACGCGCTCGATGGTGGAGCAATACGGCAAATCGGTGCTCGACCAGCCGTTCTTCGTGATTCTCAATCTCGCGGTCGGTGGACACTTCGACGGCGATCCGCAGTCGGACGCGATTTTTCCGGCGACGATGGTCGTCGATTACGTGAGAGTCTTTACCGCCGCATCGAAGTGACTCAGTTGGCATGACAGCGGTCCTGAACCGACTGTCCCTGATGATGTGCGCGGCGTCTCTCATCGCGACGCGACCACTCCATACTCAGGTCCCATCGCCATCGGTCAGCGTCGGGTTCGGCGTCGATACTTCGATCACCGACGTTCGAAATGTTGTCTCCCTCGTCCGTGCTTATCTGGCGAAGCCAGATTCCTCGGCGCGCAGCAGAGGAATCTGGAGCAGCACGACCGAATTCGATCGTCGCATCGGTGACGTAACGGCTGGACAGGCAAATCAAGGCTTTCCTGCGACCGTAGTCGGAGTCATCTCCGACGGACCCGGCGACAGCGTTTATGTCGTCAAGATTCTGTACGCTCGCGCTGACTCGGCTCGTGGAATCGCTCCGCTCGCCTTGCAACGTCTCTACGCCGTCCGAGAGGCGGGCGCTCCTTACGCCTTCCGACTGGCGAGCGCACTACCGCGCATTACCCGCAACTGGGAGCGGCGCTCCAAAGGGCACATCACCTTCTGGTACGTGCCGGGACACAAACCGAATCCGGCGAAAATCGATCGTGCTGCCCGGTTCGTCGATTCGGTGGCCAAACTTTTTAGCGTGCCTCCGCCTCAGCACCTCGAGGTATACGTCGGAGATTCGATGGACGAAGTCCAGCGAATGATTGGACTCGATTTCTTTCCGGAATCATCCGGGCCCGGACAGCGCGGCGGTGGGCTCAATCTCGGATCGATTCTCCTGGTCGGAAATCCGGCAATCGGAGAGGACTATCTTCACGAGTTCGTCCACGCCGTGCTGGGACCAAGTCTTCCCGCGGGATCCAAGCTGCTCTCCGAGGGAGTCGCGACGTGGCTTGGCGGCTCGCGCGGTCGCACGACACGCGAGATGTTCGCGTTACTCCGCAGTTATCAGCAAGCTGACTCGACGCTCAGTTTCCCCGCGCTCGTCCGCCAGGGATTCAACGTTCCCGACGCCGACCGCGGAACGAATCTGTTGTACGCCACGGGCGCGTTGATCGTCGATGCCGTGCATCGAAAGAACGGCATCGCCGGCGTACGCCGGATCTATCAGCTAAGGACAGATCCGAACGCGATGCTTCGCTCGATCTCGATTGAACTGGGTGTCCCACCTGACGATGCCGCTCTCGATCGCTGGTGGCGAACCGAAGCAGCCCGCGCTTCGAGTCGATAGCGTAGCCAGCAACGGCACGAACGGCACGGGCGGATCGAAACCAAACAAACCGACGCCCCGTAACACCTTTTACATCCGAAATCAGGGCGTGTGGAATGGACCGTCGGCTCGGCACTCCCGAAATCCTGGTTGTAATCGGCGGCTGCGTGTTCATCGTGATGCTGTTCGTCTCCGCCGTCTTCGAAGCAGACATCCGCTGGCTGCACTTCTTTCAGGCATGGATGTACGTCGCCGCCATTGCGCTAACTCTGCGCGGCAATCGATGGGGGTACTTCATCGGCGTCTCAGCAGCGGGGTTGTGGGACTACACCAACCTTTTCGTCACCACTTTTCTGGCGAGTGGGCTCCACAACTTGTCGCTCTGGATCCAGACGGGTCAGCTCGCGCGCCCCGATCAGGTGATCGCTGTCCCAGCGTGGCTCGGCAACTTTCTCGTCGTAGTCGGCTGCATTTGGGCTTACTTCCGACACACTTCTGAACGAAAGGGCGACGTGCTTCGATTTGTGGTCGCGTTCGCCCTTACGACCGCGTTTTTCGCCGCCGACATGGCGATCTTTCAGCCGCGGTATCTTCCGCTATTCCCGCGGATGCTCCACCCGCATGCTCCATTCGAAATTGCGCGAGCACCTGATGTCGAGCACGATCGTCATTGACGCTCGACGCTGACGCGCGTACGTTCAGCTCGCGTCACAGGACGCACCCCGTCCGCGGAAAGGGCTGAGCCCACCTGATTAGCCGGAAGCTGAATCCCTGATCTTCTTTCAGCCCGTCGTGCGGACGCGGGCGATCGTGAAAGGAGATCTCATGTCGAGTCCTGCCTTGCCGCTGCCCGCGCGCCCGTCGCTGGAGCAGCTTCGCAAACAAGCCAAAGATCTGCTGCGTCATTACCGGGCTGGTGATCAGGCTGCGTCGTCGCGCATCCGCGCCCGACATCCACATCCGAGGCGAGACCCCGAGTTTACACTCGCTGACGCACAGCTCGTGATCGCCCGCGAATATGGATTTGAGAGCTGGGCAAAGCTCAAACATCACGTGGAGGCAGTGCAGCGCCCGGCAGATTTCGACGAGCCACAGTGGGGACGCGACACGTGGCCATTTCTCGTCGCTGTTTACCAAGGTGACGAAGCGACCGTGCGTCGCATGCTGTCCGACAACCCTTCGCTTTCCCGAGCGGAGTACGCGTATCTGCAACCGCTT
>QHUA01000021.1:0-1415 GCA_003221805.1 Gemmatimonadota bacterium
GTGATCCCGAGGCAGCCGGCTCTTCATCCAGGAGATGTCGAGCTTGAGCCCCGTCAGCGCCTGTCCCAGCTCGTCGTGAATTTCCCGCGCGACCTCAGTGCGCTCTTCCTCCCGCACTTTCTGCAGGCGCGACGCCAGTGCCCGCAACTGCTCGCGTGAGGTACGGATTTGTTCGTTCTCCTTATGCCTGTCAGTCACGTCGCGTTGAATTCCGAAGTGACCCGCGATGCGCCCCTGCTCATCGTAGATCACCATGTAGTCGCCTTCGATTCGCATCGGCGTCCCATCCAGGCGCCGCTCGTCGGTCTCGGTGTGGAGATAGCCGCGGTCGAAGAATTCTCGCCAGTGATTCCTCGCCGTAGTTACATCGTGTGAGAAGAACTGCGCCGGCGTCATCCCGAGCAGCTCCTCGGGGGTGGAAGCGTTGAACTGGGTAACAATCGCGGAGTTCACTTTCGTCATCCGCTGGTGCTCGAAGACGTAGTCGAGCGCCTGATCCTTGTCGACGCCATCGCCCCATTCAACGGGATCGTCCAGCATCATGAAAAAAAATCCGTCGAGGGACTGCGAGAAAAAAAGTTCGAGCAGTCTTTCGTTCTCGATGCCGGTTGGAACAGCCATAGTGCTACGCCATCGGTGAGAGAATGAAAGCTACGGCTCGGGTTGTCCGATTACCACAAAGAGGGCCGAGGTCTGCGCCTCGACCCTGCTCGTAGTTCGGAGCTTCTGTACGATCAGAGCGCCTTGTGCGGCTCCCCATAGATCAGATTGTCCAGCACTACCAGGTCCGACGTGCCACCGGAGCTGACGTCGTTCACGTTCGCTCCCAACACCCCGGTGCCAAGCGTGATCCTGACTCTGGCGATGATGGCGTTGTCGAAAGTGATGCCGACGAATGAGAGACTGCCCGCATCCGATCGTACTGGTGCCGAGAATACGCCGAGGCTCGATCCGTCCTGTGCAAACGCCTCGATGGTGGTCTTGTCAGCGAGATCGACGTCGCTGAAGACGATACCGAAGCCGCGCGTTAGCGCCGGTGTCGGCTGCCCAGCCACCTGGAACAGCTGATCCAGCTGATTGCTGCCAACGGGCGCAAAAATCTTGTTGGCGCTGAAGAAGTTGAACTGTGTCGCGTAAGTCGCGTTGACTTCCGAGAAATCGGTGGAGTCGTTGCGGAATCCCGTGCCAGGTGTTGTGAAAACCGCGCCCGCCTTCACGTTGCTGTTGAAGAAGCCCGCGGGAAAGTCGTTCTTGTTGTCGAACGGATTGGCGCCGGCACCGTCCCAGTTGATCTCTCGGCGTCCTGTCGTCTGTTCCCCCGCAGTGCCTCCGTTGGCGGGGCCGAGCAGGTTTCTGAATTCGTCTACCTTCGCTGCAATGTTTCCGCTGACGGTCAACACCGTTGCTTGCGGTAC
>QHUA01000021.1:1555-8828 GCA_003221805.1 Gemmatimonadota bacterium
GCCCTGCGGGATCGGACGAATGCCACGATCCCGCTCTATTTGTCGGAGGCGGTTTGTAGGGCGCCGGCTTACATCGCTGTCGCCGGCAGCAATCAGCCGGTCGCGATCAGCAGGAAGCCGGTAGTGTTAGGTTGACTCTGCAGGCAGCCGTTAGCCCTACTGTTTGATGGTGACCTCTATCACCCCGTTCCCGTTGATCGTCCCGTATTTCGAGGCGGCACTCGACGCGTCGTAGTAGCGAACCTCCGATACCTGCGTCGAGACGAGCGATCGCAGCGAGGCTATGTCGCCATAAGGCCGCCCGTCCACATACACGGTCGCGTACTCGCTCCCACTCGACCCCGACGACAGCGACATCGGACCCCGCGACCGCAGAAAATTCGGCCGCAGCTTCGAGATCAAATCGTAGAGATTGGACGACGGGACAGATTGGATCTCTGCGTCCGCGATGATGTTCCGATCGGTGCGCGCAACAACGGTCCCCGCCGGCGCGTTCGGCCCGCTCTGGGAAGCGCAGGCGAGCACCACCGCCAGCGCAAAGAAATAGACATTCTTCATAGTGCTCCTCCCTTTGCGGAAAGCCGATCTCACGAGGCGATCCGCGTTGCCTGCCACGCGGTCAGCAACCAATGCCCATCGCGTCGGACGTAGACTTCGGTAAATCGGATCGTGAAGCTGTTCAGGCCCGCAGAATTGCGCACCCGCATCTCTGAGCGCCCCGTCGCCAGCGCCAGGCCGTCGTACACGCGCACCCTTACCTGCGTCGGCGCGATCGACTCGTAAATCAGCTCCTGCTTCTTGATCGTGCTGATGAACTCACGCCGTGACTGCAGATCACCGCCGGTGTGCACGTAGGTGAGGTCGTCATCGAGCAGCGTGTCGAGCGAGGCAACGTCCTGATGCATCATCGCCTCGAATCGCTCGCGCTGTGCCGTCCTCACCTCGCTCTCGGCAGTGATGCGTGCCATCGCCCGCCGCGATGGGTGCGTGCACGCGCACACCAACGCCAGCAGCGCGAATCGCGGCGCCGAGCGCAAGACTCCGGCGCTAGCGAGTCTTGATGTCAATTACCCCACCGCCGTATTCCATCCCGTACCGATTCACCGCCTCCGTCCCCGGCAGAAAGCGCGCCTCGAGGACTGAGTTCGCCACGATGTTATTGAGGCTGTTCAGATCCCCGAAGCGCTGGCCGTCGACGAACACGATTGCATAGTCGTTGGCTTGGCCGTTGACCGTCGTGCGGCCGCGTGTCTTCAGAAACATTGGCCTCAGCCTTTGGATGGCCTCGTAAGCGGTGGACACGTGCGCATCGGCGATCTCCTGCTGGGTGACCACGTTCGGATCGCGCCGAACGCCGGGCGTACTCGTCCCCGCGCTGGCACACGCCATCACCGCCAAGAACATGAAAGCGCAGACGGATCCTGTTCTCATTGCCTGAGCGCTGTCTTCATTGCGATCTCGATCACGCCGCTCGATCCGGCTCTGATGCCGAAGCGCGCACCCGCCTGCGTAACGTCCCAATAGCGGACAGAGCCAACGTGATAGGCGGGGATTCCACGCAGCGTGTTGATGTCGCCGTAGGTCTGGCCGTCGACATAAACCAGCGCGTACTCGGTTCCCGCTCCATTGTTCTGTCCCGAGGTGATGCCATGCGGTAACAACCAGTTCGGACGCAGCCGCGCAATCGCATCATATGCATTCGTGATGTCGGCGTGTGCGTTTTCGATCTCCTCGGCGCTGAGTATGCTCGTCCTTCGCGTGTTGGCGGTAACGGTTGGATCGGGAACACCGCCGGAGGCGCAAGCGAGCACGAGCGCGACTGCGAGGGGATAGAGGGGTTTGAGCATCATCTTCCTCCCAGTTTAGCCAGTGCTGTACGAATCAATTCTGCTGCGGATTTTCCCGTTCCGCCAGCATCGAGTGCGGCCCTCACGCCTTTCTCGGCCTCCGCATTCGAATAGCCCAGGGACACCAGGGCCCGCAAGGCGTCGTCGGCCGCAGCACTGGCGGGTGCGGCAGCCGTCCCGGTGGTCTCGCCGAGTCCGTCGAGCTTGTCGCTGAGATCGAGTATGAGCCGCTCTGCTTTCTTCCTCCCTACGCGCGGAACACTCTGAAGTGTCGGAATGTCCTTTTCCCGAATGGCGCGGATGAGGCGCGTCGCGGACAGCGCCGAGAGCATGCCGATGGCGAGCGAAGGTCCGATGCCATTGGCGGTGAGCAGCTTCTCGAACAGCCGCTTCTCGAACACGCTCACGAATCCGAACAGCTGCCAGGAATCCTCCTTCACCACCAGCGACGTGTGCAGCGACACCGTTTCGCCGACGCGCGGCGTTGCCTCGAACACGTTCAGCGGAATCGTCAGCTCGTAAGCGACTCCTCCGCCCGTTATCACCTCGAGCGAATCGAGATCCTTGGCGACGAGCCTTCCCTCGACGCGCGAGATCACGGCACCGTCCTCAGGCGGATCGCCTCGATTTTCGGCAGGTCGGGCATCATCGCGTACGCCAGCGCTGCCGCCACGCCATCTGCCGCATCACTGGGCTGCGGCGCCGATTTCAGTCGTAGCAAGCGCGTCACCATGAACTGGATTTGCAGCTTTGTCGCCGCCCCCGTGCCGGCAACTGCTTTCTTTATTTCCGACGGTGGGTATTCGTGGATTTCCAGACCTGCATGGGCAGCGGCAAGCAGAATTACCCCGCGCGCGTGGCCGAGTACGACGGTAGTGCGCACATTGCGGGCGTAGAAGATGTCTTCGATGGAGAGAACCGTCGGCTGGTGACGGCGAATCAGCTCGAGCACTCCGTCGTGGATCTCCGCCAGTCGTTGGGCGAGACCGTCGCGCGGCCTGGTGCGAATGACGCCGCACTCGACGAGCGTCAGCGGATTGCGGCCTTCCTTGCGAACTATCCCGTAGCCGGTGATCGCGGTGCCGGGGTCGATGCCGAGGACCGTGACGGGGTGCGCATCACGCACCGGACATTTGCTCGACGTCCATGTCGAAATTCGCCGAGACTTTCTGGACGTCGTCCAGATCCTCGAGCTCGTCCAGCAGTTTCACCAGCGACTCGGCGTTTTTCCCCTCGACGTGCACCGTCGATTTGGGAATGAAGGTGACCTCCGCCTCGACGATCTCGATGCCTGCTTTTTTGATGGCGTCCTCGACGATATGAATCCCGTGCGGGTCGGTCGTTATCACGTACTGATCGCCTTCGGCCGTGAAATCCTCGGCGCCACCATCGAGCGCTACCTCGAGAACCCTGTCCTCCTCGTACTTGGTGCCGTCGATGTAGATCTGTCCTTTGCGATCGAAGAGATACGACACCGAGTTTGGCGGGCCGAGGTTGCCGCCGAGTCTGGTGAGCTTGTGCCGAATTTCGGCCACCGTTCGCGTCGGATTGTCGCTCAACGCCGAGATCAAAATCGCCACCCCACCCGGACCGTAGCCTTCGTAAGTGACTTCGGTGTAGTGCACGCCCTCGAGATCGCCCGTTCCTTTCTTGATGGCGCGCTCGATGTTCTCCTTGGGCATCGACTTCTGCTTCGCCGCGTCGATCGCCGTTCGCAACCGCGGATTATGGGCCGGATCACCACCGGCGATCTTAGCGGCCATGGTAATCTCACGAATCAGCTTCGTGAATTGCGCGCCCCGTTTGGCGTCGGTCGCCGCTTTGTAGTGCTTGATCTGCTTCCACTTACTATGGCCGGCCATAACTCAGCTTGAATGAGAATGCGTCGCCGGACGTGTATGTCCAACTGTCGGCGACGAAGCAAGCTCGTGAATCAATCCATTGAGCTCCGCCCTTGCTGCCTCATCTAACTGCGCGAACGCGGCTTTGACAAGGTCCTCGAAGGCGAGCGCGAGACGCGCTCGGTCGTGCCCAGTCAGACCGCCGAGAATTCCGAATGCAGTGGAGCGAACGCCGCTCGGAACCGCGACCGATGACAGCCACTGTTTTGTGTTCTCGGTGCGCTCGAGCGTGATCTCACGCGACAGCTCGTAGGGAGGAAGAATCCCGGCGCAAAGTCGCCCCAGTTGGAGGCAGGCGATCAGCGTCTCGCGGTCGCCGCCCAGCGCTGCCCGCCCCGCTGCCGCCGTAAGCGAGCGGAATCGAAAAACAGGCGTGGCAAGTGCGAAACGGGGGAGCTGGCCGAGCACACTCCGAATCTAGGCATGGGCTTCGCCCTCGGCTACATTCCGATTTATGGCCGCACCGGTCCTTAACCCCCCCAAATCGATACTCTGGGTGGACGATGAAGGTGAGCTCCTTGAGCCTCACCGCATCTTCCTTCGCTCCAAGGGCTATACAGTAGAGTGGGCGTCCAACGCCGACGACGCGATCGAGCTGCTGAGGCGTCGTCCGTTCGACATTCTGCTCCTGGACGAGCAGATGCCAGGCAAGCGGGGGCTGGAAGTGTTCCGCGATGTCCGTGAGCTAGCCCCGACTCTTCCCGTGGTGATGGTGACGAAGAGCGAGGAAGACTCGACGCTCAAGGAAGCGATCGGCGCCAACGTCCGCGACTACCTGGTGAAGCCGATCAATCCGCGCCAGGTACTCACGGTGGTGACGAGAATTCTCGAAGGCCCGCGGATTCGACAGCAGGCGATCGCACGAAGCTTCGTCGAGAGATTCCGCGCCATCGAGCTGGAGCGCGATCGCAATCTCGATTGGCGTGGCTGGATCGATCGCTACGACGAGCTGATGCGCTGGGATGTGGATCTCGCTGCCGCCGGCGAGATGGGTTTGTACGAGTCACTCCAGGGATTGTATCCGGACATGCACCGCGAGTTCGCGGGGTACATCAGGCAGAATTATCCGGAGTGGCTGAAGGATCTGAACGGCAACCGGCCGCCGCTCTCGATCGACATCGTCGGTGAGTTTCTGCTGCCGATTCTGGAGCGCGACAAAGCGGCGGTGTTCATCGTCGTCGATTGCCTGCGACTCGATCAGTGGCGCGCGCTGGAGCCTTTGCTCGCCCCGTATTTCGACGTCGAGACGACGCACTACTACGCGGTGCTGCCGACGGCGACGCCTTATTCGCGCAACGCTTTGTTCAGCGGACTTTTTCCGGGCGAGATTGCTGCCCGACTTCCCGATTGGTGGGGGAATAGCGATCGCGAGGATGAATCGCTCAACGCTCACGAGCGCGAATTGCTGGAGACGCACCTCGAGGAGCTGTGTGGCAAGACGCCGGTTCGCTATCAGAAGATTTCCACCTCCGCCAACTCCGACGAGCTGGAGCGGCATTTGGGGACCGCCATCGGTCCCGAGGGCATCAGCGCCTTCGTCTTCAACTTCGTCGACTTACTGACCCACGGCCGGAGTGAATCGCAAATCCTTTATGAAGTCGCGCGCGACGAAATTGCGTTGCGACAAATCACCCGGCAGTGGTTCCAGCGCTCGGCGCTGTTCAGCGTTCTGAAGGAAGCGTCCCGGCGGAAGATCTCCGTGCTGCTGACAACTGATCACGGCTCGATTCATTGCAACACGCCGGCGACGGTCTATGCCAAGCGAGACGCGTCGGCGAATCTGCGCTACAAGTTCGGTGAAGATTTGAGGGCAGAGCGCCCGGATCAGGCGCTGCTGTTTTCCAGCGAGGACATGCTGCGGCTGCCGCGACGCGGCGCTGGCGGCAATACGCTTCTCGCTACGAACGACTGCTTCTTCGTCTATCCCACCAAGCTGCGCGAGTATCAGAGCCGCTACCGCGGGTCGTTCCTGCACGGAGGCGTCACGCCCGAGGAAGTGATTCTCCCGCTGGCGCTGCTCACTCCGCGTCGGTAACTCGCTTGCGCGCATCGCGCCCGGGGTTCGCTGGTAAATGGAAGCTGTGACGCTGACGGGATCACCGCCGACCACATCGGTCTACAAGCGGCTCCTGCCGTATCTGCGGCCGCACGCGTGGCGGATGGCCATCACCATCGTCGCCAACCTGGTGGCGGCGCTGCTCGATGGTTTCGCCATCGCGCTGTTGATTCCGTTCCTCAACATCCTCTTCCATCAGCCGTCGACTTCGCTCAAGTCGGGCTGGGTGTCGAAGCTTCTGAACGCCACCGTCGGCAGCAAGATCATCCCCGGCGACGAAATGCACTCGCTGCGCAACGTCATTCTCGTCGTGCTGGCCGCGGTGCTGTTGAAGAATCTGCTGGTGTGGATCGCAGGACAGTTCGGCGCCACGCTGCAGGAGTATGTCACCCGCGACCTGCGCAACTCGGTCTATCGTCATCTCGCACACCTCCCGCTCGGGTACTTCACCCAGATGAAGGCTGGGCAGATCCTGTCGCGGGTGATCAACGATACGTTCGAGACGCGCCTGATTCTGACGCAGATCGTGACGCAGTCGCTGCAGAGCGCATCGCTGGTCATCGTCTACATCGCGATCCTGTTCAGCATCTCGTGGAAGCTGTCGCTGATCGCGATGATCATCCTGCCGCTGCTCGGATTCTCGCTGCAGCCGATGCTGAAGAGGCTGCGTCGCGGCAACCTTCGTCGCGGCAACGTCCACGGCGAAATGACTAGCGTGCTGCAGGAGACGATCAGCGGCATCCGTTTGGTGAAAGCGTCGGGCACCGAGAGCTACGAGGAATCGAGATTCGCCGACGGCAGCAACAAGTACGCACGCAGCAGTCTCAAGCTCACCCGTCTGGCGCTGGTGGCGCCGCCGGTGACGGAGATCATCGGCACCGTGATCGCGGTCTTAATTTTATGGATCGGCGCGTGGCAGGTACTGCAAAGCGGGACGATGACCGGCGCGACGCTGCTCGCGTTTCTGACGCTGGTTCTGCGATTGCTGCAGCCGTTGAAGCAGCTCTCCCAGATGCGCACCACCGCCCAATCTTCGCTGGCCTCAGCCGAGCGGCTGTTCGAGATCCTCGATTCACCGGCCGAGTTTCAGCGTGACAGTGGCACTCGCGACAAGGCGACGTTCGAGCGGGATGTCCGCTTCGACCACGTCACCTTCTCGTACGGCGAGGCGCCGGTCCTCATCGACATCAATCTCACGGCGCGCAAAGGCGAAGTCATCGCGCTGGTGGGACCAAGCGGCTCAGGAAAGAGCACGCTCGTCGACCTGATCCCCCGTTTCTACGAGCCGACCGAGGGGAGAATCCTCGTCGACGGAATCGATACGCGCGAGATCAAACTCCCGGCGTTACGAGCTCTGACCGGCGTCGTGAGCCAGGAGACCGTTCTCTTCCACGACACCGTGCGCAACAACATCGCCTACGGTGCCGCCGAGAAGTACACGCAGGCGCAGATCGAGGCCGCGGCGAGGG
>QHUA01000137.1:0-15001 GCA_003221805.1 Gemmatimonadota bacterium
ATCACCTCCGACAGGTTTGCGTCAGCGGGAATTTTCCCCCGCGGCCACGGCGAACCGAAATCGGACAGATCCCAGCCGGCAGCCACCAGTCCATAAAATCCCTGGCAATGGCCGAGGACCGTCTCGACTGCATAGTGAGTAAGGTCGTGTCGGGGGAAGAACCTCGCCTGGCCACCTTCCTGTCGCTGCCAGGTCGTCGTGCCATCGGCGCGCGTGCAGCTAAGCGATGTGCGGCCATCGGGGTTTTTCTTGATGCGGATGGTGATCGGTTGCGCCACAGACATGGAGCAGTATCTAATGGAGCGTCTTGCCTTTCTCCAGCATCTCGATGAAGGTGCGCATGCGTTGCTCGCGAGTTGCTGCTGTCTTGGCCGTCTGAAGTCGCCAGATGATCGCGTACCTGTTGATCCGACTGATCGTCTCGAAGAACGCTTTTGCCCTCGGATTACGATCGAGCTCTTTCAGAAACTCCGCCGGGACCTGTGCCCTGGCCGGTGAGTCGTACGCCGCATCCCAGCGCCCGTCCGCTCTGGCGCGCTCGATCTCGGCCAACCCGGCAGGCCGCATCTGGCCGCTCTCGACCAGGGCAGTGGCTTTGTCGCGATTTATTTTGGACCAGCCGCTCTTCGGTCGGCGGGGGACGAACCGCTGCAGCCACGTCGACTCGCTCTCGGGTCGTTTGTGCGCGTCGATCCAGCCGTAGCAGAGAGCTGATTCGAGGCCCTCTGCGTAGTTGATCGTTTTCTTCCCCGAATCTTTCTTGGCGATGCGCATCCAGATTCCGGCCGATTTGGAGTGGTTTTTCTCCAGCCAGTCCGCAAAGTCCTTTTGCGTTTTGAAAGCTCTGATCGGGACAGACTCCCAGTCCGCGGCAGCTTTTTTCTTTTTCTTTCCTTCCTCTCGCCGCGCGACCTTACCCCTCACGCTTCCTCTCCCTTCCACGCGCCTCGGCGAGTTTTCGAGCAATGCCGCGATAGAATGATGCGTCGGTTGCCTTCTGCTGCTCTTCCAGACTGATCGCAGCAAGCTCCAGCGCGTAGAGAATGTTGCCGAGGTAGAGCTGAGCGATCGCGGCTACGGTGTCGCTCTCGTCACCCATGCGTACGCGCTGGGGGAGGCGGGACTGGCGTAACGTCGCGGTCCGTGTTGGCCGATTCGGAAGTGAGAACCCGGACAACGACCGCCGTGATATTGTCGTTGCCGCCGTTGACGTTCGCTTCCTGGATCAGCGCGTCGACGATGCGCTCTGGTTTGGCGCGTGACAGCAGGAGCTGCTGGATCCGTCGGTCGTCGACCATTCCCGTCAATCCGTCGCTGGCAAGGAGGAAGGCATCACCAACGTGTGCGTCGCCGTCGAACACGTCCGGCTCTATTTCGTCGGCCATGCCGATGCAGCGGGTGATGACGTTGCTCTGCGGGTGCCGGCGGGCTTGCTCGGGGGTCAGCAGTCCCGCGTCGACCTGTTCCTGGACCAGCGAGTGGTCCTTGGTGAGCTGTCGCATTTCGCCGTCGCGAACCAGATAGATGCGCGAATCTCCGACGTGGCCGACCAGGTATCGCGTTTCGGAGAGGAGCAGAGCGGAAACAGTGCTGCC
The DNA here is from genome assembly GCA_003221805.1 of Gemmatimonadota bacterium. Lineage (GTDB taxonomy): Bacteria > Gemmatimonadota > Gemmatimonadetes > Gemmatimonadales > Gemmatimonadaceae > UBA4720. The sequence continues at coordinate 1,596 of QHUA01000137.1, forward strand.
CATTCCCAGCTTGTCGCGCTCGGTTCGGGTCCGCTCGTAAACCGCGCGGTTCGCGTCGCGCAGAGCGCGGGCAACGCGTTCGTGGGCGTCGGCGCCGCCCAAATCGTTGAGGTCGGAGAGCTCGTGGCTGACCATCTCCACTGCCATTTCGCTGGCGACTTCGCCGGCCGCGTGCCCACCCATCCCATCCGCGACGATGAATAGCCCGCGGTAAGCATTGGCCGAAGCGTGGAGCGAGTCCTCATTTCCTTTTCGAATCCGGCCGACATCAGTGCGAGCCGCAACAGCGAGGTGCACTAGCAGGAGCTCATGGGAGTGGGCTAACTGTTCGCTGAAAACAATCGACGAAGGGGACCCTTCTTGCATCAAACTACGGAGACGCGAAAAGAGCGGCAAGATTCAGCCTGCGCGCTGCAGCAGTGGTTCCGAGTCTCCCGCCTGCAGTCGCCAGAGGGTGCTGTATAGACCTCGGTGCTCGATCAATTGCGCGTGGGTTCCACGCTCCGCGACCTCCCCATGGTGAAGCACCAGAATCATGTCGGCGTTGGCGATCGTGCTAAGCCGGTGAGCCACGGCGATGGTCGTCCTGCCCTCAACGAGCACGCTGAGCGCGGCGTGAATTTCCGCCTCGATTTCGCTATCCACGGCGCTCGTCGCTTCATCGAGCAGCAGCAGCGGAGCATTGGCAGCGATCGCGCGCGCGAATGAAAGCAGCTGTCGCTCACCGACGCTGATCGACGCTCCTCGCTCGCCGAGGACCTGACGGTAACCGTGCGGAAAACCGCGAATGATCCGATCGGCTCCGACTTTCGCGGCCGCTCGGACGACCTCTTCATCGCTGAGCGGATTCGACAACCGGATATTCGTGGCGATGTCGCCCGCAAAAAGGAAAATGTCCTGCTGCACGTACCCGATCAGCGAGCGCAGCTCCTCGAGCGGCATCGTGCGAATGTCGACGCCATTGATAGTGATTCGGCCGCGCTGCGGATCGTAGAATCGCATCAGGAGATTGACGATTGTCGTCTTTCCAGCTCCAGTGTGCCCAACGAGCGCCAGCGTCTCTCCGGGACGCGCCGTAAAGCTTACCCCTTTGAGAACCCATTCGACGGGGACAGCTTCAGGCTCCTCGCCGCGCTTTTGCTTCGCCAAATGGGCGAGGTCGTACGCGAACCACACATCTTCAAAAGAGACCTCGATCCCCCCTGGTTTATTCCGAATCCCCACCCGATCGGCGCGGTCAGGAACGGTGGGCACTGTGTCGAGAAGCGTGAAGATCCGTTCCGAGCTCGCCATCGCCGTTTGAAGAATGTTGTATTTCTCCGACAAATCCTGCAGCGGCTGAAAGAAGCGCCGCACCAACTGTAGAAATGCCGCGACCGTGCCGACGCTCAGCAGGTTGGCATGAACGCGCGAGGCGCCCGCGACGATGAGAATCGCCAGCGCGATCGACGTCAGCAGCTCGATTGCCGGAAAGTACAGAGCGTAAATGGTGATCGACTTGAGCTGGGAATCGAGGTGAGACCGATTCAATTCGTCGAAGCGCTGCGCTTCCCGCTTCTCCTGGCCGAACAGCTGGACGATCCGCATTCCGGTCAGACGCTCCTGCAGGAAGGAGTTGATGCGCGCGATCCTGACGCGGATCTCTCGATACGTCTCCCGTACGCCTTTGCGAAACAGGCCGGACACCATTATCACGAACGGAATCACCGCGAACGACCACAGCGCCAAGCGCCAATCCATTATCAGCATCGCCACACTTATCGCGACCAGCGTGAAGAGATCGCCGAGTCCGGCCACCACGCCCGCGGTGAACAGCTCGTTCAGTGTCTCGACGTCGGAGGTCACGCGCGTGATCAGCCTGCCGACCGGATTGCGATCGAAGTACGAGACTGAGAGTCGTTGCAGATGGCGGTAAATCTCCATCCTGAGGTCGCGCATCACTCGCTGACCGAGAAGGCTCGTCAGCCACGTTTGCCCGTACGAGGTGATGAACTCCGTCACCAGCGCCAGCAGGAAGAGCGCGGTGCAAATCACTACCACGCCCATGTCGTGCGTTGGGACCGCGACGTCGATCACGCGGCGCGTCAGCAGCGGGCCGACGACCTGTATTCCGCCTTCGACACAGAGCAATCCAAACGCGCCGTACATCAAAGCGTGGTACGGGCGCGCATAAACAAGCAGACGACTCATCAGCTTTCGATCGTACGCCTTGCCGAGTACGTCGTCTTCGTGCGGTTGGGTTGCGGGAGCTGTCATTCAGCCGTATCCTAGCCGGGTTGCAGAGGTGACGCTACGTCACGGTCGACATATGGTACGCCGGTTGCACCGGTTCCGGGGCACCGATGTTCCATCCTGTCGGCTGACGCAAAACCATACCGGAGGGAAGATGGGAATTCTCGCATGGATCGTTCTTGGTCTGCTCGCCGGCGCGATCGCCAAGGCAATCATGCCGGGCGCTGACCCCGGCGGCATCATCGTTACCATGATCATCGGCATCGTGGGTGCGTTCATCGGCGGCTTCCTGGGAAACATGCTCACCGGAGTTGGACTGAACGGATTCTCGATCCAGAGCATCATTCTCGCGGTGATCGGCGCGCTGATCCTTCTTTGGATCTACCGGATGGCGACGAGAGGTCGTGCAGCTCCTCCGCGCGTTCCCTGACGCACACCGTCTCTAAAAAGCAGGGAGAAGGGTTTGCCGCTCTGGCTTTATTGGATCCTCCTCGGCCTCGTCGCCGGGACGCTGGCGAAATTTCTGGTGCCAGGGCGGGACCCTTCTGGTTGCATCATCACTATCGTCCTCGGCATCGTCGGCGCGTTCATAGGCGGCTGGCTCGGCACCCGGTTCTTCGGCTGGGGAACTGTCACGGCTGGTGTGTTTGACTTCCGCTCGATCGGCATTGCTACCGCGGGCGCCATCGTCCTACTTCTCCTCGGCCGGCTGATCAGGCGATTATAGCAACGCTGTCCCCGCGAAATTTCGGCGTATATTCGGTTTGCCGTTTAGATTTCGGGTGTGAAAGACAGCATTGTCGTCCGCGGGGCACGCCAGCATAACCTGAAAGGCTTCGACCTCGAGATTCCGAGGCGCACGGTCACGGTCGTGACCGGTCCCTCCGGCTCGGGTAAATCATCGCTCGCTTTCGACACGATCTACGCCGAAGGTCAGCGGCGCTATGTCGAGTCGCTGTCGTCGTATGCGCGGCAATTCCTGGAGCGCATGGAAAAGCCCGACGTCGACTCGGTCGAAGGCCTCTCACCTGCCGTCGCCATTGAGCAGAAAAATCCCACCAGGACATCGCGCTCGACCGTCGGCACGGCCACCGAGATCTACGACTATCTCCGTCTCCTCTGGGCGCGGGTAGGTCACACCTACTGCTCCAATTGCGGGCGCGAGATAAAGCCCGACACGGTGCAAAGCGTCACCGATGCTGTGATGGCGCTGCCATCTGGAACACGATTCTACGTCACGTTTCCGCTCAGACTCTCCAGCAAAGTCACCCACGATGTCGTGATCGAGAATCTGCGCGCGCAGGGATTTCTTCGCGTGGCCGTCGACGGCGTCGTGCAGCACCTGGACGAGGTGGAGGCGTCCAAGCGAGACATCACTCGCGCCAAAGAGCTGCTGGTCGTGGTCGATCGTCTCTCGGTTTCTCCCGAAGGCGGCGGGCGACTTACCGACGCGGTTGGAACTGCCTTCGCCGAGGGCGAGGGAGACTGCCTGATCGTCCTTGCCGATGCGGTGATCTCTCCTCTGGATGGACAATCAGTTGCCAAACTCGGGTTCACCGAAAGATTCGAGTGCCCGAACGATGGCACGATTGCGCCGACGCCGACGCCGCAGCTGTTCTCTTTCAACAACCCGCGCGGTGCGTGCTCGCAGTGCAACGGATTCGGCGCCATCCTCGAGTACGACGAGGCGCTGGTGATTCCCCACCCCAATCGCTCGTTGCGTGACGGGGCGATCGACCCCTGGACAAAACCGCGTTACGACAACAAGCGGCGCCTCCTGGCAGAGTTCGCGAAGCGTGAACGAATTCCGATAGATCGCCCGTGGGACCAGCTCACTTCGGCTCAGCGGGAGTTGCTGCTGCGCACACGGACGCGCGGCTACAAGGGAATCTTCCCGTTCCTCAAAGACCTCGAGGAGAAGCGCTATAGGCAGTACATCCGAGTCTTCCTGCGCCAGTATCAGACGGCGCAGGAATGTCCGCGCTGTCACGGCACCAAGCTCCAGCCAGATGCGCTCAACGTTCGCGTCGGCGGTTTGAACATCGCGCAAGTTGCCGCGCTGCCGGTCGATCAGCTCGCGACGTGGCTCAAAGAGCTGAAGCTGACTGAGTTCGAGCAGAGCATTGCCGCGATGATCCTCAAGGAAGCCCGCGATCGAGTGACTTTTCTCCGCGACGTCGGACTCGGCTATCTGTCGATGAATCGCGCCACCCGTACGCTCTCCGGTGGTGAGGCGCAACGAATCGGGCTCGCCAATTCGCTCGGCTCTCAGCTCGTCGACACGCTCTATGTGCTGGACGAGCCTTCCATCGGGCTGCATTCGCGCGACATGGATCGACTGCTCAAGCTCTTGCAGCGCTTGCGCGACGCCGGTAACAGCGTCCTCGTCGTCGAGCACGATCTCGCCGCCATCGAGATGGCCGACTATATGGTGGAGCTGGGTCCCGGCAGCGGCGAAGCAGGGGGAGAGGTGGTTTTCGCCGGGCCGCTGTCCCGCGTGCGCGAGAGCCCGCTGACCGGACAATACGTCACCGGCGTCCGTTCGATTCCACTTCCTGAGGCTCGTCGACGACTCGGGCCCCGCTGGATCACCCTTACCGGTGCGCGCGAGCACAATCTCCAGGAAGTCGACGTTCGAATCCCGATCGGCGCTTTGACGGTTGTGACCGGCGTCTCCGGCTCAGGGAAAAGCACGTTGGTGCACGACGTCGGCGAGTATGAGACGATCACCGGCTTCGATGCCATCGAGGATGTCGTGCTGATCGATCAGAGTCCGATCGGCAAGTCACCGCGCTCGAACCCCGTAACGTACGTGAAGGCCTTCGACGAAATCCGCTGCATCTTCGCCGACACTCCGCTCGCGCGTCAGCGCAAATACACGCCCGGCACTTTCAGTTTCAACGTTGCCGGCGGACGCTGCGAGGCATGCGAAGGGGCAGGAGCGCTTGAAGTCGAGATGGTCTTCATGGCCGACGTCTTCGTTCCCTGCGACGACTGCGGCGGCAAACGTTACAAGCCGGAAGTCCTGGATGTCACCGTTCGTGGAAAGAACATCCACGAAGTGCTAAACATGACTGTCGACCAGGCAATCAGGTTCTTTCCGCGCGAAGAAAAGCTCGGGCAGGCGTTATGGCAGCTGCAGCAGGTCGGACTCGGTTATCTCAGGCTTGGTCAGCCCGCGACCACGCTCTCGGGCGGCGAGGCGCAGCGCATCAAGATCGCCCGCGAGCTGGCGATGGCCGGCAAGAAATCCGGCAGGAAAATGTACGTGCTGGACGAGCCGACGACGGGGCTGCACCTCGAGGACATCAAGAAGTTGGCGAAGGTCTTCGATCGCCTCCTCGATCAGGGTCACACCCTGGTGTTGATCGAGCACAATCTCGACGTGATCAAGCTTGCAGACTGGATCATCGACCTCGGCCCGGAAGGCGGCGTAGCCGGTGGCCAGGTCGTAGCGATGGGTCGCCCGGAAGATGTCGCGAAGGTTGAGGAGTCGTACACGGGACAGTGGCTCGCTCCGCTACTGGCGAGACGTGCGAAGCGCTCAGATGCTCCGCGCAAACCATCGGCGAGCGCCGAGGTCGATTTTGAGGAGATGTCCCAACTTGCGCTCTAGCGCCATCGTCTCGATCGAGGCTTAACGGTTTTCTTGAGCGATCCGCGCAACCTTGGCCGTGATCGCTCGCGGCGCAAACCTGTTGGCCTGAGCGATGATTTTGTTCTTGAATCCGGGAATCGCCACGCGTGTGCCTTCCATCATCGCCCGGAAGCCGTACTCGGCGACGTCAGCGGCATCCGCTGAACCGAACAAGGTGAAGAGCCGCGAGTTCGTGACGTGCGCCGAGGTCGCGAAGTCGGTCCGCGTCGGTCCTGGGCAGAGCGCAGTCACGGTCACACCGCTGTGGCGAAGCTCCTCCGCCAGCGCTTCGGAGAAACTAAGGACGTAGGCCTTCGTTGCGTAATAGACCGCCATCAGCGGACCGGGCTGGAATGCCGCCGTCGATGCGACGTTCAGGACGCGTCCCGATCTCGCTTTGATCATCGCCGGGAGGAAGAGCTTGGTCAGATGAGTGAGGGCAGCGATGTTGACCTGGATCATCTCCAATTCGCGCGTGACATCAGTCTCCGCGAACTCTCCGCCGAGTCCGAAGCCGGCGTTGTTGACGAGGATCTCGACGGGGATGGCTTCGTTGTGAAGGAAGTCGAAAATCGCCTCCGGCGCTTCCCGGCGGCGTAGATCGGCAGCGAAGACGTGAACTTTGACGTCGTATTTGCCCTCGATTTGTCCCGCGGCAGCTTCCAGCGCATCCCTTGTTCGGGCGACGATGGCCAGATCAAAGCCATGCTGTGCGAGGCATTTTGCCAACTCGAGCCCGATCCCGCCGGATCCGCCGGTTATCAGAGCCGTTTGGTGCTTGGTGCCGTTTCGTTTTGAGCGCATGATGGAAGCTACGTCCTATTTGGTGACAACAGAATTACCGATCGCGCGGGCACGGGTGGGAATCGGTTGATTCACGCCTTTTGATTGACTAGCTTGCGTAGCTATTCCCGAGTAGCTCAGGTGGTAGAGCAGGTGACTGTTAATCACCGGGTCGGGGGTTCGAGTCCCTCCTCGGGAGCTGTTATAAGACTCGTTTTCACAATGAGATAAGAGAACGGGCATCCTTCTCGAGGGGTGCCCGTTTTTGGTCGGGTGCTACGTCGGCGTCAAAAATGAGGGCCACTGGGTATTAGTTGCGCACCGGCGGTCCTGGCGGGGTTTCGCTCTTGAATGCATCTCGGTTCAACTGAACGTACCGCGTGAGATTGGCGGGAATGTCGTCCTCTGCAAAGATCGCCGTCACCGGGCACTCAGGCTCGCACGCCCCGCAGTCGATGCACTCGTCTGGATGTATGTAAAGTTGGTCCGGTCCTTCATAGATGCAGTCAACGGGGCATACGTCTACGCAGGATTTGTCTTTTACATTGATGCAGGCTTCAGCGATTACGAAAGGCATTTCGGTGTTGGGTTCGAGTCTTTGCGGTTAGAATGTGTTCCCTTATCAGAAGAGAAATGCCTAGCTAGCGCCACGATCATGGTACCCATTTTGGGGTGACTAGGCACGACGTCGGGCTCGATACCATTCTCACGCAACGCCTCCGCGCAAGTCGGACCCACAGCGGCCACGACTATCCGATCGTGAAGCTGCCGTTCAACCTCTTTCCTCGCATCGAGCTCCTCCACAATCTGAAAGAAATGGCGAACCTGGATCTGTGACGTGAATGCGAGGGCATCTATCTCTGCTAAAAGAAGGTGTTGCATGAATTCCCGGAGATTCGCAGCGTCGACCTTGGAAAGTTCCCACTGATAGAGTTGAAGTTCCGTGACGCGCGCGCCCCGCATGCTAAGCATGCCGGCTGGCTGCGGCATGAGTTCACCGGCATGTACGACGAGCACATGTTGCCCTTCCAGTGGTAGAGAGCTCAAAACCGCTAGCAGCTCTCGCGTAGTATGCGGCGACGGGACAGCGTACGACACCGGAATGTTCTCCGCCTTGAGCGCGGCGATTGGTTTCGGAACGCGGCAGACAACAGTTAATTGAGTCAGTGCGGAGTGTGCGGCCTCGAGACAATCGCTGCGTCTGGCCTCTTCGAAGAGCCTGCGCACGCCAACTCCGGTCAGGAAGACAACGATGTTGAACTCCCCCGCGGAAAGTTTCGCGAGTGCTCGATCGAGTTCGGGACCGCCGGCGAGCGGTCTCTCTCTCACAGCCGGAACGAGGTATGGCTCTCCCCCGTGCCGTCGCACCAACGCAGCGAGCTCAGTGGACATACGGGCTTCAAATAGCGCCACTACCGCACCGTCAAGAGAGCTCATGCGTTCGCTACCTTCTCACTCGGACCCGCGCTATCTACATCGTCAGCCGGATCTGCACCTACGAGTGCGCGCTTCACTTCTGCGTCACCAGTTCGAGCCGCCCAGACGCGGAAAGTTTCCTGGGGCTTACGCTCGCGCAGGTATACCATGAAGAGGCGCGTGAGAGCGTCCGCAACACTGGACTCGGGTGCCCGATAGCCAATGCGATGCGCGATCGCGCTGGTCGAACCGACACCTCCGCCAATGAAAACATCGACTCCCTCCACTTCAGCACCGCCGACATTGAGCAACACACCCTGGAGTCCTACGTCGGCGATCCAATGCTGGCCGCACGAGTTTGGGCAACCGGAGAGATGGATCTTGATATTCTCGCCAAACCCGGGAACGCGGTCCTCGAGCTCGTGTGCGAGCTTGATGCTCAGGAGTTTTGTTTCAGTAATTGCAAGCTTGCAGAACTCACGTCCCGTGCACGATAGTGTTCCACGCTGGAAGGGGGAGCCGCCGAGTGGGACTCCGACATCCTCAGCCGCAGCGACGAAGGCGGGCACGCTCAATTCGGGAATGTTCAAGACAAGGATGTTCTGCATCACGGTGGTACGCATCGTTCCGTCTCCGAATCGGTCGGCCAACGCGGCTATGCGTCGTAGCTGCTCTGGAGTGATGCGTCCGGAGCCGACCGAGAATCCGGCGTAGTACAATCCCTTCTGCTGCTGTGCGTTGATGCCGACGTGATCCCGGTAGCTTCCGTTGGGTGGAATTTCGGGCGCCGGCAAATCCAGTTTGTAGCCAATCCGCCGCTCGATCTCCCTTAGAAAGCGCTCAGTGGTCCAACCGTGATTGATCAACAGAAACTTCATCCGCGCCTTTGCGCGATTCTGGCGGAGCTCGTCCGACTCGCGGAAGATCGCGGTAATCGCCACCACAACGTCCAAGAGCTGGTTTTGCTTGACGAAGGCAGGAATCGGCACAGCTAAATGTGGGCGAGTAGAAAGGCCCCCGCCCACGCGCACGTGGAATCCGATCTCCCCCGACTCGGAGCGCCGAGCGGCGGTCGCACCGATATCGTTAATCTCCGGGTACGAGCACCAATGGCCGCAACCGGTGATAGTAATCTTGAACTTGCGCGGCAAATTGGCGTAGTCGGGGTTGCCGTTTAGAAAGCGGTCGACCGAAAGCGCGAATGGAGACGCATCTATCACTTCGTTCGCTTCGACGCCGGCGAGGGGGCATCCCGTAACCGTGCGGGTGTTGTCGCCGCAAGAACCCATGCTTCCCCAGCCTACACGCTCCAGCTCTTGCCATACCGCTGGAATGTCTTCGATACGAAGCCAGTGCAGCTGGAAGTTTTGCCGGTTCGTGATGTCGATGCTGCTGCGAGCGTACCTGTCAGACAGGTTCGCAATTGTACGCACCATTTCTGATGTGAGGACTCCGTTGGGCGTACGCACGCGCATCATGAAGAAAGGCATCTCCTCCCCGCGCGTTCCCCATCCGTCACCCTGCGTATAGAGTCCCCATGCTCGGAAGCGGACTGAAAGATCTTCCTTGTCGATCGCGTCAAAGCCCTCTTTCGCGTAGCGCTTGATGTCGTCCATGATCGACCACGACGGTTTCTCACGCTTGATCCGCTCGACGCGCTGCGCGACGGTTTCCTTCCTCTCTGTCACGGGACCGGTTTGGTCTATCATGCGTCGTTCCAGCGTAATCCCTCAATAAGGACTTTCGCGACCTCCGGCCGGCTGAACTCGGGTGGCGGAAATTCACCGGCACGCAACAGCTCGCGCACATGTGTGCCTGAGAGGGCTATGTGTGAATCAGTGCTGTGCGGGCAGGTTTTCTGGGAGGCCATCCCATTGCAGGCGCGGCAGAAGAACGAGTGTTCGAAGAAAATCGGCTTGATGCCGAGCTCTTCGGGGATGAATCGGTCGAAGATCTTCTGGGCGTCGTATGACCCGTAATAGCTTCCGACTCCCGCATGATCGCGCCCGACAATAAAGTGGCTGCACCCATAATTCTTGCGCGCGATCGCATGGAATACGGCTTCGCGCGGACCAGCATAGCGCATTGCCGCTGGAAAGGCGGCCAACAGGACACGACCCTCTGGATAATAATTGTCGAGGAGCGCGCGATAGCTCCGCACCCGGATGCTCGCCGGGATATCGTCGTCTTTCGTTTCCCCAACAAGCGGATGCAGAAGGAGGCCATCGACTGTCTCGAGCGCCGCTTTCTGTATGTACTCGTGCGCGCGATGCACCGGATTTCGGGTCTGAAATCCGACAATCGTGCGCCACTCTCGTTTGGCGAACGCTGCGCGCGTGTCTCCGGGATCGAGCGCGAGCTCGGGAAATGCGGGATGTACGCGGTCAACGAGCCAGATCTTCCCGCCGACGACGTAGCCGCCGGAGTCGAGCAGCCGCTGCACACCCGGGTGATTGGTATCCTCAGTGCGGTAGATGGCGCGTGCTTCTTCCGCACGGTCGCCCTTGAACACATCCGAGACTTCGATAGCCCCGAGCAAGACCCCGTCAGAATTCCGTAGCGCGAACCGATCGGCGCGCGGTCTCTCCTCGACGCGGAGAGTAACCGGAATCGTCCACGGTAGCCCGTCGGCGAGACGCATATCACAGAGCGTGGATTTGTAGTCAGAATGTCCCATGAATCCAAGCAGCGGACTTAGGGCGCCGGTGGCGATCATCTCGAAGTCGGCAACCTCCCACGGCTTGAGCGTAACGCTGGGGCACGTTTGCAACGCGTCGATGAGCGCTTGACGCGGCTCACCAGTCAGTACGCGACCGACCAGATCCCCGCCATGCGGCTTTATCAGTGTCATTGTATTTCAGTCCTCAATCACTCTTGCGCGTGAAGTTGTGGAGCCCGCATTCAGTCTTGCCGGTACCGCTCCAGCGACCTTCGCGCTCACCCTCCCCGGGGCGTGTCGCTCTAGTGCAGGGCCAACATCCGATGCTGGTATAGCCCCGGTCGAGCAAAGGGTTGTAAGGCACGGCGTTCTCCGTGATATAACGCCACACCTTCTCGCGGTCCCAGTAGGCAAGCGGGTGAATCTTGATTAGCTCGCGACCGTCGAGCTCGTGCAGCTCAAGCACTTCCGTGTCGGCGCGCGTTGGAGACTGATCGCGTCGAACAGCACTCACCCACGCGTCGTACTCTTTGAGAGCGACCGCCATCGGCTCGACCTTCCGGATTTCGCAGCAGCGGTCGGGATTGGTCTCGTACAGCGGACCAGGATCTTCCCGTGGATGCAGATCGATCACGTTCAATCCGTAGCGCCCAACGAATTCGTTTTTGAACGCATAGGTTTCCTCGAAAAGGAGCCCCGTATCGAGAAAAAGGACCGGCACCCATGGCGCCACTTGGCTCAGCATGTGCGCGAGCACGACCCCTGCGCCGCCGAAGCTGACGGTTAGCGCAAGGCGGGAGTCGAAAGTTGCGACACTCCACTCAATCACACCTTGAGGCGTGCGGGTGCTGAGAGCGGAAGCGCATCTGACGATCATCTCTGCCTTAAGCAGCTTGGAGGCCCGCCAGGTACCCGCGTTCTCGCAATAACGCGAGCACGCGCTCCACGCTTTCCTCGACGCTCTCACGATCTGTGTGCAGCTCGAGATCCGGTTTTGTGGGCGGCTCGTACGGATCAGACACGCCAGTGAAGGCTGTGATCACTCCGGCATATGCCTTCCGATACAGTCCCTTGGTGTCGCGCTCAATGCAGGTGTCGAGCGGCGCATTGACGAAGATCTCGAGGAAATTGCCAATGCTTCGGCGGGCCTCTTCCCTCGTATCCGTGTAAGGCGAGATGGCGGCGGTGATGACAGAGACGCCGTTTCGCGTGAGAAGCTTCGCCACGTAGGCAAGCCGGCGGATATTGAGGTCGCGGTCGATTTTCGAAAAGCCAAGTCCTTGCGAGAGATTTTGGCGAACCTCGTCGCCATCAAGCACTTCAACCCTCGAGCCAGTCGACTCAAGCCTCCCGGCGAGCGTCGTCGCTATAGTTGATTTTCCCGCCCCCGACAAGCCGGTCAGCCAGATCGTAACGCCAGGCCGCGCTTCGATAGCGGATTCCGCCCCCTTTGTCCTGGTGCGATTCGTTCTACTGTGACTCGCTACTTCGGTGCTCGTTGCCATGATCTTCTCCTCTGTGTTGCGGTTTGATGGTGGATCACGAAAAGCCAGAAACAAAAAAGGCCGCTCATTCAGATGAGCGGCCGGTTAAGAAACCAGTTGGTCGAAGTGAGGGCTAACTAAGTTCCCGTCAAGGGCTCCAGACCGGCCGCGGATTTGAGCGCGCACAAGCCATGCAGCAGCACATAGCCTGCGCCGTCGGCACGCACATACAAACAGTCGCGGCGGCGACAGTCGTGGCGACAGTCGCGGGAATTACGCGAGAAGGTATGGAGTTATGGCTCAGTCGACGGGACATGATCGGTCCGAACGGGTGAAGATCTGTAGACGACAAACTATTTGAAACAAGAAGCTAAGATTTCGATTTCCTGCGGAACGGTACCCGAACCCGAAAACCTTGTCAAGCCTTCTTTCCGTTCCTAGTTGACAAAGTCTAACTCCTTCGTTAACAATCCGCGCGTGAACACGGACCTCTCCACCACTCCAATTGCGATCACTCTTTCGCGACCCTTCGGCGCGGCGGACGCTCTCGCCACCGCCCGCAACGAGGTTTGCATGTGTCGCATGTCACCGTGTTGTCCGACTTAGGATGATCTGACGGAATTTTAGCGCGCATCAGTTTGTGCGAGCCCGCAGGAATCATCCTGCGGGCTCTTTTTTGTCCCTCTGTTCCGTCACTGCGTCTTTTTATATGAAAACGAGAGGCCGGATACTCTGATGACTGTCATGAAGAAATGGAAGACGCACGACATTTATGTCGGGATTCTCGTCACACTAGCGCTTGGCACCGCTCCGCGACTCCATGCGCAGAAACCCGTCGCGTTTCTCAACGTCTCATATGATCCGACCCGCGAGTTGTATCGAGAGATCAACGCCGCATTTGCCGCTTACTGGGAGGGGAAGACGCACGCGATTGTAACGATCAGGCAGTCTCACGGCGGTTCGGGAAAGCAGGCTCGTGCTGTGATCGATGGCCTCGAAGCGGACGTCGTGACTCTAGCTCTTGCATACGACATCGATGAGATCGCGCGGAGAGGGAAACTTCTGCCCGTCGACTGGCAGGCGCGCCTTCCATACGGCAGCACGCCCTTCACGTCGACTATCGTGCTCCTTGTGCGGAAGGGAAATCCCAAGCGTATTCGCGACTGGGACGACTTGGTGCGCCCGGGCATCACTG
>QHUA01000137.1:15089-54887 GCA_003221805.1 Gemmatimonadota bacterium
TCGATGTCGGGGCCCGTGCCGCCACTACCACATTCGTTGAACGTGGTATCGGCGACGTACTTATCACCTGGGAGAACGAAGCCCTGCTCGCGGTGAAGGAGCTGGGACAAGCCAGGGTAGAGATCGTTTCCCCGTCGGTAAGCATCGTCGCCGAGCCGCCGGTTGCCGTCGTCGACAAGGTGGCGAAGAAGCATGGAACAGAGTCCGTAGCGCGAGCTTATCTAGAATTTCTTTACACTGATCGCAGCCAGGAGATCGCTGCCCGCAACTTTTATCGACCCCGTTCGCGGCAGGTTGAAAAAAAGTACACGAGACAATTTCCGACCATCCCGCTATTCACGGTCGGTAACGTTTTTGGCGGATGGTCGAAGGCGCAAGCCAGGCATTTCGCCGACGGCGGGATCTTCGACCAAATCTTCCAGCCAGGCCGCTGACTATGGCGATTGCGCTGCCTATGAATGTGGCGGTGGGAGCTAATAGGACGCGAGCGAGGTACATGCCGCATCGCGTGTTACCAGGGTTCAGGCTCACACTGGGCTTCACAGTTTTGTATCTCGGATTGTTCGTCCTAATTCCGCTGTCGACGATCTTCGTCAAAGCAGGCGGGCTTGGCTGGGACGGGTTCTGGACCACAGTGACAGCGCCGCGCGTGATGGCGGCGTATCGGCTCAGTTTTCTTAGTGCATTCTACGCCGCGCTTGCGAACACAATGTTTGGGTTCCTCGTTGCCTGGGTCCTGGTGAGGTATAGCTTCCCCGCTCGACGGGTGGCGGATGCAATCGTAGACCTGCCCTTCGCCCTCCCGACAGCAGTAGCGGGGATCGCGTTTACCACATTGTATGCTCAGAACGGGTGGCTTGGTTCACAGTTGATTCCGTTTGGTGTAAGGGTCGCCTACACCAAGTTGGGCATTGTGGCGGTGCTCACATTCATCGGTCTGCCATTCGTCGTGCGAACGGTTCAACCAGTCCTCGAAAATCTCGAGTCCGAGATGGAAGAAGTTGCCTGCAGCCTCGGTGCCGGTCGCTGGGCGGCGTTCACTCGAGTGCTGCTGCCCCCAACCTGGCCAGCGCTGCTCACTGGCTTCACTCTCGCATTCGCTCGCGCGATCGGTGAGTACGGGTCTGTGCTGTTTATAGCGGGCAACATGCCGATGCGCACCGAGATCGCCCCGTTATTGGTGATGGCGAAGCTCGATCAGTTCGACTATCAGGGAGCGGCGGCGATTTCAGCTGGCATGCTCATCGTGTCATTCGCCTTACTGCTGGCGATCAACGCCCTGCAGGGCATTGGCCGAAGACACGCACGATGAGTGGCGTAATCAGCGCAGTCGGGACCAGGGCCCGATCAGAAGAAACGGTTCCCGTCGAGCCCTCCATCCCACTTAGACGCACGACATCTGGTGCAGCCTCGGCTGCGATTACTGAACCAAGAGCAATCCGTGCAGGCCTTATCGGAATCGCTGTCTTATTTCTCGGTTTGTTCGTCGTACTTCCACTAGTGGTGGTGTTCGTTGGAGCATTGCGCACGGGATTCCGCATTTACTTGTCGTCGCTTCGGGACCCGGATGCGCTCTCCGCACTCCGCCTCTCTATGGGTGTCGCGCTGATCGTCGTCCCGTTGAATCTCGTATTAGGCGTCGCCGCCGCGTGTTGCGGTCTCTCCGGTGATCGCGGGGATGGCCTTCATGCTTCTCTTCGGCGCCCAAGGCTGGTTTGGCTCATGGCTCGCTGCACATGATATCAGAATTGCGTTCGCGGCCCCGGGGATCGTACTAGCCACAATCTTCGTGACTCTTCCGTTCATCGCGCGGGAGCTCATTCCTCTGATGCAGGAACAAGGGAATGAACAAGAGGAGACAGCGCTGGTGCTCGGTGCAAGCGGATGGCAGACCTTTGTTCGCGTCACGTTGCCGAACATTAAATGGGGCCTGCTTTACGGCGTGATTCTCTGCAACGCGCGCGCGATAGGCGAGTTTGGCGCTGTGTCAGTGATCTCAGGGCATGTCCGTGGCGTAACCAATACGCTCCCGCTGCACGTTGAGGCTCTATACAACGAGTATAACTCCGCGGCCGCGTTTGCCGTGGCTTCGCTGCTCTCGTTGCTCGCGGTGTTGACACTCGTGTTGCAGAAGATCGTCGAGCTACATCAGTCTGGCGAGCGAAGGTCGCGGAAAGAAGCCGTTGACGGCGGTCAGTCATGAGCATCGAAGTACGGAACGTGAGAAAAACATTCGGCGACCAAGTCGCGCTTCAAGACTTAAGCATTGCCGCGCCGACGGGAAAGCTAGTCGCGCTGCTCGGTCCATCTGGGTCGGGCAAAACGACGTTGTTACGCATCATTGCTGGCCTGGATTTTCCCGATTCGGGTACGGTCCACTTGCACGGAGACGATGCTACCGGTCGTAGGGCGCGTGATCGTGGGGTCGGGTTCGTCTTCCAGCATTACGCGCTCTTTCGGCATATGACTGTTTTCGAGAACGTAGCGTTCGGACTACGCGTGCGTCCACGACGCGAGCGCCCGAGCAGCGGTCAGATTCGTGCGACAGTCGAAGAGCTACTCGATCTCGTGCAGCTCGGATGGCTGCGTGATCGCTACCCTTCGCAGCTCTCTGGCGGTCAGCGCCAGCGTATCGCTCTGGCTCGCGCACTTGCGGTGAAACCCCGGGTTCTTCTTCTCGACGAGCCGTTCGGTGCGCTGGATGCGATGGTGCGAAAGGATCTGCGGCGGTGGCTCCGGGAGTTACAAGACCAGCTTCAGGTGACAACGGTTCTCGTGACGCACGATCGGGAGGAGGCGCTGGAGGTTGCGGACGCAATCGTAGTTATGAACAACGGTCGGGTCGAGCAGGAGGGAAGTCCGGACCACCTGTATGCGAATCCTGGAACGCCTTTTGTGTACAGGTTCCTCGGCGGCGTCAATCTGTTTCACGGACGTCTTCGGAATGGCGAGGTCGACATCGGTGGCGCCACAATCAAAGCGCCAGAGCTGGCGGAGGCTGAAGATCAATGGGCGCTTGCTATAGTTCGGAGCTATGACTTCGACGTTACGCGTGTGGCGAACCGCGGGCTGGAGATGCCGGCAATAGTCCGCCATGTCCGCACAGTCGGGCACGTGGTGCGAGTGGAGCTCTCCGAACTGAGTGGGAAGGTGATAGAGGCGGAGCTGCCCGCGGCGAGGTTTGGAGAGCTCGCACTCGGGAAAGGAGATTCGGTGTTTGTGGTTCCGCGGCTCGCGCGAGTTTTTCCTCAGGGTGCGTGAGGGAACGAGTGGCTAGCCCTTCTTCGCGAACGCGCTCAACAACTCGATCGGTAACGGCAGAAACGTGGTCGTGTTGTGTTCGCTCGCAATCTCGCTCATGGTCTGCAGATAGCGCAATTGCAGCGCGATCGGCTCTTTCGCGATCATCGCTGCCGCTTGAACCATCTTTTCAGCGGCCTCAAATTCGCCTTCAGCGTTGACGACCTTCGCGCGACGTTCGCGCTCCGCTTCGGCTTGCTTGGCCATCGCGCGTTTCATGCTGTCGGGCAGCGAAACATCCTTGACCTCGACGGCTGTGACCTTGATGCCCCACGGCTCGGTCTGCCGATCAATGATCTCCTGCAACTTCTTGTTGATCACGTCGCGTTGTGACAGCAGATCGTCGAGCGACGCTTGGCCCAGCACGCTGCGCAGCGTCGTTTGCGCGATGAGCGACGTCGCCTTCAAGAAATCCTCCACTTTCACCACGGCGTCCGTCGGACTGATGATGCGAAAATAGACGACCGCATCCACGGTGGCCGGCACGTTGTCTCGGGTCATGATTTCCTGCTGCGCCACACCGATGGTGACAATGCGCAGGTCCATTCTCACCATCCTATCCACGAGGGGGATGAGAAAGATGACGCCTGGCCCTTTCGCGTCGAGAAGCTTCCCGAGGCGGAAGATCACGCCGCGCTCGTATTCACGCAGAATTCGGACGGCCAGCGGCAACACAAAGACGGCCAATACCAGCAGAATCACCGCGGCCGGACCAAGGCTTATCGCCGCATCGACAAGGGCTCTCATGATCTCACCGTTCTAGGTTGTGGGTTTGACGTTCAGCGTTAGCCCGTTGATGCCGGTCACTTCCACCCGTTCGCCGGATTCGATGGGTCTCTCACTCACGGCATTCCAGCGTTCGCCTTCCATCAACACCTCGCCGCCTCGAGAATCGGTCGGCGAGAGCACGATCACCCGCTTGCCGATCATCGTTTCCGTCCCGGCGCGAACCGGTTTGAATTGTGCGCGAATCCCGCTGGCCACCATAAAGATGAAGAACGCCGCCGTGATAACTGTCGCCGGGATGATCCAGGCTAGAGACAACGCGAAGCCCGGCGCGGCGTTGTTGAACAGCATCAGCGCGCCGAGGAAAAACGACGCGACGCCCCCCACGGTCAACACCCCGTGCGTTGGCGCGAACACATCGATGACGAAAAGCGCGATAGCGAGGCCGATCAGCGCCAGCCCGGCGACGTTCACCGGCAGCGTCGCCGACATGAACAGCAACAGGATCACCGCGATGGCGCCGATCACGCCTGGCAAGATCGCACCGGGGCTGCTCAATTCGCCGATGATGCCGTACATGGCGATGAGCAGGAGCAGGAACATCACCTCGGGCCGCCAGATCAGTTGAAACACGCGCTCGCCCGCGGTCATCGGGATCTCCACGATTTTCGCGTTGGCAGTCTGGAGTGTCCTGCCGCCGGCGGTGCGCCCGTCGAGTTGCTTCAGCAAGTCCGGGACGTCGTCCGCGATGAGATCGATGACATTCGCCTTGAGGGCCTTTTGGGCCGTGGTCGCGACGCTTTGTAGCACAGCGGATTTCGCCCACTCGACATTGCGATGACGCTTATCCGCGATGGATTCGATGAAGCTGGAGGTGTAGTTCTCCATCTTCTTTCTCATCACATCGTTGGTGCTATCCGCCCCGCCACCAATACCAAATGCAACCGGATGCGCCGCGCCGATGACCGTATTCGGCGCCATTGCAGCTATATCCGCCGCCAAGGTGATGAAAACGCCGGCGCTGCCCGCGCTCGCTCCTGACGGCGACACATAGACGACCACGGCCACTTTCGAGGCGTAGAACGTCTGGACGATATCCTTCGTGGATTCGAGTAGCCCACCGGGCGTATCGAGTTCGATGATGAGGCACTGATCGTGCTGCTCCGCCGCCGCATCGATCGCGCGGGCCACGTAATTTGCCGTGGCCGGGCCAATTGCGCCGTTGATCCTGATCAGCCCGACTTGTGCGGGTTCAGGCGCCGTCGTGCCGACGACCGTTCCGGCGATCACGAAAGGAATCCACGGCTTCAGCATCCCCGGCTCCAGTTCAGGGCACTCGATGGCGCGGCCGGTGCTGACGACCGGCGCTCACCGGCGCGGGGGTGAATTAACAATGCAGCATGCCAGCACCGCCATCAATAGCGCGCCAGCGGGTGATCAAGGGGCTGGGGTTCGAGTCCCTTCTCGGGAGTTGTAACAAGGCTCGCCGGGACATTTCGCCTAAGCGACAGGCGCTTCGGGAACGAAGCGCCTGTTTTGTTTGTCAGCTTGAGCGTTGGTGGAGAGCCGAGGCGACCATGCGGCTCTCCATTTCCGGCACGTCACGAGATTCTTCGGAACAGCGTCGAGCCGCTGACGGGTTCGTTGAAGTTCGCCACCCCCGGCACCACGAGATTAACGCCCTCGACAGTGCCACCGGGAAAGGCGGAGCCCGGCAGACGGCATTCGATGTCCATTATTCCTTCGAGCACGATCGTCGTGCCAGTCGGCGTAAGCTGCACGCGGAGTTCTGCCTTCCCCCCGACACCATTGAACGTCGTTGGGAAGAGTGGCGACGGGCCGTATGATTGGAAGCTGAGTAACTCAGTGACAGTCCAGGCGCCGGACCCAATGACGGTTCCCTGGGCGTTCGTGTGCGTGAATGTGCCACCGCCGCTCGCGGATTTCGGATGAAGGCCGAGCGGCCCTGTCCCTGTGAGGCGAACGCGGTCGCCATTGGACGCCTCCGTAACAGTGTTGTTGACGTGCCAGGTATAAGTCGAGGATTGATTCTCGTCGACCGCGCCGAACGCCGGGACTCCAGGCGAAAGCGTCCGATCCGAAGGAGACGCGATTCGATCTGCGCTGCAGCCTACAGTGGCGGATACGAGCACGGCGAGCGCTGCGGCGGAAATGCTGGAGACTTTCATGGACGGACCTCCTGCTCGAGATTCTCGAGTCACATCGGGAAAACTGCTGCGTGCTATCCTCAGTGGGATTGCGCAGTGACAACGCATCCATACAGTCGCCGAGTCTATTGGCGCACTGGCGCCAGCCCCCTAGTTCGCCAATACCTGCTGAGCTGTCAATAGCGAGATGTGACAACGGCCACTCCGTTTGCCAGGAGTGGCCGTTTTCGTTCGTGGTGTCTGCCTAGGCGGTCCTCTATGGCTCCCGAACGAAATTGAAATTGATCTCGAGGCGGTTGAAATTGATCTCGAGGCGAATGGTATCGGCGACGCTCAGCAGGACCGGCACACGTGGCTGCTCCATCTGGATGTCGTCAAAAGTAAAAGCGGTGGATGCAGAGCCCTTGACCTGACCGTCCTTGAACTGAGCAGATCCCTTCCAGGTGGTCGGCCGCGTCACGCCGCGGACGGTGAGGTCAGCCGTCATTTCGATCGTGCGGGATCCGGTCGTCGGGAGCGGAAGCGAAACCCCGCGCGCTTCTGTCGGAACGAGCGTGATCACCGGATAGTCGTCGGCCTCGAGCAAGCGTCCACGTACAAACCCGTCGCGACGATTCTGGTCGCTCACGAATGTCGACGCGTCCACGGTAAACTTCGACGCTTCGCGAATCACCTTCCCATTGGAGTCGAAAGAGATTGCGCCGGTCAGACTCTTTGTCTCACCGACTGCATCATTCGGGAAGTGATGTCCCACGAGCCTCTCGCGGACCCTGTAGCGGGCGGCGTTCCCCGTCGATGCCAGTACCAGCCGAAGGGCTGTGCCCTTTGCTGTCGGCAGCGCCGCGTTTTTTTGGCCGACGACTTTTGTGTTGATGCGTGAGCTCGCGTAAGCGGTTTCCGGCTCGCCGCGTGACCGCGCAAATATTGGTACCGCGACGAGAGCGACCAGGCTGGCGCAGCTCAAGAGTTCTTTACCTCTCATTGATGGGCCTCGTTTTCAAGGAGTTCGGGCGATCGCGTTGTCGGACCGCGATCAGTTCGCGCGTGCAACCATACTCCGTAGGATACCGGCAAGTGTCGCAGTTACCGCCGCGTTGTTCCCAATTGCACTTTTGGAGTTACGAACCGCGGTGGCGCAGTTACGAGCGCGTCGCGGCGAGGCCGGCGAGTACGCCACGCATGTAGGCGAGGGACTGTCTCATGCCGGGCAGTGGATTATCCGGCTCGATCTCGTATTCCAGGTTGACGTAGCCCGCATAACGAATAGCGCGCAGCTGCCGGAAGACCTCCGGGATCGGGATCTTCCCCTCCCCGACCACGCACTGGCTCTCCACAGCGTGGAAGTCGCGCAGATCCTTCGCATGCATGTCGAGGAGGCGCGGCCCGGCATCCGCAACGGCGCGAACCGGGTCGGTGCCGGCCCGAACGGTGTGGCCGAGATCGATACAAAGACCCATGCGCGGATCCATCGATTTGACCGCCTTCAACGCATCGTACGGCGATGGAAAGTTCGGATCCTCGGGCCCGTGGTTATGGATGGCGATCTTGATGTCGTACTGTTTAACGAACTTCTCGATTCGCGGTAGCACGTCCGCTTTACAGGTGCAAACAATCACCGGCATGCCGGCTGCTTTGGCGTAGTCGAAATACTTTCGCACGCCGTCATCGGTATCCGTCTCGAACGTGATCATGCCGCCGCCGACCAGCTCGAGTCCGGCCGCGGCGAGCTCGGCACGAGCCTTCGCGAATTCGGCGGGCGCTGCGTCGTAGGCGAGATGAACCGACTTGAAGTTGATGTAGCGGACGCCCAGCGACTTCGTCATGTCGATGGCTTGCTCGCGCGAGAAGTTCCGCAGCGAATAGCTCGCGACGCCTAGTTTGAGGCCCACATCATCGGCCGAGGCGACCCGCGAAGAAGGTTTGGCTACGCTCGTTTTGGGCACCATCGTCGTCGCCGTTCCAAGCGCGGCAGTTACGACGAAACGCCTTCTCGAGATTGTCGTTTCTGGCTCGAAGCTCCGTGCCGCTCCGCCCATCGCTCCTAGCCGGTCGTCGGTCCGTCAGACGATATGCTCGCTTCGCGAGATCGTAAGCCATTGCTTTTGCCATTTCTCGCGCGTCCGGCATGTCGATGACATGCCGCGCGACGAGGCCACCCAGATAATTTGCATCAACGCGCCGTGCCAGGTCGTGCCGGGCCGGGATCGAGCAGAACGCGCGAGTGTCGTCGGTGAAGCCAGCCGTATTCTCGATTCCGGCGGTCTCTGTGGTCGCGCGACGAAAGCGCATCATGCCCTCGATCGAGTCGTGGAACCACCACGGCGCCCCGAGCAGCATCGCCGGGTAATGTCCGGCGAGCGGTGCCAGCTCCCTGCTGTACGCAGACTCGTCGAGCGTGAACACAATCAGACGAAACCGTGAATCGTTGCCGTACGCATTGAGCAGCGGCCGCAAATTCCGTGTGAACTCGGTCGCTACAGGGATATCACCGCCTCGATCAGGACCGAAGCGGCGATGTACCATCTCGTTGTGATTGCGCAGCGCACCGGCGTGAACCTGCATCACCAGGCCGTCCTCGACGGATTGCGCCGCCATCTCCATCAGCAGGTGTGCTTCAAACCTTGACTGGTCCTCTTCTGTCGCGGTCCCTCTTATAGCGCTGAAGAACAGCCTGTCGATTTCTCCGTCTTTCAGTCGTTCGGTCCGTGCACTGACGACGGCGTGGTCCGTCGCTGTCGCACCCGCTGCCTTGAACTCGGCGCGTCTTTGCTCGATCGCGCCAAGTAGATCTCGGTATTTCTTGATCTCTCGGCCGATGACTTTCCCCAACCGTTGGACCTCGGGACGCCAGCTCGGCGACCCGATCCTGAACAGCGCATCCGGGCGGAAGGTCGGAATTATCCGGGCCGGCAGCTTTGCTTCGCGCAATGTTCGGTGGTGCTCGAGTGAATCACTGGCACCGTCGGTCGTCGCCAGCACTTCGATGTTGAATCGTTTGAGCAGCGCCCGCGGTCGAAACTCCGCCAAGTCGAGGCGCTCGGCGATCGAGTCGTAGATCTTTGTCGCCGACTCCGAGTCCAGTCGGAATTTGATGCCGAACACGTCGCGCAGCTCGTACTCGATCCACGCCTGAGTCGGCGTCGCACGAAAGAGATGCCAGTGATCCACGAATGTCTGCCAGATTTTGCGCGGATCTTTCTCCGCTGACGGTGGGGCGCCATCGATCGGCGCTACCCCGAGCGATTCAAGCGGCACTCCCCGTGAGTACAGCAGGCGCAGTATGTAGTGGTCTGATGTAACGATCAGCGACGCTGGATCGGAAAAGGCTTGGTTCGATGCGAGCAGAGCCGCATCGACGTGCCCGTGCGGCGACACGATCGGCAGCGCTCGCGTCTCGTCATACAGCTCGCGCGCGTGTTTCCGAATTGTTGGATCAGGATCGAAGTAACGATCCTCGTGAAACTCGGTCACACCACTGGCTTCCAGCGCGAATCGTACTCACGCGACCATAGCCGATTGGCGTCCGCGTCCTGGAGGATGTGTCCTGTCTTGGGATCGATGCTGAGCTTGCGACCGAGTTGCTGTGAGATCGTGCCGAGGTGACACAGCGTTCCCGTTTTCGCACCGTCCTCGATCGGCGCCGAGAGCCTGGTGCCTGTCCGCACCGCGTTGACGAAGTTGTCAATGTGAAGTTGGCTCAGCCAATCGTCACCGACGGTATTCAAGCTGTCGCCTTTCGGTGCCGCATCCACCTTCTTCAGAAGTTTGTTTTTCAGGTCGTACACTACGTAACCGTCGCGATCGACTACGACGCTGCCGTTGGTACCCAGCACGGCCGTGCCGCGAGAGCGCTCGTACAGATCCAGTCCGTTACAGCTCTGGCCCTGCCAGATGATGCTCTTGGCGCCATCGAACACGAACGCCGCTTCCTGCGTGTCGGGAAACTGCCAATCGTCGGCGTAGTGGAATCGGCCCCCAGTTGAGATGACGCTCGTCGGATAATCGACGCCGAGAAACCAGCGCCCGACATCGATCTCGTGGGTGCCGTTGTTGCAGATCTCGCCGGTGCCCCAGTTGGTGAACCAATGCCAGTTGTAGTGGATGACGTTGTCGCGATACGGAGTTCGCGGCGCCGGTCCCTGCCACAGCTCGTAGTCGAGATTGGGCGGCACAGGGACGACTTTGCCCTTTCCAATTCCGGTGCGTGTGTTCGCGTACCAGGCGCGCGCCAGATAGGGATTGCCGATCTGACCAGCCCGCACGATCTGCAGCGCCTCCACGAAATGCGGACCCGAGCGGGCCTGCGTGCCCAACTGAACCTTGAGTTTTGAATGCTTCCGCGCCGCGTCGACGATCAGCTCGTCTTCGCGCGCGTCGTGCCCACTCGGCTTCTCGACGTAGACGTGCTTCCCCGCATCGAGCGCGAGTGTCGTCGCCACCACATGCCAGTGATCGGGCGCGGCGATGGCCAGCACGTCGACGCTCTTGTCCTCGAGCACTCGCCGAAAGTCGGTGACGGCTTTGGGAGGAGTCTTTTGCCACTGGGACGCGGCCGACTGCGCTTTCGCGAGGACGTTCGAGTCCACATCGCAGAGGTAGGAGACGATGGTATTGGGGTTGGTCGCGAACCCCTTCACGTGCACCATTCCGCGTCCGTTCAATCCCATCACGGCAACGCTCAGCTTTTCTGCAGGCGACCCGTGGAAGGCGAAGAGCGGACCGATACCTCGCGAGACAGCTAACGCGCCAACTCCGGCCATTGATGCCCGCTTCAGAAAATCGCGCCGGCCCAAAGGATCATTTGCAGTCATCAAACGCTCCAGTTACAAAACGCGGATTTTGATATTTCTGAAGAACACTTCGTCGACGTGATCCTGCAGCACGATGTGGCCGGCGCGACGTGTCGCGAAGTTGGGAATGCTCCGATACTTGCTGGCCGCGAGCAGCGAGTCCATCCGGGGAGTTCCAAGATCGAACTCCACGATTTTGGTGCCGTTCAGCCAATGCTCGCCATGATTCCCACGGAAGATGATCGTCGAGCTGTTCCATTCTCCCACTGGCTTGAGTCGCTTGCTCGCGTTTGGCGCAATCAAGTCGTAAAGCGCGCCAGCCCGGTGTGAAGGAACCTTGTTGTCTTCATGGAGATTGTCGTCGAGCATCTGGTACTCGAAGCCGAGCGCAGCGTGGTTGGGAGCGTTGGCCATCGAGATTTCTTCGGAGACGTTGTACTTGACGCCGCTATTTCCAGCCGGAGAAATCTTCCACTCCCACGTGAGCTCGAAATCCCGAAAGGTGTCCTTCGTCATCAGATCGCCACCGGCGGCCGGCTGGCCATCCGGCAGTCGCGGCACCTGGCCATCAGCGAGTTTTCTGATCGTGCCGTTTTCGATCTTCCAGTGCGCCGTCGGCACCGAGTCGTAGCCGAGGCCTCGCCAGCCATTGAACGTTTTCCCATCGAACAATAGACGCCAGCCTGCCGCTCGTTCGGAGGCCGCAAGCGTTTTCTGGGAAACAGGACTGTCGACGAGCACGCCACTGGTTACGGCGGAACCCGGTTCTCGGGCGACCGCAGTCGTACGGCCGCGGAATGCGAACACGATGGCGATGATCGCGCAAGCGAGAGCGATCATACGGATAATGATCATAGCTTGGCCTCGAGGCGGGCTGGCTGCAGACGGGGCGCTAGTAGATGTATAATCGCCCACGCTATCACATATGCAAGCCCGCAGACCACGAAGATCGGCGTGTAATCACTACCGTTCGCCTGAAGAACCCGTCCAGTTACACGCTGGAACAGGACGCCGCCCATCGCTCCCGCGAATGCCCCAATTCCCACGACGGAGCCGACGGCGAATTTTGGAAACATGTCACTGGCGAGTGTGTACACGTTGGCCGACCACGCCTGATGCGCCGCTGCGGCTACAGCGACGATGAGCACTGCCGTCCACATCGTCGGCGCGTGTGAGGCAAGTGTGGTCGGCACGATCAGAAGTGCCATCGCCAGCATCGTCGTTTTTCTCGCCCAGTTGACAGACCACCCACGCTTGATCAGGGCGCTGGAGATCCAGCCGCCACCGATTGAGCCGGCATCGGCGATCAGGTAAACGACGATGATCGGCGCGGCCACCTGCGCCAGCTTCACACCGTACTTAGCGTCGAGGAATTTCGGCAGCCAGTAGAGATAGAACCACCACACCGGATCCGCGAGCAATTTGCCGGCGATGAAGGCCCAGGTTTGTCGATAGCCGAAGAGTGCCGTCCAGCGGACGGACGGCCCGGCAGCCGACCCGCCCGCGAGCGGCGCAAAGTCGCGGTAGAATGGCACCCAGAGCAGGAGCCAAAGGAGGCCGAGGGCGCCGGTTGCCACGAACGCCCACTGCCATCCCCAGCGTAGCGCGATCCATGGCACCAGCAGCGGCGTGAGTATCGCGCCTGTATTGGTGCCGGCGTTGAAGATCCCAGTCGCTAGCGCCCGCTCTTTTTGTGGGAACCATTCCGCGACGGCTTTGATCGACCCTGGGAAAATCGCCGACTCGCTCGCGCCGAGCAGCGCGCGAGCGAATGAAAAGCCCGCCACCGTTCGTGCGAACGCGTGACCTATCGCGGCCGCGCTCCAGGCGACGACGGCACCCGCGAGCCCGCGTCTCACTCCGATCCAGTCGATCACCCGTCCCGCGACCAGAAAGCCGAAGGCGTAGGCAAAGCTGAACCACGACACGATGTCGCCGTAGTCGGCCTCGCTCCAATTGAGCGCGCGCTGCAACGTGGGCGCGAGAATGCCAAGCACCTGCCGGTCGACATAGTTGATCGTCGTCGCGACGAAGAGCAACGCGCAGATCGTCCAGCGATACGACGATGGCCGCTCTGGCTCCGATGCGCTTGGGTAGTCGACCGAATTGGGGTCGGCGATTCGCTGGACGCTACTCACCAGTTATTCCTTCCCACAGACCTTGGAGATACATCGCGCCAAGGGCGCGGTCGTAGAGTCCATAGCCGGGTTGACCGCTCTCGCCCCAGATCATGCGACCGTGGTCGGAGCGGATCGGGCCGTCGAAGCCGGCTTCATGGAGTGCGGTCAGCACTGCGCGCATGTCGATGTCGCCATGATCAGAGGGATGCGCCGTTTCCTCGAACGATCGCACGCCGGTGCGCCTGATGTTGCGGCAGTGAGCGAAGTGAATTCGTTCTCGCCCGCCGATGCACTGAATGATGTCGACCAGATCGTTCCCTGCGTCAGCAGCGAGCGATCCAGCACAGAAGGTGATGCCGTTGGCTGGATCGTCCACGATACCGATGACGCGCTCCAGTGCGGCGCCACTGGTGATGATCCGCGGAAGTCCAAAGATCGACCACGGTGGGTCGTCAGGATGCAGCGCCAGCCGAACGCGAGAGCTCGCCGCAACGGGAACAACACGCTCCAGAAAGTAGCCGAGGTTTTCCCACAGCTTTTTTCCATCGACCGACGAATACGAATCTAGAAGCCCATCCAGCTCTGATGCCGAATACGCCGTCGCCCAGCCCGGCAGATCGGCGGTCCCGCGGGAGAGGTCGACCTTAGTGAGCGCAGCGTCATCGTAGGCGAGAGCGGTAGATCCGTCCACCAGCGGATGCGCCAGCTCCGTACGCATCCAGTCGAACACCGGCATGAAGTTGTAGCAAAGTACACGCACACCAGCGCGCCCCATGTTGCGAATGCTCTCGCAATAATTGTCGATGAGTCGGTCGCGCGTCGGCCGGCCAAGCTTGATGTCCTCGTGCACGGGAACACTTTCGATCACCTCGAGCGTCATCCCATGGTCTTCGACCTCGGCGCGCAGGCGCGCGAGTCGATCGAGCGTCCACGCCTCCCCCACCGGAATCTCGAATAACGCACTGACTATTCCGCGCACTGCAGGTATTTGACGGATGTAAGCGAGCGGAATCGAATCGCGCAGTCCAAACCAGCGAAACGTGATCAATGCGTCAGGGCTCGCGCCGGTGCATCATCGCGACACCCGCAGGCTAGCTCCACGCAGCAGCTGGTCCACCTCGCCGCGGTTGACGAGACAGAAGTCGCCAGGGATGCTGTGCTTGAGGGCCGATGCGGCGGTCGCGAAGCGGACAGCCTCTTCCCAACCACGGTTCTCTAGCCGAGCCACGATCAGCCCGCCACTGAACGCGTCGCCGGTCCCAATGCGATCTACTACCTCGACCTCGTACCGCGGCGCTCGGTGAAGTTTGCCGTCGGCAACCAGAATTGCGCTCCAGCTATTGAGCAGCACCAGCGGGTTCTCGCGCAAAGTGACCGCGACGGCCTCAAACTCGAATCGCTTCTGCAGAGCGCGCGCGACTTCATCGTAGGGCTCGGTGCTCAGATGCTCGTAGCTGTCACGTGCCTCGCCGATGCCGAATACGACTCGCGTGTCTTCCTCGGTCGTAATAAGCACATCGACGTGCTCCATAAGCGGCTCCTGGACCGCTCTGGCTTTTTCAGCGCTCCACAGCTTGCTGCGGTAATTCAGGTCGTAGCTGACGGTGAGTCCCGCTTTCTTGGCCGCCACCAACGACTCGGCGGTGACTTTCGCCGCGGATTCGCTCAGCGCCGGCGTGATGCCGCTGACATGAAACCATCGGGCACCATTAAACACCGACTGCCAGTCGATTGCGCCAGTGGCGACTTTGCTGATTGCCGATCCGGCCCGGTCGTACACGACGTTACTCGCCCGCGGCGCCGCACCGAGCTCGGCGAAGTACAGACCGGCACGATCGGTTTTGGTCCAGTCGATGTGCAAATCGACGCCTTGCCCACGGGCGCGGTTGGCGATCATGTGGCCAAGCGCGTTGTCGGCAAGTCGCGAGACCCAGCGCGCGGAGATGCCGAGGCGCGCGGCGGCGACGGCGACATTCAGCTCGCCACCGCCGACGAATAGGTCGAAGCTCGTCGCCTGCTCCAACCGTTGAAAGTTGGGCGGCGTCATGCGAACCATCGCTTCGCCGAAAGTGACGAGGTCCATACGCAATTTTACGCCCCGCCGAACGTCGCCACCAGCTTTAGCCATTTCCAGAGCTCGAACTAACGAATCGCGTCGCCGTGGTAGTCGGCGCAACCTCGGGCATCGGCAAGGCGATCGCGCTTGGGCTGGCTGACGCGGGAGCATCAGTCGTCCCCACCGGACGTCGCGGCAACCTGGTACACGAGGCCGTGCGCGAAGTAGAAGTGCGCGGGCGTGGATCGCTCGCCATCACCAGCGATGTTGCCGACACTCACTCCATTACCGAGCTGGCCAAAGCCGTGATCGACAGGTTCGGAAAGGTCGACATCCTGGTGAACGCGGCGGGCATCACGGTGCGTCATCCCACTCTCGAGGTAAGCGACTCCGAGTGGAACGCTATCATGAACACGAATCTCACCGGGATGCTGAGAACCTGCCGCGCCTTCGGTCCGCACATGATCGAGAAGCGCTATGGCCGGATCATCAACATTGGATCGCTCACATCTCTCGTTGCGCTCCACGAAGTCGCGGCGTATGGAGCGAGCAAAGCCGGCGTCGCCGCACTCACCAAGTCGCTGGCTGTGGAGTGGGCCCCGTACGGCATATGCGTGAATGCGATCCTGCCGGGCGTATTTCGCACCGCCCTGAATGAAGGACTTCTCGAGGGCACTGATCGCGGCCGGGAGCTGTTGATGCGGACGCCGATGCGCCGTTTCGGCCAGCCGGAAGAGCTCGCCGGGGCGGCGGTTTTTCTAGCATCGGAGGCCGCCAGTTTCGTCACCGGGCATCTCCTGGCGGTCGATGGCGGCTTCCTCGCCAGCGGAGTGAACCAATAAGAAACAAATCACGGCTCAGCTCAGCTTTGTGAGCGTGAACGGCCCTGTGTTTGCTAAAAAAATATGGTTGCCCGCTGCACGACGAGGGGCATCCACCCGCACCGCAGGAGAGTCACGATGATGAAAACCAAAACACTCAAGGGAATCGCGCTCGCGTGCGCGCTCGCCGCGGGGTCAGCGTGTGCCGGCGTCAAGAAAACGACGACCGACATCAATCCGGCGATGAGCCGCGCGCCGACATGCGCCAATGCGATAGCAGTCTTCAACGCACGCGCGGATGTGCCGTACGACTATTACGAGCTGGCGTGGATCGAGGCGTCGGGGAACTCCGTCTGGACAACGGATAACCAGCTGCAGACCCAGATCCGTAACGGCGCAGCCAAGGTTGGAGCCAACGCCGTAATCGTCAATCCGGTCCAGCAGTCGAAGTCGACGGTCAAGGTGCTGGGCGAGGCAATCGGCACCAATTCGGCCACAGCGAAAGCCAGCGCGCTCGCCATCTACATGCCCAGTGACGCAGGGCGTGTGAGAACTGCCTGCGGCACGAGCTGAACGCTCTGAGGCCGAATCGCGTCGGCTGGCTACTCGCGAACAAGCAGGGCCAAAAGGGTCGGTGATTATCACCGACCCTTTTTTTGTCACCGCAGCTCATGTACGCTGGCTCCGGAATAACCGGCGGCCCGAGCCTGCTTCTTTACGAAGTCGCGTGGACACGTCATCTGCATTGGAAACTTGTCGAATGGCGGCTGCATTCCACTGTCGAAGCCGCGCGCGACTCCCAGCATCAATCCGGCAAAAGTCTTGTCGAAGGGATTCTGGGCGGAGCTCCATTGCGCCTCCAGTGCCGCTTCGGGAACTTCGATGACGCTGAACTTCTTACCATACGCTTCCTCAAAAAGGCGAACGGCGTCACGCTGGCTTATCTCGTCCGGGCCACCGATTGGAATCGTCGCGTTGTGAGCAATCGGATTCGTCAGCGATTGCACGGCGAACTCCGCAACATCGGCCACCGCAACGTACCTGAGCTTTTCCGTTCCCTTCCCGTACACTTTAGCCGTGCAAGCCACGGGGTCGGCGAAGAGCATCGACCCCAACCAACTCTCACAGAAAAGCGTCGAATGCAAAATGGTGTAGTCGAGGCCGCTCTGTTTGAGGTGCTCCTCTACTTCCCTCTTCGCCTTCGTCAGCGGATTGTCGCCCGCCTTCGTGGTGTCGAACGACACGAAGACGAATTTCGATGCACCCGCCTTCTTCGCGGCGTCGATGAGCGACTTGGTTCCTTCCCCATCGGTAGCCTCGAACGAATCGCCGGGCTGCGATGTCAGGATCGTCGTAATCGTGGAGATCACGGCATCCGTGCCGGCGCACGCCGCCTGCAAAGTTGCGGGCTCTTTTACGTCGGCTCGCACGATCTCAGCTCCCAGTGCCTTCAGGCGATCGACTTTTTCGGGGGCTGAAGTGACGCGGACCATTGCGCGCACTTTCTCGCCGCGGGCAGTGAGGCGGCGCACTATTTCCGAGCCCAGTACCCCAGTGGCGCCTGCAACCAGAATCATGATTTCCTCCGAGAGGAAAATGCTGGCTACGAAGATGGAACGTGACTCGAAATTCGGCAAATCGGGTGCGGGATTTGCCGCTGTCGGGAACGGCTTGAAACCGCGAGGGCTCGATGAGAAAAGCGCTGTTCTTTGTCTGTTTCGTGAATCCGACACCCGCTCCTGGGCGGTCGCCACACGGGAGCCACCGCCCGACCGGACTCGCGCTCGCTGCCGATTTCTCTCTCTTCCTCACTGACGATACTGGTGGCACGATCTGGCGGATCTCCTACCGCCGAAATCCACGCTGAGTGGCTAATGGCGAGGTCGAGGCACCGTGAGCGCAAGAATCATTGCGTCCGCGATGGAGGGGTGAGAGAATGAGAGGCAAGTTGACGTCTCCTTCCGCAGTGTTGCGGCCCTTCAAGCCACTCGGCAGCCTCCTGAATCGCTTTTTCGGGAGGCCGAGATCCCGCTCCCCAGTCGCGCCGCTCCAGACCCGTCAGGTTGGAACGGATTCCGAACGGCGGCTCAGCTTCATGCTGGAGTCAGTGCCCGTCAACCTCTGGTCGACTGATGCACAGCTCAACATCACGTTCTCTCAGGGTGCCGGCCTGCACCTGATCGGCACCAGCGCCGGGCAGGTGGGCATGACTCTCTATGAGGTCCTCAAGACCAGAGACCCAGGCTTCACACCGCTGGCCGCCCACCTGCGCGCGCTCCAGGGCGAGCTCGTTCGTTACGAGACTAACTGGCGCGGGCGCTCTTTCGAGACGCGCGTCGAGCCGCTTCGCGCAGCCGACGGACGTATCTCCGGTACCGTTGGAATCGCGATCGATGTCACCGACCGCAAGAGTCTGTACGAAGCTTTACAGACGCAGAACGTATACTTCGCGACGCTGTTCGAGAACGCCCCGGAAGCGATTGCGATCCTCGATGAGCACGATCACATCATCAGGATCAACGGCCAGTTCACGACCATGTTCGGCTACACCGAGGACGAATCCGTTGGCCAGAACATCAACGACCTCATCGTTCCTCGGGAACTGGTCGAGGACGGCGAGCATCTCACTGCGCGCGTCGCCGCCGGCGAGAACCTGAGAGTTGAAGCGTTGCGACGCCACAAGGATGGCCATACGCTTTGGGTCGCCATCTCAGCGACGCCTTTTGGCGTCGCCAACCAGCCCGGTCGCGTGTACGCCATGTACCACGACATCTCCGCGCAGAAACGAGCCGAGGATGATCTCAAGGCGCTGCTGCTCGTCGACGAGCTGACGGGGCTGCCCAATCGTCGCGCGTTCATCACGCTCTCGGAGCAGGCGCTCAAGCTGGCGATGCGCATGGAGCGCGACGTCCTGATGATCTTCATCGATGTCGACCATCTGAAGTACATCAACGACACTTACGGACACCTCGCCGGCGATCGCGCCCTCATCGACACCGCGCGCGTGCTGCGCGAAAGTTGTCGCGAGGCGGACATCATCGCGCGCCTTGGCGGCGACGAGTTCGTGGCATTGATGACCGTCGATTCGGATCAGACCGCGGAGCTCGTGTGCGACCGCATCAGGGCCCGGGTTGCCGCCCACAATCGCGAGAGCGAGCGCGGTTACGACCTGTCGCTCAGCGTCGGCGCGACCCGGTCAAAAGCAGAAGGAACCATGCTAGCCGACCTGCTGGCGCAGGCGGATACCGCTCTCTACGAGCAGAAAAGAGGACGCGGGCGACCCGCTCACGCACTCTCGCGATAATACTCCGCGAGACACCAGGTAACCATGTCGGCCAGCAGTATCTGCGTCCGCTCGGACGACGGAAATCGGACGCCGACTTCTCTGACGAGCCCCTGAGCCGCTTGCACCACCTCTTCTCCCGTCTCGCCGCCCTGCTTCATCTCCGCGACGTAGGTACACACCGCGGCCTGCAGTTCTTCCTTGGTGTAGACGCCGGCGGCGAACACCGCGGCGAGCGCCTTCGCCAGATTGATGTGCGCCTTGCCGACCGCGTTTCGCGCGGCCGTCTGCTTGCCCCGCTTGGTCACGGCAGCGCCCGCACCACGCCGCAGGCGATGCGTGCGCCGCTGTTGCCTGCCGGATTTGTTATCTGATCGTCAGCATTGGCGTGGATCACCAGCGAGCTGCCATCCGCATCGAGCAGAGTCGTCGGACCTGGAGTCAGAGTAACGCGATTGGTCGTGAACGAAATGGTCCCGACTCCACTGGCGGGAACGTCGATGTTCGGATTGTCACCGGCGTGCGGACCCTTCGGATTGTTCAGTCCGTGCTCCATTCCCATCGGATTGTAGTGCCCGCCAGCTGTCGAGAAGGCTGTCGTGCCGCCCTCGCACTTGCCGACCTGATGAAAATGGATGCCGTGAGTTCCGGCCGGCAGCGCGATGGTGGCCACGTCGACGTGGACCAGGCCGTTCTTGTCCTGCCAGATATCGCCGGTGCCGATGGGAGATCCTCCGACGTTGTACATCACCACCTGTGCCCGGGAGACCGCGTTTCCGATTCGCTGAAGCGAAGAGCACGCGCCGATTGTGAGCGCCGCTGCCGTGCTGAGCGGCAGAACTGCCATGCGTAGCGTCATATGGACTCCGACTTCGGGTTACCGCAAGCGAAGCTTGGTGCGGATGCTCCGTTATTTGTCGCGAATCTTGAACTTCGTCCAGAGAACGACCGTCGTGCAATCCTGCATACCACGCGTGTATTGTGCCGGAACGCCGGGTCCTGCGTAAACCTCGACTGCCACCACCTCATTGCCGTTGACGAACTGGTTGATGTCCCCCGGTGTCGCCGACATCCACGGCATGTCGTCGAGATAGTATTGCACACACGGATCGCTGCCGAAGCTGCTGACACCCCGAGAGCTGGTAACAACATCGCCAGTTGGAGTCGAAACGATTTTCAGGCTCGGGACCCGGCGCAAAATGTCGGTGAGATAATTGGCGTGTATCGACTGAAGCTGGTCCGGCCCCAGGTAATAGCCCTGTCCCGACCTTTGCCTTTGGGTGAACCCGACTTTGTCGAGGCTCGCCTGTCGCCGCGCCGTGACGACGACGGGGTCCAGCATCGCCACGTACTTCGGCAGTTTGATCGCCACCTGCTTCGGCTCTCGCGACGACAAATCGACCGGAACCGTCTCGGCGCCGAAACCAAGGTGCCTGGCAAGAAGAACGTGGCTGCCCGAGGGCAGATTGCGCATAGTGAACTCGCCCTTTTCGTTGGTCATCGCAATGGCATCGGTGCCCATGAGCTGGACGCGGGTGCCTGAGTTTGAGGGCGCTCCTTCCAGTACAACCTTTCCGGAGACGCTGGCGTTGCCGGTCTTGGCGCCGGAGTCTGCTTTGGATAGCAGCAGCGTACGGGCAAAGAGCTCGGTCTCCTGTTGACCGAGGGTGATTGGAACTTCGGCCGTCACCGAGCGGCCTTTTCGCGCCTGCAGCGTCGCCTGCATGTCGCTCGGCAAGCTACAGATCTTGAACGCCCCTTGCGCGTCGGTGCTGTCGCGCAACACGCGCGGCGTTTTGCGAAATCCAATCTCCTTCGAGACCTCGATCTGTGTCCAGGCGATCGAGACATCGGCACCCGCCACCGGGGCCAGCGATTCCGGATCGGTCACGTGACCAATCACCGCCGACGTGCCTTGCGCCCGGGGTCCCGGAGGCGGGCAAGCCTGCTTTATGATCGTCGTCGCCGAGGGAATTGCCAGCACGATGTAACTGGCACTGTCGGCACCGAGATGGAAGGGTTGGGTAGCAAGCGAGAGCCCGAGTGTATCGAGCAGCGGATGGAAAACTCCAACCTGATAAGTTCCGGGAGACAAGCTGTCGACGCGGAACTTGCCGAGCGAGTCGGTAATGCGGGACACGTTCGCACCCTGCACGACTACTTCAGCGCCAACGAGGTAGCGCGAGTTGAGGCTGTCAATGATTACCCCCGAAATTCCGGCCTTTCCTGTTTTCGCCGGAGTCGTCGGAGGCATTTGAGTTTTCTGCTGCGCGAGCATAGGGCCCGCCAGAACCAACGAAGCCAAGACTATCAGCGAAAAATGTCGTCCCGGATGTAACTGCATTCAATCTTCCAGCGCGGGTTCGTAAGCGGACTCGACGTGCGGAGTCAGCTGACTGTTGGAGCTTATGAGTCGTGCACATGTATTCCAGCGAAGAATTGCATCGTCGTTTCCCGCTGGTCGAATTGCTTCTGCTTTCTCGTACCAGGCCATGGCGTCCTTCAACGCGTCGTACGCCATGCCGCCGCTTCCCATACCTCCCCTCAACAGATGCGCCTGGCCTCGGCGCTCTGAGGCGATACCTGTATAGTATGCGCGCTGGTACGAGTCGGTGATACGCGGCAGAGTGTCGTGAACCGCCTTCATCATCGTCGCGTGGCCGCTGGCGACTTGATCAGTGAGCGCAAGCACGAGGATCACGAGCACCTGCTGGTTCACGGGATCGATGTCGAGGATGTCGCGGCAGATACTCTCCGCCGCCCACGCTTCGTTGATCAGACGATATCTCTCTGCCTTCTCAATCGCGCGGGGAATCGCTTCCTTCGAGATCGGCTTGAGCTTGAACTGCTCCTTCACCGGACTTCCCCCTGATGCCTGTCCGCTGAGTTCCTACCCCGCACCAGTCGCACGAGTTTCCCCAGCGGGTCGTAATGTTTGTCGACCACGCGCTCCTTAAGTGGAATGATCGCGTTATCGGTGATGGTGATGTTTTCGGGGCAAACCTTGGTACAGCATTTCGTGATATTGCAGTAACCGATGCCGTGGCTTTCCTTGAGGTCATCGGTACGATCGAGAATGTCCAGCGGGTGCATTTCGAGCTGGGCGGCGTGGACCAGCAGGCGCGGTCCTATGAACTGCTCATGAAGATGATGATCGCGCAGGACATGACACACGTCCTGACAGAGGAAGCACTCGATGCATTTCCGGAATTCCTGCACGCGATCAGCGTCAGCTTGAGCCATCCGCCAGGTGCCGTCCGGTGCGTCCGGAGGACGCGGAGTGAAACGGCGGATCCGTTTCTTGGCGCGGAAGTTAGAAGAGACGTCGGTGACGAGATCCTTTACCGGCGGGAAGGCGCGCATGGGTTCCACCGTAACCGGCTTCTGCAGATCCAGCTCGCTCAATCTCGTCATGCACATCAGCCGCGGCATGCCGTTTATCTCCGCCGAACACGATCCACACTTTCCAGCCTTGCAGTTCCAGCGCACGGCGAGGTCGCCGGCCGTCTCGGCCTGGATCTGGTGGATGGCATCGAGGACGACCATGCCTTCTGAGACGCTGGTCGAATAATCGCGCAGCTCCCCGGTCGGTCCCGCACCACGCCAGACACGGAAGGTTGCGCTGCGCTTCTCGGTCCCGGCGCTGGTGTCGCTCCGCGCCGCAGCCCGCTGCCCACTTTCGACGACGTTCCGCGCCAGCGCTTCCGTGACGGAGCTTACCTTCTTCTCGCGAACGCTTGGACCAGCGTCCATTTATTTGTTCTCCTCGATGATTCGCTTGAGATCGTCACGCATCTCGGGAATTTGCTCGCGCGTCACCTGCATCTCACCGGCCGGACCGCGCCTGATAACGATGTTGAACTTTCCATAACTCGGATCCTTCTCCGGAAAGTCGTCACGGAAATGTCCGCCGCGGCTTTCCTTTCGCTCGAGAGCGGCACGCGCGACGATCTCGGAAACCGTCAGAAGGTTCTGGAGATCGAGCGCGGTGTGCCATCCCGGATTGTACTCCCTGTTTCCTGCCACCGAAACCTTGCGCGCCCTTTCTCGCAACGCCTTCAGCGAGTCCAGCGCCCGCCGCATCTCGTCTTCGCGTCGCACGATCCCGACCAACTCCTGCATCATCGCCTGCAGATCGTGTTCGACCTGATAGGGTCCCTCACCATTCTGACCGCCCTGCCGATTGAACGGCTCGAGAGCGACGCGGACGATGTCATCCGCCTGCTGCGTATCGGCCCGCGGCGCAGTCTGTCTGCCCGCGTATTCGGCAGCAAACTTCCCGGCGCGCATACCGAATACGAGCAGATCTGACAGCGAATTGCCGCCAAGTCTGTTGGCGCCGTGCAATCCGGCGCCCACTTCTCCAGCGGCGAACAGCCCGGGAACCGTCGACATCTGCGTGTCGCCGTCGACCCGCACTCCTCCCATCACGTAGTGCGTCGTCGGGCCTACTTCCATCGGCTCCTTGGTGATGTCGATGTCCGCCAGCTGCTTGAACTGGTGGTACATGCTGGGAAGCTTTTTCTTGATGTGCTCTTCCGAATTGGGGAGCTTCGAGCGAATCCAGGAGATGTCCAGGAAGACGCCGCCGTGCGGACTGCCCCTCCCTTCGCGCACTTCCTTCATAATCGCACGGGCGACGTGATCGCGAGTGAGTAGCTCGGGAGGACGGCGCGCATTCTTGTCGCCCTGGGTGTAGCGCCACCCTTCCTCTTCACTGTCGGCAGTCTGATTTCGATAGTTCTCGGGGATGTCGTCGAACATGAAACGACGGCCTTCCTTGTTGACGAGAATCCCGCCCTCTCCACGAACGCCTTCCGTCACCAGAATTCCGCGGACGCTTGGTGGCCACACCATTCCCGTCGGATGGAACTGCACGAACTCCATGTCCTGGACCGCAGCGCCCGCGTTGTAGGCGAGGGCGTGTCCGTCCCCCGTGTACTCCCAGCTATTGCTGGTAACACTGTAGGCTCGACCGATCCCGCCAGTCGCCAACACGACCGCCTTGGCCGAGAAAAGCTTGAACCTGCCCCGCTCGCGGTCGTAGCCGATGGCACCGGCGATGCGGTTGCCGTCTTTGAGCAACGATACGATCGTGCACTCCATGTGCACGTCGATCGGCTGATAGATCGCGTAGTCCTGAAGTGTCCTGATCATCTCCAGGCCAGTGCGGTCCCCGACGTGAGCCAGGCGCGGATATTTGTGGCCACCAAAATTGCGCTGCAGGATGCGGCCGTCGGGAGTTCGATCGAAGACGGTCCCCCAAGCCTCGAGCTCGCGAACGCGATCGGGCGCCTCCTTCGCGTGCAGCTCGGCCATGCGCCAGTTATTCAGGTACTGACCACCTCGCATCGTGTCTGCGAAATGAACTTTCCAGTTGTCGCGATCGTCGACGTTGGCGAGTGCAGCCGCGACGCCACCTTCCGCCATGACAGTATGTGCTTTGCCGAGCAGCGATTTGCAGACGAGCCCAACGGAAGCGCCGACGTGTGCCGCTTCGATTGCCGCGCGCAGGCCGGCGCCACCGGCGCCGATGACGAGCACGTCGTGCTCGTGCCTCTGGTATTCAGGCACCTAGAGCAGCCTCACGTCGTGCCAGATGCCCATCGCGCAAAGTCTGATGAACACGTCGGAGAACGCGACCCAGACGAGACTGAGCCATGCCCAGCGCATGTGACCGCGGTTGAGGCAGCTGACACAATCGTAGGTTGTCTTGCGAACCGGCGCCCGGGAGAGGCGATCGAGATATCCGCCGACGAGATGCCGAAGGGAGTGACAACCGAGGGTATAGCCTCCCAGCAGAACAACGTTCACAAACAGCACGACAGTGCCGAGGGCGATACCAAAATTCTGGCGACCGGTGTTGCGGTCGAAGAAGAAAAACGCCTTGTAGGCGTCGTGAGAGAGAATGACCAGGAAAACGAGGGCCGCGTACAGGAAGTAGCGGTGGATGTTCTGAATAACGAGTGGGAAGAAACGCTCGCCGCGGTAGCTGTGACGGGGCTCTCCGACGGTACAGTTCGGCGGATCCGCCCAGAAGCTCTTGTAATACGCCCCCCTGTAGTAGTAACAGGTGAGTCGAAAGCCTGCGGGAAATGGCAGAATCAGCAGCGCGGGAGAGAACGGCAGAAATCCCGGAACCCACCATGGCCGCGTCCCCTGAATCCAGGCATGGGGTGAATTCGCGTACAACAGAGGTGAGTAAAACGGCGAGAGGTAGTTGCCGAACGAATAGTATTTGTTCTGAAACGCTGCCCACGTGGCGTAGACGACAAATGCGGTGAGAATGATGAAGGCGACGAGCGGTTGAACCCACCACGCGTCGCGGCGCGACGTCTGGCCAAAACCGCGGCGCGTGAGCTGTACGACTTCAGTTCCCATTGATGAGATACCTCGCGTATAGCGCGTAAGCAGACTGAACTGGCTCGGTATCGCAAAGTTAGTTTTTGCCGCCGCGTGCTGGTAGTCTTGCCGATTGACGCAAAAAGCCTCCGACACCATTGAGTGCCGGAGGCTTTTCGCGTTCTCTGACTTCTAACTTACGACGACTTGGCGGGAGCGCCTAAACCCTTCTTGCCCCAACCCTTGTGATCGCCTTTCGCGCGACGATCAGCCATCTCCTTCTGCCGCGCGTCGAACTTTACTTGCTGCGCGGGAGTCAGGACGTTGCGAATTTCCGCCGTTTCCTGAGTGCGAATGGACTGGCCGCCCTGCATCACCTGGCGAGCCTTTTCGAAGTTGCTGCGAGCTGCAGCGGTGTCACCTTTCTGGCGGGCAGCACGGGCCGCGTCGATGTACGGCTTGGCCTGGGTGCGGAGCGCCTCATTCTGCGGTTGATACTTCTGGCGGATTGCCTTGATCTGCGCCTTCTGGGCGTCAGTCAGATTGAGATCGGACATGAAGTCGCGACCGGGTCCGCGGCGACCGCGGAATTCGTCGCCGGCGCGTGGCTTGGCTTGGGGAGCGGCAGTCGATTGAGCAACCGAGATTCCCGCTACGCCGACGAGCATCATGGCGCCGAGCGCCAATGAACGAGCAAACATTAACTACCTCCACAACGTTGAGAGCCGGCGCACCGTGCGCCGGTTATCCAGGTTAGACGTGGGGGTATGCTGGGTGTTAAGGATGGGCTTTGGTCAACGCGGGCCGTTGATTTGGGCCCGATCTGGCCACCACAAAACCAAAGCAGGGAGCTGCCAGCTTAGTCAGCGCGGAGCTATACAGCTATTCCGGCGGTGTATGGTGTCGGACGGTTGTGGTTGTCCCAGCTTCGGATAGATCTCGCCGCAGAGTCGCGATCCAGGATCAGCGCGCATCTGTAGTGCCAGTATGCTAGGTCCGAGCTGAGAAGCTGACTACGCTTACAGCTCCCTGCTTCGGTATTGAACCAAGCCAGATCGTGACGAGATCAACGGCCCGCCTTGATCACTCTATCCCGCGGCGGCCTCTGGTACGCTACCGAACCGACGCTCGCGGGAATGGAATTCCTTGACCGCGCTTTCTAGATCGGCGGGCGTAAAGTCCGGCCAGCGACGATCGGTGAAGTAAAGCTCGGCGTAGGCGCACTCCCAAAGCAGGAAGTCGCTCAATCTCTGCTCTCCGCCGGTTCTGATCAGCAAATCGACGTCGCGGCACTCGCCGTCCCAATGATCGACCTGGCACATCGCTCGCGACAGCTCGTCGCGGCTCAGATTCTCCTGTCCCTGTAGACGCTCGGCCGCTCTGACGAGAGCATCGCGCGATGAGTAGTCGACGGCGATGCGGAGGTCGAGCCGCGTGCAGTGTCGTGTCGCTTCCTCGGCGACCTTGATGGCGCGCAGCAGCTCCGACGGGATTCGGTCCCGACGCCCAATGATTCGCATGCGGACGTCATTGGTGATGCAACGATCGGTTTCAGCAACGAGATAGCGTCGGAATAAGCGCATCAGCAGCGCAACTTCGCGCGACGGCCGCGCCCAGTTGTCCGCGGAGAACGCGTATAGCGTCAGCATGCCGATTCCGCAATCGGGCGCTGCTTCGACGATCTTGCGCACGACACGCGCTCCAGCGATGTGTCCCGCGGTACGCGGCCGGCCGCGAGCGTTCGCCCATCGGCCATTGCCATCCATGATCATTGCGACGTGAATTCCACTTTGCGCCGGCGTCGGCTGCGGCGCTCGGACGTGCGTATGCTTCACTGTATGGTGTGTGTGAGACATCTGGTCAGCGCTCCCGCGTGGCGCGAATGAGCGCTTCCATGTGATCGAGATACCGCTCGAGCGCGCGACGCCCCGCCGCGGTCAGTCTGTACTCGGTCTTTGGCATCCGGCCCTCGAAGGACTTCGTACAGGTGATGTACTCCGCCTCTTCGAGCTTGCGCGCGTGGACGCTGAGATTGCCGTCCGTCGTCTTCATCAGCTTCTTGAGATCGCTGAAGCTGAGGGAATCGTTGACCGCAAGCGCGCTGACGATTCCGAGCCGGAGCCGCTCGTGAATCAGGCGATCGAGGGCGTCCGCGCGGCCCGACGAGGCAGGAGCCCCATCAGATTTCCCACGCATTGTTCTCAAGTCGCCCACTGGCCGACGATCGTCCCGCGCTGTCCCGTGCTTAGCCACCGTGCCTCCTCGCGATCGGGATCCCGAACGCGATGTGAAGCCCGCCAAAGGCGGCGGCCATGATCCAGTCGTTCCAGGTCGACGGCGTGAAAAGCGCGAGCGTTCCGGCGAGCATGAAGCAAATTCCCATCACAGGAACGATGCGCACCGAGAACGCGCCGCCGGCGACGACAGCCGTCCCGTAGAGGAGCAACCAGGTTCCAGGAATTGCGGCCACCAGACCGGCACGATAGAGCACGATGGTGAGAAGCGCGCCAACGAGCATCGGCGGTGAGAAGCTGAGAAGGAACTTTCTGCCGGGCCCGGAGAGAAGCGGCACATGCGCGCGCCTCGCCTTGCGCACGATTGCCCAGAGCATCACGCAGGGGGCAAGGACAGCCGCTGCAATCCAGACGTAGATCGAGCGTAGCACGGAGTGCTGGGCCGATGCTATGGTGGCGGCGATTGTGGCGATGATGCCGACGGCGACCATTCCCCAGCCAGAGACTGCCGTGAACGACCCGGCCGCCTCCATGGTGTCGCGGATGAAAGCAAGATTGTCCATCGCGCGGGCGTGAAGCGCTGGTGGCTCTGGAGCTGGTGCGCGATGTAGTGGTGTAACAGAGGCCATAGGACGAAATTAGCTGTACAGTTTGACGACTGTCAAGTACTTTGCGT
Organism: Gemmatimonadota bacterium; assembly: GCA_003221805.1. Classification (GTDB taxonomy): domain Bacteria; phylum Gemmatimonadota; class Gemmatimonadetes; order Gemmatimonadales; family Gemmatimonadaceae; genus UBA4720. The sequence continues at coordinate 43,606 of QHUA01000137.1, forward strand.
CACAAAGGAGAGTCCTTGGTGGAAGATCCGCGGACCGGGATTCTCCGCCGATTTACTGGCGGGGTCCTACTACCCCAGAGCGATCGGTCCGGGCAGCGGGTCGCTCGCGGGGAAGCTCTGCTCGACCATCTTGTCCAGCCGGCGCTCGTCGATGGCCGTCGACAGCAGCTCCACGAGCTGGGCGCAGAACGCCGGCAGGTCGTCCGGTTTCCGGCTCGTCAGCAGCTTCTGATCGAGCTGAACCTGCTTGTCGACCCACGCGCCGCCCGCATTCCTCACATCGGTCTCCAGACTTGGCCAGGACGTGATCGTCCGCCCCCGTACTGCGTCGGCTTCGACCAGTAGCCAGGGTCCATGACAGATGGCGGCGACCGGTTTGTCAAGCTCCATGAAGCTGCGCACGAAACCAACAGCATCCTTGTTGGTTCGAAGTTTGTCGGGGTTGGCGACGCCACCCGGAAGAACCAGCGCGTCGAAGTCACGCGCACTCGCCTTCGACACTTCCAGATCGACGTGGAACTTCTCGCCTTTTTCGTCATGGTTAACCGCCTGGATCTCTCCTGACCTGTCGGATAGCAGAACCAGATCGGCACCCGCCGCTTTCAGGGCGTTCCACGGCGCAGTGAGCTCTACCTGCTCCACACCGTCCGTAGCGAGAAACGCGACCTTTCGTCCCTTAAGCTGGCTTGCCATAACGATCTCCTGATACGATGCGTTGACCGAGCCTATTCGGTGAGTCAGAAAATGTGCCAGGGATTCCGGACCGCATGCCACCTGTCCCGCCCCGTCAAGGTGACCATATTTCGATGTGACAATCGTCGAACTTTTTGGCCACGAACACCTTCGTGAGCGGCTCTCCGCCAGCATTCGCGCTGGAAAGCTGCCCTCCAGCCTGCTGCTTCAGGGGCCGCGTGGAGTAGGTAAACAACGACTAGCCATCTGGATCGCGCAACAGCTCCTTTGCAGCGAGAAAGATGTTCCCTGCGGCGATTGCGCGGGCTGCAGATACGCAGCGGGACTGACGCATCCGGATCTCCATTGGGTTTTTCCGCGCCCGCGTCTCAGGGACTCGGATCCCGATCTGGACCAGGTTCGAGATGACTACGCTGACGCCATCGCCGAACGTGCCGCCGAGCACGGGCTGTACCCGGCGCCATCAGGTGCCGAGGGGATCTACGTGGCAACTGTGCGCTCTCTTGTTCAGCAGGCTGCCATCGCTCCGGCGATCGGACGCCGTAAGGTCTTCATTATCGGCGACGCGGAGCGAATGGTCCCACAGGAAGGAGCCGACATGGCGGCGAACGCCTTCCTCAAGCTCCTCGAGGAGCCTCCCGCCGATACCACGATCATTCTCACCTCCAGCGAGCCGGGCGCGCTTCTGCCGACGATTCGCTCGCGTGTTGTGACGGTGCGCGTTCCGCTGGTGCCGGACAATGCGGTTCGTGCGTTCGTCGAGAATCCAATGGTGAAGAAAGTATTGGACAAGAACGGCAAGGCCACCACGGCCGAGCGCGTCCGCACTGCGGCGGGTGCGCCGGGAACGCTCTTCACTGGCGATGCAGCGGCGCGCGCCACCATCAACGCCCGCCGAATCGTCGATGCGGCTACTGCCGGTCGTTCATCGGTGATGCATTCTGCCGCGCTCTCGCAGGGAGCGTTTGGCGCCCGCGGCAGCTTCGCTGACACACTGGAGGCTTTGATCGAATTGCTGGGAGAACGAGCGCGCGACGCGCTGCACAAAAAGGATGCATCGGGGGCGGCAGCGGCAAGCAAAGCAGTCGATTCCGTCCTGCAGGCGCAGACGTGGACCGAGACGAACGTCAGTCCGCAGCTGATCACGTCGAAGCTGATTCGCAACCTCTCAACGACGCTGAAATGAGCGATCTCACGCATATCGACTCCGAAGGCCGCGCCAGAATGGTCGACGTTGGCGGCAAGGCAGAGACGGCGCGCACTGCTCGCGCCGAGGGCTGCATATCAATGAATGCCGAAGCGCTGGACGCCATCGAACGCAATGCGCTGGTCAAAGGCGATGCGATATCCACGGCCCGCATCGCCGGAGTCATGGCGGCAAAGCGCACATCGGAGCTGATTCCACTCTGCCATCCGATCGCGTTGACTGACGCGGAGGTGGACATCGAAGTGGATCACGCGCTACCGGGACTGCGAGTCAGCGCGTGGGCGTCTACTCGCGGTCGGACCGGAGTCGAAATGGAAGCGCTGACCGCGGTCAGCGTTGCGCTCCTTACGATCTACGACATGGCCAAGGCGATCGATCGCGGGATGGAAATCTCGGAAGTGCGCGTCACCGAAAAACGCGGCGGAAAAAGCGGCGACTGGAAGCGCGATTAGCTGGCACGATACGGCTCCATGTGCACGAGCACGCTCACCACGCTTGGTATCGCTTCCCGAATTGCGTACTTGACCTTCGCGGCAATCTCGTGCGCTTCCTCCAGCGACATCGCTGGGTCCGCCTGGGCGTGGAGATCGACGTAAAAGCCAAGCCCCGATCCGCGCACGTTGAGATTCTCGATCTGCTGCACGCCGCTCACGCGCAGCGCCGCCTGCATCGCCTTCTCCTTGACGGCGCGATCGGGCACCTCGTCCATCAGCGCTGAAATAGCCGGCCGCAGCGTTCGCACCCCGTTGATCGCAACGAGCATGGCGGCCACGAGTGCCGCCCAGTCGTCCGCTGCTTCCCAACCGCGTCCGCCCCACAGTGCGATGCTGATTCCAATGAATGCTGCCAGCGAGCTCGTCGCGTCCGCGCGGTGATGCCAGGCGTCGGCGGCGATGGCGGTGCTACCGACTTCCTTGCCCACGCGCGACACCCGTCGATACAAGGTTTCCTTGATGATGATGACGCCGGCAGCGACGAACAGCGTGAAGGGCGCGGGTAGATGGTGCGGCGTTACGATCTCGCGTATCGCCATGATCGAGATGCCGATCGCGGCACCGAGCAGCATTAACGAGACAACGGCGGCCGCGAGTGGCTCTGCTTTGCCGTGTCCGTAGGGATGATCTTCGTCGGCTGGACGAGAGGCGATGCTCAGCCCCATCCAGACTATGAGCGAGGAAAAAATGTCGGCGGACGACTCGACGGCGTCCGCGACGAGCGCATTGGCGTGGCCGATGATTCCCGCAATGAGCTTGACCAGCACCAGGACGGCGTTGACGAGCAGCCCTGCCTGCGCCCAGCGTATGCTCCGAGTGGCAGCGCTACTCACGGCGCCGCCTGACTGCTAGAAGTCGGCTCTTTCCAGTCGCTGAGCAGCTGCATTGATGCGCGAAGCGTAGGCTTCCGCATCTTCCCCGGTGAGGCGGCGAGGGATGACAAATTCGGGTCTCTCCGGCTGGTCCGAGAAAGGAGTGTTCACGAAAAGATCACCGCCACGTGCGACGACTGCAGCCTCGAAGCGATCGATCGCGGTCATCAGGTCATCGAGCTGGCCGCTCGTCTCGCGCCCTGTGAGGAGCACCCCTTTTTGTCTGATACGACCCGCGAGCTCGAGCACCGCGGCGTCGCGCTCCTCACGCCGATGTGGATCGAGCGCTTCCTGCTGCTCCTCAAAGGATTCCTCTCTCATCCAACCTCCACTCTTTTTCGGGTTGCTGCAGATAATCTGCAAGTCCCGTGATAACGGCGTGAAAGCTGCGACATTTCACAGTATCCGTCGAGGGCCGAGTGCGGCTACTTGCCGACGCATCGTCGACTCTGCTACATACAAGCTCGATCAACGTTCCGCGGTTCCCCACTCCCCGTTCCCACCGATCGGAGAAACGATTCTTGAGACTTAGCGCGCTCTGCGCATTGGTCGGTGCCTCGACCCTGTCAATTTCGCTTTCACCGGGCGTGGCGAAATCGCAGCGTGTTCCGGTGCCCGGCCGGACGGCAACCGGATCGATCACCTACGACACCACCGCCTTCGCTGCGCTCCGCTGGCGCGAGATTGGTCCGTTTCGCGGCGGACGCTCCGTCGCCGTCGCCGGCTCGGGCAAACGACCCAACGAGTACTACTTCGGCACCACCGGCGGCGGGGTATTCAAAACGACGGACGGCGGAATTACCTGGACACCCGTCACCGACAAGTATTTCGGCGGCACGATCGGCGCCATCGGGATCAGCGAGTCGAACCCCGACATAGTCTACGTCGGCGCGGGCGAGTATCCGATTCGGGGGAACGTCTCCCACGGCGACGGCGTCTGGCGCACCAGCGACGGTGGGAAGACCTGGGTCTCACTCGGACTGACCGATTCGCGACAGATATCGAGAGTGCGTGTCAATCCGACAAACCCGGACATCGTATATGTAGGCGCGCAGGGTCACGTGTTCGGACCGAGCACCGAGCGCGGCGTCTACAAGAGCACTGATGGCGGAAAAAACTGGCGACGCGTTTTGTATCGCAACGACTCTACGGGAATTACCGACCTCGTTCTGGATCCGAATAATCCCGAAATCATTTACGCCGCGTTTTGGCAGGCGTGGCGTACTCCATGGCAGCTCGTCTCCGGCGGGGCGGGCAGCGGTATCTTCAAATCGATCGACGGTGGTGAGCACTGGACCGAGCTGACCAGAAATCCCGGTCTGCCCCAGGGCATCATCGGTAACATCGGTCTGGCGGTCTCGCCCGCGAACTCGAACAAAGTCTGGGCAATCATCGAGGCGGACTCGGGCGGAGTTTTTCTCTCGAACGATGCCGGTGCGACGTGGAAACGCACCAACGGCGATCGCAGGCTTCGCCAGCGCGCGTGGTATTACACGCGCATCTTCGCCGATACCAAGGACTCGAGCTCGGTCTACGTGCTGAACACCGGCATGTACCGTTCGACCGACAATGGAAAGACGTTCCGCAACATCCAGGTCCCCCACGGCGACAACCACGACCTGTGGATCGCTCCCAACGACCCGCAGCGGATGATCGAAGCCAACGACGGCGGCGCCAACGTCTCCTTCAACGGCGGTCGTTCGTGGTCAAAGCAGGATCAGGCGACGGCGCAGTTCTATCACGTCGTCACCACCAATCATTTCCCGTATCGCGTTTGCGGTGCGCAGCAGGACAACTCGACGCTGTGTGGGCCGAGCCGGAAGGCCGGTGGCATCGATATCAGTGATTGGTACGATGTCGGCGGCGGTGAGAGTGGATACATCGCCGTCCTGCCCGACACTCCCGATGTCGTATTCGCGGGTTCGTACGGCGGCTTGCTGACGAGAAAGAACATCAAGAATGGCTTCGAGCGCGATGTAAATCCGTGGCCCAACAATCCGATGGGTCACGACGCCGCCGACGCGAGGTATCGTTTCCAGTGGACGTTCCCGATCGTGATTTCGCCTGACAACCCGCGCCGGATGTACGTCGGCAGCAGCGTCATCTTCCAGACCGACGACGAGGGACAGACGTTCAAGCCGATAAGTCCCGACCTGACTCGACACGATCCGCGCACCCTTGGCGCGTCTGGCGGCCCGATCACGAAAGACCAAACGTCGGTCGAGTACTACGCGACCGTTTTCACCATCGCCGAATCGCCGCACACGCCGGGAGTGATCTGGGCCGGTTCAGACGATGGGCTCGTGAACGTCACTCGCGACGGCGGCAAAACCTGGAAGAACGTGACACCGGCAGGACTCCCGGAGTGGACCCGCATCTCGATCATCGAGGCGTCGAATTTCTCACCCGGCACCGCGTACATTGCCGCCAACAGGTACCAGCTCGACGACATGAAACCGTACCTGTACAAGACCACCGACTACGGGGCGACCTGGACTCTCATCACCAATGGGATTCCAGCGACCGAATTCACGCGCGTGCTCCGCGAAGACCCGGAGCGAGCGGGGCTTCTCTACGCCGGAACGGAACGAGGCGTTTGGGTTTCGTTCGACAACGGAGCCAACTGGCAATCGCTCCGCCGCAATCTGCCGATCGTTCCCATCCACGATCTGGCGGTGAAGGAAGGCGACCTCATCGCCGCAACCCACGGACGGTCGTTCTGGATTCTCGACGACCTATCGGCGCTGCGTCAACTCAATCCCGAGATCACGCGCACCCCGGCGCACCTGTTCAAACCGCGCAAAGTCTACCGCGCCTCATTCGGCGGAGGAGGGGGCAACGGAGCTGCGGGTGGACGTCCGACCGGAGCGAATCCGCCATCCGGCGCCGTCATCTATTACTGGCTCGCGCAACCGCGCCAGGTGGTGACGCTCGATTTCCTCGATACGCAGGGAAAAGTGATACGGAGCTTCACCAGCCAGCAGGATCCGACCGTCGCCGCCGACTCGATTCGCGCCGACAGCATCCGCGCTGCCCGCAATGACAGCTTACGACGCGCCGGCGCCACCCCTGACACCACGACGCGGACCGAGGCGCGCGGCGAAGAGGCATCGCCGGGCGAGGAAGGACCGATCCGCAGGCCGCCACCACCCCGCGTCGCGAACAAGGCCGGACTGAACATGTTCGCGTGGAATCTCCGATATCCCGATGCATCGGTGTTCGATAACATGATTCTCTGGGCTGGGAGCGTCGTCGGCCCGGTGACGCTACCTGGGAATTACTCTGTCCGCCTGAATGTGAACGGTCAGAGCTACACGCAGCCCTTCACGATCGCGAAAGACCCGCGCACGACGGTGACCGATGCCGAACTTAAGGAGCAGTTTGATTTTCTCATGCGCATTCGCGACAAAACCAGCCTGGGCAACGATGCGGTCAAAACGATTCGCAACGTGAAGGCCCAGCTGGCCGACCGATCAAAAAAGATTACCGGGAATCAAAGTGACGCTTTCAGGCGCGTCGCTGACGATCTCACCAACAAACTGTCGGCGGTCGAAGGCGAGATTTATCAGGTCAAGAACCAATCGAGTCAGGATCCATTGAATTACCCGATCAAGTTGAACAACAAGATCGCCGCACTCGCGGGGAGTGTGGGTGGGAGCGACGCCAAGCCGACGAGTCAGTCGTACACCGTCTTCAATGATTTGTCGGGGCAGCTCGATCGTCAGCTGCAAGCGATGCGTGGCGCGTTGCTGGTCCTGCCTTCGATCAATGCGACCCTCAAGCTCGCCGGCCTGCCTGCAATCGTCCCCAGCACCACCGAGATCAAGACAGCTCCCGTTCGCGTGCCATCGACTGTGAACGACGAAGACGGAAGCGAGAGATAATCCCGATGCAGACGCGAGTGGTCGTCATCGTAACCGGCGCCGTCGCTGCAGTCGCCAGCGGCGCGTGCCAGAACGGAGAAGATCGCGCCGCCACTCACATTCAGGTCATCGACTCATCATACACGGAGTCGTGGGAGCCGATGGAAGACACCGGTACCGTCTACCGTATCGCCATCTATTCGCGCCTCGGCGCCGACACTGTGCGCAACGTGATTCCGCCGGCACCGATCGTGGTCGGCGACACGCTCGTCATCGGACTGGTGCAGGTCTCCGAGGATTCATCGACGCCGCAGCGCCAGATATTCCGGCTGCGACTCGGTCAACACCGCGTCGAGACCAGTCCCCTGCCCGATGACGTTTGGCCGTCCTACCAGGATTTGCTCATTTCACCGGACGGTCGCTATCTCGCTTACGTCGGTGAGGACACGACGCCGGCGAACCCAGGTACGTACGGAATCATCCGCGATCTTCGCACCGGCGCAATCGTGGTCAGAGGTCCCGGTGGCGGTGGCTGCGATTGCGACGAAGACTACAACCACGCGCGGTGGTTTCCTCCCGACAGCTTCGAGATTGCCGTCGCCCACAACAATAGTGGCGGCGGGTGGCAGCGATTCTCCGGCAAGGCGTCAGCTAGTAGAGTTCACGTCGATACCCTGACCGACGAACCCGATTGGCATTGACAGATCCGAAGCGTGCGTTTCTCCGCCACACCCTGGCGACGATTGCGTACCGCGCGGCGAAAGTCGAGCGTGGCGCTCCCCCCGGCTTCGGGACTTTCCAGCTCGGCAAGCATGCGCGCACGCCGGTGGAGATCGTCTCGCATCTGGGAGACCTCTTCGACTGGGCGCTGGGCATGGCGCAAGGAAATTCGGATTGGTCGCCGTCGAAACCCGGAGCGTGGCGCAAGGAGGTCGATCGATTTCATGCCTCCCTGCTGGCGCTCGACCGTTATCTGGCCTCCGACGCACCGCTCTCTGTCACGCCAGAGGAACTCTTCCAAGGACCTATTTCCGACGCGCTGACGCACATCGGTCAGATCGCCATCCTGAGACGACAGGACAATTCGCCGGTGCGCTCTGAGGTATACGTGAAGGCGGACATCGCGACGGGCAGGGTCGGCACGGAACAACCAAGAAGCCCCTTCGAGTTTGACAGTCCGCCAGCCGTGAAGTAGAGATTCATCATGCAACAGCCACCGACGCCACAGGCAGCCGCTCCCTCGGGTCCAGCTCCTTCCGTTCTGATTCAGGGAACGCCGGGCACTCAGCCGACCTCCCTGCCGATTCCGCGCACCGCGCGCGATCTCGACGCGCTCAACACACGCCGGAACGAACTTTCTAATCAATTACAGTCTGTCGATAGCAGGCGGTCGAAGCTGCTGAGTCAGCTCAAGCAGACGGGCGATCCGACCGCCATAAAGGGTTTGGAGGCGAGGCTGTCGCTGCTCGACGCGCGGCAGCTCCAACTCGAGTCAGATATCGCTCAGACCGGCCAGCAGCTGTCCGGTGCCTCCGCGGGAATGATCGCCACGACATCCGAGCCGGTCTTCTACGGCGGATTCAGCTCCAAGCAGGTAATGGCGCTTTCCATTCTATCCATCATCTTCGTGCTCTTCCCGCTGGCGGTTGGGGTCGGGCGCGCAATCTGGCGCCGGTCGGCGAAACCCGCCGTGCCACCGGCGGCTCTTACCGAGACTGCGCAACGACTCGAGCGACTCGAGTCTTCAATCGATGCAATTGCCGTTGAAGTGGAGCGCATCTCTGAAGGCCAACGCTTCGTCACCAAACTCCTTTCGGAAGGTCAAAGCGCGCCGATGATTGGATCGGGTCAGCGCGCTCCGGAAACCGTTCGGGCTGCAAAGTAGATCCACCCCCAAAAAAAAAGCGCGCCCCCGGGGCGCGCTTTTTCTGTCCCACCTAGACCGCGGGCGGTCCGGCCTTGCCTTCCCCTTCGCTCAGCGTCTGCTGCCTGAGCGCGGCCGCGCCCATTAGTCCGCCAAGACCCATCGATTCGACCGCCGTGCTCGGCACCAGCATCAGCGCGCCCTTCTCCTTCAATCCCTCGTAGAGAATGTTCATCGCGCGGAGGTGAAGCGCGGTAGGATTATTCTGGTACGATTTCGCCGCCTCAAAGAAAAGTTGTGCGATCTCGACTTCCGCCTGGCCGAGAATGATGCGGGCTGATTTCTCCCGCGAGGCCTGCGCTTCGCGAGACATTGCGTCCTGCAACGATGGTGGGATGATGACGTCGCGCATCTCCACGGACTGCACCGTCACGCCCCACGGATTCGATCGCTGATCGATCAGGGCCTGCAGCTCCGATTCGATTCGCTCGCGGCCCCGCAGGAGCTCGGTCAGCGACGTTCGGCCGATGATATCTCGCAGGCCTGTTTGGGCGGCCCAACTTACGGCTTGGGTGTAGTCCTGAACTTCGAGCGCTGCTTTCTCTGAGTCATGAACCATCCAGAACAAAACGGCGTCGACATTTACGGGGACGGTATCGGAGGTGAGAGTCTCCTCAGCTGCGAAGCTCGTCGTAATGACGCGCTGGTCGATGTAGATCGGGATCGTTTCCACGAATGGCGTGATCCAGAAGAGCCCGGGCCCGCGAAGACCCGTGTACTTGCCGAGGCGCAAAACGACGGCGCGCTCCCATTGCTTCGCAATTTTTGGCGATTGCGAAAAGAAGATTCCCACGACTATCCAGATGACGAGCCAACCCGGATTCTGGGTCCCGGCCGCCATGAAGAAGCCGGCGAGAAGCGAAACGAGCAGAATGAAAACCGCAACGACATTGACACGCCCTTGCGACCGCGAAGCCCGCGCGGCGCGGCGTGCTGCGAGAACTTCGTCCATGGCTGGCATTTATTTCTTCTCCTCGTGTCTGAGCTGTTCGATTAGCTCCGGTAGGGTGAATCCCAACAGCGCTGCGTCGCCAACGAAGCGACGGATCAAGTCTCGCAGCTCCCGCTCACGATGGGCCCGCGCCGCCTGTGGCGTCGGCGCCTCGCGAACGAAAGTGCCCACTCCGCGGCGGGTTTCCAGGATTCCGTCCCGTTCCAGCTGGGCGTACACACGCGCGACCGTATTCGCGTTGACCGACAGTTCGACGGCCAGCTGGCGCACGGTCGGCAGCTGCATCCCCGGCTTGAGCGTTCCCGTTGCGATCGCCGCTCTTATTGCCCGGTCGAGCTGGGCGTAGATCGGCGTCGGGCTCCTGGAATCCACCTCGAAAGTAGGCATTGTCTGCTTGTACTATCACATTAGGACAATACGAGCGCAAGAGGAACTGGTTTCAGGCGGGAAGGGGAAGGCGAACGTCCCCTTTGGGGGGCATTAGGGCACAAGAGACTGTCTTCGTTTCCTCCCCGCTCGCCCCTCGCCCCTCCCCGCTTCCCTTATCTGCTGTGAGTGTACATGAGGTCGACCAGCTCATCGTACATCCGATCCGCCTCGTCTCCTCCCGAGCGAATTGCGCCGGTCGCACAGTGCTTCAGATGATTGCGCATCAGCTCCTTCCCGACCCCTCGCAGCGCTTCCTGGACGGACGAGATCTGAGTGAGGATGTCGGCGCAATAGCGATCCTCATCGACCATTTTCTGGAGCCCGCGTACCTGACCTTCGATGCGACGCAGGCGCTTGATGTTTCGGGATTTGATTTCCGGATCGACACCGAGTGCCTTGCGCGAGCCCAACCCATCGCGCACGGCGCAACCGCACTCAGCTGCCACTGGGGTGACACGCTCGAGATTGCCCTTCACTTTCGTCGCCATCTTCGCGTCCTCACTCATTACGCCAGCTTCGCGTGTCGAAGTCTCAGGCTGTTGGTCACTACACTGACCGAGCTGAGCGCCATCGCCGCGCTGGCGATGATCGGGCTCAACATCAATCCAGTCACCGGATAGAGCACACCGGCAGCGATCGGAATCCCCACCACGTTGTACACGAACGCCCAGAACAGATTTTGCCGCATCGTCGCCATCGTCTGACGCGAGAGCGAGATGGCTGTGGGCACGCTGCGCAAGTCGCTGCGCATTAGCGCGACATCGCTCGCCTCGATGGCGATGTCGGTTCCCTTCGGCATCGAGATGCCGACGTCAGCCTGGGCCAGCGCCGGCGCATCGTTTATTCCA
>QHUA01000138.1:0-39835 GCA_003221805.1 Gemmatimonadota bacterium
AAACGCTGCGCCGCGTCAGTCTGAGGGACTGACGTCATACCCGCTTACGCATCCTCGCCGAGAGTACGCCCAGCTGGTCTCGATATTTCGCGACGGTGCGTCGAGCGATCTGAACTCCGCTTTCGCGGAGAATGTTGACGATCGCCTGATCGGTGAGCGGATGCTTCGGATCCTCATCCTGAACCAGTTTCTGCAGCTGGGCCTTGATACCGCGCGCCGAGACGTCCTCGCCGTCCGACGTAGCGAGGCCGGAGGAAAAAAAGAACTTGAGTGGGAGCACGCCGCGGGGGGTTTGCACGAACTTTTCGTTGGTGACTCGGCTCACTGTCGACTCGTGCATGTTGATGACTTCGGCGACTTCGCGGAGGGTGAGAGGCTTGAGGTGTTGAATGCCTTTCTCGAAGAAGTCCCGTTGTCGCTCGACGATGTAGTTCATGACCTTGAGCATCGTCTGTCGTCGCTGCTCGATGGCCTGAATCATCCAGTTGGCGGAATTCAGCTTGTTGGAGATGAACTCCTTGTTCTCGCCATCGAACTTTTTCTTGTCGCGCGCGATCTCCTGGTAGGCTCGGCTAAGCTTGAGGCGGGGGAGATTGGCGTCGTTGAGGAAGACGTGATACCGGTCGTCGATCTTCTCGACGATCAGGTCCGGGATGATGTAGTTGTCGTCGCGTGAGCCGTACTGCAGGCCGGGCTTTGGATCCAGCTTGGCGATTTCGTCGGCGGCTTTCTGGACGTCAGTAGCGCTGATCCCGAAGCGTTTGGAGATCTCGCTCCATCGATGGTTGATCAGCTCCTCGAAGCAGTCCCTGACGAGCCGATAAGGTACAGACTGCTCGAGTCCGGATTCCTTCAGCTGGAGTAACAGACATTCGCGCAGGTCGCGCGCTCCGACGCCGGGTGGATCCAGACTCTGAACCGTCGCCATCATCTTGTTGCCTTCTTCGATCGTGTAGAGCGGAAGATCCTCCGCGCCGCGACCGGAATCGTCGGCGGCCTTCGTCACGACGTCGTTGAGCGTGCGGACGATATCCTCAACTCCACAGGCGAGATAGCCGTCGTCGTTAACGTTGCCTATGAACTCGTCGGCGAGCAGAGTTTCGCGCGGCGTCAACTCGAGAAGACTAACCTGGTCGCGTAGATGATCGCTCAGGTCGCGCGATGCTACAGTGACCGGCTCGAAGTATTCGCGCTCCTCGTGCTCCTCGCGACGGCCGCCGGCGGTGTCGAAGCCATCCAGCAGAATCTCTTCCCAATCGATCTCGCCGGCGCGCTCGTCCTCGGCTTCTGCCTGCGCCTGCTCTTCGACCTCTGTCTCCTGCTCGTCTTCTTCCTCCTCCTCGGCCTCGACCAGATCGAGGAAAGGATTGTTGAGCAGCTCCTGCTTCAGATGCTGCTGCAAGTCGAGCAGGGGCATGTAGAGAAGGTCCATCGCCTGGTAAAGGCGCGGATTGATCTTCAGCTCCTGCCGGAGCTGGGTCGACTGATTAAGGCCGGGCTTCAAGACGCGAGTTCCTCGTCTCTCGTGCGAGAGAGCCTTTCGCGAAGCCGTGCGGCGAGTGTCGGACCGAGATAAATGTCAGCCACCGTGTCATCGAAAACGAGTTCCCGTACAGTGCCAGAAGCCTTCATCTGTCCATCATACATAATGTAAGCGCGATCGACGATGTCGAGTGTCTGCTCGACGTTATGGTCGCTAATGAGGACGCCAATGCCCCTATGGCGCAGTCCGGCCACGATCGTCTGGATGTCGTGGACGGCTATCGGATCAACTCCAGCGAAGGGCTCGTCGAGCATCATGAATTTGGGATCTGTGACCAGAGCTCGGGTTATTTCGAGTCTCCGACGTTCGCCGCCCGAGAGCGCATACGCCTTGCTCTTGCGAAGCCTCTTGATGCTCAGCTCGTCGAGCAGCTTTTCCAGTCGCTGCGACCTCTCGTCGGACGAGAGCGGCAGCGTCTCGAGAATGGCGAGGATGTTGTCCTCGACCGACAGCTTTCGAAAGATGGAAGGCTCCTGAGAAAGATAACCAATCCCACGACGGGCCCGTTCGTACATGGGCAGTTTCGTGATGTCCTCTCCATCGACCAGGATTCGCCCGGTCAGAGGTTCAATCAGGCCGACGATCATGTAGAAAGTGGTGGTTTTCCCTGCCCCGTTCGGCCCGAGTAATCCAACGATCTCCCCTTGCTGAAGTTTGACGGCAACATCGTTAACTACTTTGCGACCCCGGTAAATCTTGGTGAGGCCTTGGGCTTCGAGTACGCTCCCACCAACTAGCGTCGGCCGCGGCGGCGTCGAGAGCGCAAGACGAGAGTGCTCGCCCGTCTCCCGCATCGCTTCCGCGAACTCGGCCCGCCGGGGTGCTATCTGGTGCCAGAGCGGCGGAGCTACTCGCACCGTCGCGGAATCACGGTGCAGGTCGCCGTCCAAGGGAAGAATCACGCCACTCTCGGCGAGGCGCGGCAGAATGGAAGTCGCCAGGTAACCGCGGACTTCGTCCTGGCCGAGCCTCCCTGCCTCGCGCTCGGCGTCAACTCCTCCCTTGACTCGGAGAGCACGGAGATAGTCTTCCCGATAGTTGGCGGCAACGTCACGGATTTTGGCTATGCCCTCGTCGTCAGCCGCCCGCACGATGGCGTGGAGCGCGAAGCCATCTACGAGGTCTTTCTGCGAACCGCTCCCGATTAGCGAGCGAACGCTGTCGGGAAGCTTGTCGTCGTCGCTCATCGTCGGATCGGCGGCTTGGCGGGTGGCTTGGCAGGAGCCTTCGGCTGCGTCTGGGGCGTGGTCGCCTTCTCAGGTGTCGACGATGCCGTCACCGGCTCGATCATGACTCCAGTCGCCTTGTCAGTGACGGTGACTGTCGCGACCTTCCGATCTTCGAACAGAATGTCGATGATTCGTCCGCGCACGTAGTTCACCGATGGCTCGTCGGGCGGGCCCTTCGAGCTCTTCATCTGATAGAATGATCTGGCATTTCCTTCGGCGACTATCTCCCTGACTTTTGGTTTGCTGGTCGTATCAGCCGTAGCGACTGAATCAAAATAGGCGACGATTGTATCGCCGCTCATCCAATCTCTCTGCTTCGAGACGACTCCGGAATCAGGATTGCTTTCCGCGTAGGCGTTCCGCAACGCACGAACTTCTCGGACGCGCTGTGCCGGCATTATGGCGTCGATGGAATCGGCGAGTATTTCACGATCGGGTGAGACAGCTCGAGCCCTTCCTTTTCCCCACGCCATCGACCGTTGCAGAAGATTGTTCTCCATCCGCAGGTCGATCGAATCGGAGACGAGCTCGAGGTCCTGGCTAAGGGCGTGCCCTTTCGGTGTCGCAACGACGCGCTCGACCTGCTTGTTCCGAGAGAATACGTCGATCACTCCACCAGTGAGAGTGAAAGTTCGACTGCCCTTCCCTTGCACTGAGGGCTCGCGCATCAATCGCGCGAAGTCACGCCCGCTGTCCATGAAAGCCGAGTCGCCGGTGGCGAGTAAGTCCGGACGCGTAATCTCGACGCGACCCGATGCGTAGACGAGGCTGTCGCCTTCCATGTTGATCTGATTGGCGACGACGTTCGCGGTGTCGGGGGGCTTGCCGCGTCCACTGGTGTCCTTCTGCACCAGCGTCACGTGCGGGCGGCCCGGCGCGAACAGTCGGGCGAGTGGACGCTCGGGGGTGCTGCGATAATAATCGGCAACCGGTCCGCGCAGGACGTTTCCGTTCGAAAGATTGGCGACGACATCCCCTTCTGCGTGAAGGTGGTTGTCACCCTGGTAGTAGGTCATCGTTTGTGAGGTGACAACCGCTCGCGGCTCCGTGTAGTGAACGTTACCAACGAGGAAAAGCCGACCCTCCGACTCGAAGTATTGGGCGCTGTCCGCGAGAAGCGTGTTGCCCTGGCCGATGCAGTGCGCTACTACTCCGCGGCCAAGGTAGATGGTGCGCTTGCCGGTGGTGTCGGTGGCGACCGTGGCTGTGGTCCCAGTCCCGCCTGGGAGCTGGAGGTCACAACTCCGCGGAACATCCTGTGCGCGAGCGCTAGCGGTGGCGGTCAAAAGCAAAAGACCGAGGGATACGCGGCGGTCCACTGGATTCAGCGCTTGGGAGCGGGAAGTGTGAGGGGCGCCGCTAGGGGAGTCGGTTCTGTAGAAACTCCTTTGGCGAAACCGCTAGCACCCTTCAGGATATGGATGTTCTTCATGTTGGGATCCGAGCGAAACCCTATCCCTTCCAGCCTTTTATTGGGCTCCGTCATTACGAACGCGCTATCGCTCGAGATCTCATTCCTCTGCTGATTGTAAAGCAACTCGGGAGTCGTAAGACGCCGACCGTCCTCTGACACCACGACTACGTTCTTCCGCGCGATCATGTTGTTGGTGCGGCTGTTGTAAGTTCCGTGGAGCGCTGTCAAAACAGCGTCCTTCGCACCAGTGGTGGTGAAAAAGGTTACGTTAGGCTTCTCGACTTCCACTCGCGTATTCTCGTCGAAGAAGTACGCGGTGTCCGCGATCATGTGAGCGCGCGCTACACCCTCATCGTTGAGAACGAACCTAGCGCCGTACATGACCTGGTCTGCGGATTCAGCGAGTGGCGAATGCGTCCCGAGCGGTGGCTGTTTTTTCGAGCTGCACGCGGATCCAGCAACGATGCAAAGGAGGGGAACCGCAACTGCGACACGCATCAGACCACTCCGGCCCGCATTAAATCATGGAGATGGATCACACCGACGATCTGATCGTTCCCGTTGAGTACGGGCATCGCGATGATGCCGTGCGTCTCCATGCGGTAAACCACCGCGCTCCCGAGCTCGTCGGCTTGCGCTACCTTCGGCGTGCGATTCATGACTTTCGTCACCGAAATCGGAAAAACATTCTCCTCATGCTCCATCAGGCGCGACAAATCGCCGGTCGTGATCACGCCAACCACTGCGCCCGTTTTGCCGGTCACGATCGCAATGCCCCGGCGCTCGGCCAGCTGAACGACCGCTTCGCGCATCGTCGCGGACTCAGGAAGAATTGGGATGCGGTCAGTCACCATCACGTCTGAAACTCTGGTAAGAAGTCGCTTGCCGATCGCGCCACCGGGATGCAGCCTGGCGAAGTCGTTGGCGTCGAAGCCCTTCTCCTCGAGCAGTGCGATCGCCAGCGCGTCGCCCAGCGCGAGCGCCACCGTGGTACTGGTGGTGGGAGCGAGATCGTGCGGACACGCCTCCTCCTTCACCCATGCGTCGAGCGTCACGTCGCTGTGCCTCGCCAGAGTCGAGTTGGCGTCGCTGGTCAGCGCAATTGTAGATACCCCCAGCCGCTTCAAATGGTCGAGCAGCGCCAGCAGCTCGTCTGACTCACCGCTTTTAGAGATGAGGATGGCGACGTCGTCCCGGTCCACGATTCCGAGATCACCGTGGACACTGTCGGCCGGATGGAGAAAGGTCGCCGGTGTGCCGGTTGACGTAAGAGTTGCGGCAATCTTGCGTCCGACCAGCCCCGACTTCCCTGCCCCAGAGACGATGACACGTCCTTCGGAGCGCGCGATGCATTCGACGGCGCGCGCGAAGTCGTCGCCGATGCGACGCTCCGCCTCGCTGAGTGCCTCGGTCTCCATGCGTAAGACCCGCTTGCCGCGCTCGACAATGTCCTTATGGGTCATGAATTGATACGAGCCCAGATATCGACAGCGCGGCCCATCAGAGCTCCGATCTCTGAAAGCGGCAGCATGTTGGGACCGTCGCTGGGCGCGCAGTCGGGGTCGGGGTGAGTCTCCAGGAAAAGTCCCTGGGCACCGGCAGCAATCGCCGACAAGGCCAGCACTGAAACGAATTCTCGCGCGCCTCCACTGGCGCCCTCGGGACCTTGTCCTGGCTTCTGCACGCTGTGCGTCGCGTCGAAGATCACCGGCGCACCGCACGCATCGCGCAGCCGCGTGAAGGAGCGCATGTCGACGACCAGGTCACCATATCCGAAGAATGTCCCACGCTCGGTTACAGCGATGTCGCGGGAACGGCCGTTCGAATTGGCACCGCCGCGAATTTTCTGCACGGCGCCGCGCATTCCTTCAGGCTGCAGCCACTGCCCTTTCTTGACGTTGACGGGCTTGCCTGTTGCACCCGCCGCTTCGAGGAGGTCGGTTTGACGACAGAGGAAGGCCGGGATCTGGAGAACATCGACCACGCTCGCCGCCGGCGCGCACTGATCGGGCGTGTGAACATCCGTCAACACGGGTAACCCGGTCGCCTTGCGAACACGCGCCAGCGCTTCCAGCCCTGCATCCAGTCCGGGGCCCCTCGCGGCACCGCGGTTGGATCTATTTGCCTTATCGAAGCTGGCTTTGTAGATGATGCCGCCCGGAATCTTTTCAGCCAGCTTGGCCAGCGTTTCGCCGACGCGCAGGTTGAGCTCGTCGCTCTCCAGTACGCATGGCCCGGCGATCAGGAAGAGTTTGTCTGCCGGAAAGAATTCCGCCACGCTATTCCGCCGCTTCTAGGGGCGCACGCTTCCGGGTGCTTCTGGTTGGCGATTTTGCCTGCACAGCGGCGCCAATGAAACTCGCGAACAAGGGATGGGGCCGCGTCGGCCGCGATTGCAGCTCGGGGTGAAACTGACAACCGATGTACCACGGATGCGTTTGCAGCTCGATCATTTCGACCAGGGAGCCGTCGGGCGACAGGCCGCTCAAATTCAGTCCGTGCTCGATGAACTGGTCGCGATACTTGTTGTTGACTTCGTAGCGATGGCGGTGGCGCTCGCTTACCTGCGGCGCACCGTAAATCGCGGCTGCTTGCGTACCTGGACCCAGCCGGCATGGATAGGCGCCCAATCGCATGGTGCCACCCATGTCGGTGACATGCTGCTGGTCTTCCATCAGCGAGATCACCGCATTGTCGCACTCCGGCGCAAACTCGCTGGAGTGGCTGTCAGACAATCCGATCACGTTGCGAGCGAACTCGATGATCGCCGTCTGCATTCCCAGACAGATTCCGAAAAACGGCAACCCTGACTCGCGCGCGTAGGCGATTGCTTCCAGCATGCCCTCGATTCCACGCACGCCGAACCCACCCGGAACCAGGACACCGTGGAAATCAGCTAAAAGCTCGCGGGTCTTCTCCCGGTTGGTGAATACATCGCTGGCGAGCCAGGAAATGTCGATGCCGACATCATTGGCTATGCCGCCGTGAATGAGCGCTTCCTGGACGCTCTTGTAGCTGTCGACGAGCCCAGTGTACTTCCCGATGACCGCAATCTTGACGCGTCCATGTGGATGGGTAACCCTCTCCACCATCGCGCGCCAGCGTGACAAATCAGGCGCCTTTCGACCGAGCAGACCGAGCTTGTGCATCACTCGCTCATCGAGTCCCTGCTCATGGAATAGCAGCGGAATCTGATAAATGGTCGGCACGTCGCGACTCTCAATCACGGCGCCGAATTCGACGTTGCAGAACAGCGCGATCTTGCGCTTCACTTCTTCCGAAAGCGCGCGTTCGGTACGGCAAATCAGAATGTCTGGCTGGATTCCGATCTCCATCAGCTCACGCACTGAGTGCTGCGTCGGCTTCGTCTTCACCTCGCCCGCAGCGGCGATGAACGGGACGAGCGTCAGGTGAATGAAGATCGCGTTCTCGCGGCCGATCTCGTGTCGGAACTGTCTGATCGACTCGAGGAAAGGCAGCGACTCGATGTCGCCGACCGTGCCACCGATCTCGACGATAACTACGTCGCTGTCCGGCGCCAGCCGTTTCATCGCGCCCTTGATCTCGTCCGTCACGTGCGGAATGACCTGCACGGTCGAGCCGAGGTATTCCCCCCGCCGCTCCTTGGTGATGACGTTCAGGTAAATGCGACCGGTAGTGATGTTGTTAGCCTGAGCCAACGACCGATCGATAAATCGTTCGTAGTGTCCCAGGTCGAGATCGGTCTCGGCACCATCGTCGGTCACGAAAACCTCGCCGTGCTGAAACGGCGACATCGTCCCCGGATCTACGTTCAGGTAAGGGTCGAATTTCATGATCGTCACGCGCATACCGCGCTCGACCAGAAGTCGTCCGAGAGAGGCCGCCGCGATCCCCTTACCGAGGGAGGAAACCACTCCGCCGGTGATGAAGATGTAGCGCGTCTGTTGGCTGGAACTACCCTGCATTCGTCACTGCTCCCGCCATAAAGGCATCCCAGCGCGCATTGGCGCGCTGAAGGTCTTCTTCGGTATCGATTCCACTTGCTGGTGCTTCGCTCGTCACCGCTACCCCGATCGGCAGCCCGGCGGCCAGCGGACGGAGCTGCTCCAATCGTTCGATCTCCTCCAGTGGATGGGACGGTAACGAGACCCATTCACGTAAAGCTTCAGGCGAGTAGGCGTACACGCCGATGTGCTGCAAAGTTCGCTCGCCGAGCTTAGGGCGATCAGTGTGATCCCTCAGGAAAGGGATAGGCCCGCGCGAGAAGTACATCGCCCGCCCATCGTCGGCCACTACCACCTTCACCAGACTCGGCGTATCCAATATCTCGGCACTCGCGCGCGAGGCGGCGGTTCCGATAGGAAACCTCCCGCTTGAGACCAGCTGAGCTGCCCCGCGCACAGCTACCGGCCCGATGAAAGGCTCATCCCCCTGGACATTGACGATTGTCCGGTAGCCCCGGAATCGCGTCTGCGCCGCCACCTCGGCCACACGCTCGGTGCCCGAGGAGTGTTTATCGCTCGTAAGTACGCATTCCGCACCGGCTTGCCTGGCCGCAGACGCAACGGATTCATCGTCGGTGGCAACTACGACGGCGTCAGCGATGTTCATTTGGGAGATTCTTTGCCAGACCCGGACGATTAGGGGGAGTCCGGAGAGGAGACGGAGGGGTTTGCGGGGGAGGCGCAGGGCGCCGAGGCGCGCCGGAATGACCACTAGCGTCCCCATTTACCCACCTGTTTTCGCGCGACACGATGCAAAAGTCACGCTCAGTAATATACCCACGGTGGATAGACGGAGCAAACTGAATTCAGATCAGGGCGAAATCGACACTCCGAATGAGAAAGTGTGCTTTCGCGAGAATGGCGAGCGATTGCTCGCCGGATCGATGCTGTAGTCCACGCGGAACAAGCTCACTCCGACGCCAATGCCCAGGTTCTGAATGAGACTCGGGATTCGATCGACGCCAGCATTACCGGCGGCGTACCTGAGCGCGACGAACGGATTGCCGAAGTACGGCAACTGAATCTGGTCGATCGGAATGACGTAATCGCCGGAAAGAAAGAGGAGGTGATCACCACCCAACGCGAGAAGATTGACGGTGGCGAGCGTACTCGAGCCGCCCAGATAGGCAAAGCGTTGCGCCGGCGATGGACCGCTGCCCGTGAGAACAGTGTGCCCCTTGAACGTGAAAGTCTGGCTGCCAAACGTGGGGAACGTCAATTTCCCATCCAGCGTCGCCTGCGTGAAGTTACCGAGCGGCGGGCAAACAAGGACTCCCGGGCAAAAAGGCTTGGCCGAGACGCGGAGCGATTGTTCCACCGTTGCATCCACCTTCGCTTCCAGACCGCCGCTTACGACCTGCAGTCCCGTTCCGCCGAGTATCGAGGTGATGCTGCCCTTGGCGACCGGGGGATTTGGCCGGCGCATTTTGAGGTTGCCTTTGCGACCAAAAAAACTCCACGGCGACTTCGGTGGTGCCAGCGAGCCCGTTGACCAGTCGCGCTCGAGATTGCCGGCGATGAAGGGCGTAACAGTGGTCGAAGTGCCCGTAATCGTGGTGGCGAAGCGAACGTTGGCGCGATCGCCACGGTAGTAGTTGCGGGCGTCACTGCCCACGAACAGCGCCGCTGCGGAGTTGGTGAGATCGTCGCGCATCCACGCGTCGTTGGTGAACGTGCCTCGACCGAGAAAAATCTTGATCTCATTCGTGTCGCCCGGACGGATAACTCCTTCGAGCGACGGATCCCACTTGCCGAGGTTGGATCGATAGGTGACGAGCCCATCGATGTCGAAGTGTCCGTCGCTCGTCTCCAGCTTGGGGCCCCATGGCAGCGCCAGACCGTTCACTCGATCGTAGGTTGGTATCCGCAAGCCAATTCCGAATGGCAGTGAAATCGGTGACTCGTGATAGTCGACGTAGGCCGTGTCAACACGTGCGGCAGCAGTGGCATCCTGAGCGCGCAAAGAGGAGGAATAGCCAATCAGGGCGATGCCGAGCGCAGCCAGCGTTAATGCCTTCATCGTCCAATCGTAAGAAAGTTTCTAAGGATCTCCTTACCGTTCTCCGTAAGGATTGATTCGGGGTGGAATTGCACACCCCATACCGGATGCGCACGGTGCTTGACCGCATGAATCTCGGTGGGGTCGTCCCTGGCGCGCGCAATGACCTCGAGCTCTTCCGGCAGCGAGTCCGATTCGACCACCAGTGAGTGATAGCGCATGACCTCGAGCGGACTCGGAACGTTGGCGAAGATGCCCTTGCCGTCGTGCGTGATGCGCGAAGTCTTGCCGTGCATCAGGGTGCGTGCGCGTACGACCTTCCCACCGTAGGCTTCACCAATTGCCTGGTGTCCGAGACACACGCCAAGGATCGGAATCGTCTTGCCCCAGCGTTTGATCGCCGCGACGCTGATTCCGGCTTCCGACGGTGTGCATGGGCCGGGCGAAATCACCATTCGCTTGACGCCCATCGCCCCGATTTCGTCCACGCCGATTTCGTCGTTGCGTCGAACGACCGGCTTCTCACCAAGCTCGCCGAGGTACTGGACGAGGTTGTAGGTGAACGAGTCGTAATTATCGAGGACGAGCAGCATCGCGAATACTAGTCGCTGTCACGCCCGCGGGTGAAACTGCTTGTGAACACTCCGTAAGTATTCCCGGTCGACATGGGTGTAGATCTGGGTCGTGGAGATGTCGACGTGACCGAGCATCTCCTGCACGGCGCGCAAGTCTGCGCCGCCTTCCAGCAAATGCGTGGCGAACGAGTGACGCAGCGTGTGCGGCGAGACGGGCTTGGTGATTCCGACCTGATCGACGTACTTGCGCAGGATCTTCCACGCTCCCATGCGGGATAGCGGCTGACCGCGGGCGTTGAGAAAGAGAATGCCCTTCCCTTCGCCTTTCTCCAGCTTCGGACGCAGCTCACGCAAGTAGATCGCGATGGCACCGATTGCTCTGCGGCCAATCGGAACCAGGCGCTCCTTCCCGCCCTTGCCGAAGACTCGCACGAGATGATCCTGAAGCATTACATCGCGGACACTGAGCGATATCCATTCGGAGACGCGCAGCCCCGCGCCGTAGGCGAGCTCCAGCATCGCCCGGTCGCGGAACGCGAGCGGCTCGTCGAGGGACGGCGCCGCGAGAAGCTTTTCGATTTCGTCGACCGCCAGTACGTCGGGCAGCGTGCGCCACTTTTTCGGAGTCTCCAGGCGCTCACTGGGGTCGCGCACGACATGTCCTTCCGCGAGCAGGAACTTGAAATAGGTGCGGACCGCCGAGACGTTGCGGCGAATGGACGCGGGGGAAAGGCCGAGATCCTTTAAGTGGTATACGTATTCGCGAAGAGTCCGCGCGCCGACATCGATCGCCGATTTGGCGCCCTTTACGTTGGCATAGGCGACGAAGCGAGCGATATCGAGCTTGTAGGCGCGACTGGTTTGGACCGAAGCTCCCTGCTCGAGAGCGAGGAAGTCGTCAAAGCGCTCGACGAAAAACGCCAGCGCAACTGCGTCATCGAGGGAGTTACTCACGCTTTCTCAGGTGACGTTTCCATAGCCAGATCCCGGCGACCAGCACGACGATCCCAACGGCAATTGAACCGGCGACCTTTCCGGAACGGACGAGGTATCTCTCGACCAGATCCCAGTTATCGCCGGCGCGGAATGCCAGAAACGTAATCAGGCCGAACCAGACCGCGGAGGCGCTGGCGACGGAAAGCATCACTTTGAAGGCAGGAAGCCTCATTGCCCCGGCGAAAGGCGGGACTATCGCCCGCACACCGGGGAGGAAACGACTGACGAAGAGACCGAGGAAGCCGTACTTCTTGTGGAGCTTCTTGATGCGATCCTCGGCATCTGGTCCAGCGAACCGCTCGATTCGACGCAGAAATGCTTTTGCGCCGAAGCGACGACCGAGGGTGTAGGTCACTCCGGCTCCGGCAAGATTACCGAGCCACCCCAGCAGGAAAACCGTGAATGGAGACCCGCGCGCCCGGTCAGCAAGAAAGCTTCCGAAGGCGATGACTGCGTCGGATGGAAACGGAGGGAAAAAATTCTCGAACGCCGAGAGCGCGGCTATGGCGACGTAGAGAGATCCGAGCGGCAGGTTCCCCAGCCATTCGGTGACTGACTGAAGCATTCGCTAGCGATTCCCTTTCAGGGTGGCGACGGCAATGCAGGCGAGTCCCTCCTTTCGCCCGATCCAACCCATGCCTTCGTTGGACTTCCCTTTGACGCTCACGCTTGCTGAATCGATACCGAGTGCAGCGGCCAAATTTGCGCGGATCTTGTCACGAAATGGCGCCAGGCGCGGTGATTCGGTGACGACACACACGTCGATCTGATTGACGAGGTACCCCGCGCTCTGCACCCGCTTCACCGCGGCACCTAACATTTCTATCGAATTACGGTTCTTGTTTGCCGGATCGGAATCGGGGAACATCTCGCCGATGTCGCCCAGTCCTGCAGCGCCCAGCACCGCGTCCGCGACCGCGTGACAGATTGCATCGGCATCGGAATGACCATCGAGGCCAACTTCCGATGGTATTGATACGCCGCCTAGTGTTAAAGGGCGACCGCGAGCGAAAGGGTGGGAATCGTAGCCGACGCCGACGCGGAAATTCGCGCTTTGCTCACGCGGCATCCGCGTGGATTGCAGGCAACGGATCGATCAGCGAGTAGTCCTGCTTCCGACGCGCGGGAGTAAAGCCGGCGTCGCGAATCAATCGCTCCATCTCGGCGATTGACGTGCGGTGGGTCGTGTTGGCCGCTGATACGACGTTCTCTTCGAGCATCAGCGAGCCGAAGTCGTTGCAGCCGAACTTGAGGGCGATCTGTCCGATCTTCATCCCCATTGTCACCCAGCTCGATTGGAGATTCGGAACGTTGTCGAGAACGATCCGCGCGAACGCGACCGTGCGCAGATACTCCGTCGCCCCGGTTTTGGGCTGGTTCGACATCGTGGGAGTGTTCTCGGGCTGGAGCGGCCAGCAAATGAACGCAGTGAAGCCGCCGGTGCGCGCCTGCACTTCCTTCACTCGCTGCAAGTGCTCCAATCGCTCGGCAAGCGTTTCGCCCAGTCCGTACATCATCGTCACCGAGGTTTTCATACCCTCGTTGTGAGCGAGCTCCATGATCTCCAGCCAGCGATCAGCGCCTGCTTTCTTGGGAGCGACAATGTCGCGGACCCGTTGCACCAGGATCTCGCCACCGCCGCCCGGAATGGAGTCGAGCCCCGCCGCGCGGAGCTCACGAATGACATCGATCGCATCCATCCGGAACAGCTTCGAGAAGAAATCGATCTCGCTCGGGCTGAACCCGTGAATGTGAATCGGGTGACTGCTTTTGATGTACTTCATCAAGTCCAGATACCACTCGAACGGTATGTAGGGGTTGTGCCCACCCTGAATCAGAATCTGGACTCCGCCGAGCGCCTTCAACTCCTCGATCTTGGCACCGATCTGCTCGAACGAAAGAGTGTATCCCTCTCCGTGCTTGGGTCGGCGAGCGAACGCGCAGAAGCCGCAATCCGCGACGCAGACATTAGTGTAGTTGATGTTGCGGTCGATGATGTAGGTGACGATGTCGCCGGGATGCTTTTCCTGGCGCACGCGATCTGCCTCAGCGCCCAGCTCGAGAAGCGAAGCGTTGGTGTAGAAGTCGAGAAGTTCCTGGGTCTCGGTCATGCGGCTGGAAGGAAGGTTAGAGTCCCATTGGGAATTCTGCCGCGTTCGACCAGCCGGCGATAGAACTCGGTAAGGCCGGCGAGGTGCGGATACGACAATCCGTAATCGAGTCCAGAGAGGTACTTGTCGCAGGTATCTCGAGCCACGCCGGTTGCACGATGCGCCTGATCCGCCAGCTCCGACAGGTGTGAAAGTCCCCACTCGCGCGAAGTGATCAGACTGGCGTGCGCGACGAGCGCCTCTTTGACGTTGGCTGTCCGCTGTGCAACCCAGACGGCGAATACGAACGGCTGGCCGGTCCACTGCTTCCACATCTGCCCGAGATCATAGATATGGGGATACCGGTCGCGATGGTTGGAACTGAGCACGAGCGCGGCATCGCCAATCACGAGACGCGCATCGGCATCGTCGCGTCCGGCATCGCTTACATCACTGACCTCAGCATCGCCCGGCACGAACCGCGGGCGCGCGTGCCAGACATTTTCGAACAACAGCTCGAGCAACGCGACACTTGTCATCGAGCTTCTACTCACGAGTACGGGTCTGGCAGTGAGGTCTGTCGCCGGCCGCTTCGCAAACAGCATTACGGAGCGGACCGGGCCGTCGCATGAAATCGCCAGGTCGGGCAACAGGAGATAACGGTGCGAATCGCGCGCATACTCCACGGCAGAGACAACGCTGATGTCCAGCTCTCCTCGCGCCATGCGGCGATTCAGATCCGTTGGCACGCCGTCGACCAGCGCTGCGTCGAGACGAACGATGCCCCGGTCGATCGCGCCGTAAACCGGATAGCAGTTGATGTACGGAATCCGTCCGATTTTCATCAGGCCGCCACCGCGGGCGCGCGTTCGAACACACGCAGGATGTTGTAGAAGGAATCGCGCTCCGCCGGAATTTTGCCCGCCGTCCGGATCAGATTCAGAATCTCGTCGAGACTCAGACCCTGAGCGGTGTGGGCGCCCGCTTCGTGATAGATCTTTTCGCGAACCACCGTTCCCTCGAGATCGTTGACGCCGAACGCAAGCGACGTCTGCGAGAGAAACGGCGTAACCATGATCCAGTGGGTCTTGATGTGTTCGAAGTTGTCGAGAAAGAGCCGGCCGATGGCGAGGTTGCGGAGGTCGTCGAATCCGGTCGTCGCGGTGCCCTGACGGCCAAGCTCGATACCGAGCTGGTTGTTATCCGGGTGATAGGCGAGCGGAATGTAAGCGAGGAATCCGTGCGACTCGTCCTGTAGATCGCGGAGCATCGCCAGGTGCTCGACGCGGTCTTCGATCGTCTCGACATGGCCATAGAGCATGGTGCAGTTCGAGCGAATGCCGAGCCGATGCGCGGTGCGGTGGACTTCGATCCAGTCTTCGCCCGCCAACTTCTTGTCAGCGATGGTCATTCGCACGCCCTTGCCAAAGACCTCCGCGCCGCCTCCAGGCAAGGTATCGAGCCCAGCTTCGCGCAATGCGATCAGTACATCCTCGATCGACATCTTGTCGATGCGGGCAATATGAGCGATCTCGACAGCGGTGAGGGCCTTGATGTGGACGTGCGGGTATCTCGCCTTCAGGCCGCGAAACATCTCGCTGTAGTACTCGAGGCCCCCCTTCATGTCGAGTCCGCCAACGATGTGAAATTCCTTCGTCAGCCCGTTCGCCGCGGGCTCTGCCTCAGCGTAGACCTGATCGAGCGTGTAATGGTAAGCCCCATCTTCCTTCGGCAGGCGCGCAAAGGAGCAGAAGACGCAGGTCTTGCGCAGATAACAGACGTTGGTGGGATTGATGTGCTGGTTGGCCGCGAAGGTAACCACATCGCCATGCTTCCGACGGTTCGCAAAGTCGGCGAGGATGCCGATGCCCAGCAGATCGGGCGTGGTGAAGAGATAAGCCGCGTCGGAATGCGAGAGGCGCGTGCGCGACGCCACCTTCTCCCCGATAGCTCTCAGCTCACGGTCTTTGAGTTTTCCGAGGTCCAGCGCGAGCTCGGCGCTCATGGACTCACTTCTCGAAGCGTTTGATGGCGAGGGTGGTGTTGTGTCCACCGAAGCCAAAGCTGTTGCTGAGAACGGCGTCTACTTTACGTTCGACGCTGGTGTTGGGTGTGTAGTTGAGATCCAGCTCGGGATCGGGATGGTGGTAGTTGATGGTCGGCGGGATTACGCCGTTGCCGACTACCAGGGTGCTGATGACCGCTTCTACCGCTCCCGCTGCGCCGAGCATGTGGCCGGTTGCAGACTTGGTGGAGCTGACGTTGACATCCTTGGCGGCGTCGCCAAAGACAGCCTTGATCGCTCGCGTTTCGTTAAAGTCGTTGGCCGGAGTCGAGGTACCGTGGGCGTTGATGTATTGAATGTCTTTTGGCTCGAGGCCGGCATCCTTTAGCGCGCGCTTCATGGCGCGCTGAGCGCCTTCGCCGTCCGGCGCCGGCGCAGTCAAGTGGTAGGCGTCGCCCGTCGCGCCGTATCCGACGATCTCGGCGTAGATCGTTGCACCGCGGTTGAGGGCGTGCTCCATCTCCTCGAGAATCAGGATCCCGGCGCCCTCCCCCATCACGAACCCGTCACGGGTCGCGTCGAACGGGCGTGAAGCGGTTCCCGGCGAATCGTTGCGCTCCGACAGCGCCTTCATGTTGGCGAATCCGCCGATTGCCATTGGGGTGACCGTGGCTTCAGCGCCACCGGTGATCATGATGTCCGCGTCGCCATACTGGATCGTTCGGAACGCATCACCTATTGCGTGAGCGCTCGTCGCACAAGCTGATACGGTGGCGTAGTTTGGCCCTTTCGCATTGAACGCCATCGAGACGATGCCGGCGGCGATGTCGGCGATGAACATCGGAATGAAGAAGGGCGAGATTTTGCCGACGCCGCGCTCCCGATATACGTCGTGCTGTTCCTCGAAGCTCTTGAGGCCGCCGATGCCGCTGCCGATGATCACCCCGATGCGATCCGGGTCCATTCCGTTCCGGTCGACAAGATCGGCGTTGGTCATGGCCTGGCGCGCTGCGGCGACGGCGTACTGGGTGTACTGGTCGGCGCGCTTCGCCTCTTTGCGATCCATGTAGTTGAGCGGATCGAACCCCTTTACTTCCGCGGCGAAGCGAACCGGAAAGGTGGATGCGTCGAACTTGGTGATGGGCGCGGTTCCCGACTTTCCCTCAATCAGGGACCGCCAGGTCGTCGCCACATCGTTTCCGACCGGGGTTATCGCCCCCATGCCGGTGACGACGACTCTTCGTTTCATTACGCTCCGACCTTCTGGTTCAGATAGCCGAGCGCGTCACCGACGGTGCGCAGCTTCTCAGCATCCTCATCAGGGATGTCGATGTTGAACTCCTTCTCGAACTCCATCACGAGCTCGACGATGTCCAGGCTGTCGGCACCGAGATCCTCGATGAAGCTCGCTTCGTTGGTCAGCTTCTCACGCTCCACACCGAGCTCTTTCTCGATGATGTCTTTGACCTTGTCGGAATTGTCGGACATTTGATGGAATTCCTCGCGTTTGTGGGGTACCCGGAAATATACCTAAGCGAATATCAGCGACAAAGTTAGCTTCACCATTCTACCGTATCCCGTGAAGAGAGCCTCGGGTTATATGCACCATTCTACCGTATCCCGTGAAGGGAGCCTCGGGTTACATGACCATTCCGCCATCCACGACGAAGACCTGCCCCGTGATGTAGGAAGCGAGGTCCGAAGCGAGGAAGGCGACGATGGCGGCGACGTCCTGCGCGGTACCAAGTCGTTCAAGTGCAATCTGTTTGCCTAAAGCTTCGCGGGCTTCAGGCGTCATGGAGGCCGTCATTTCGGTCTCAATGAATCCGGGAGCCACCGCGTTAATGAGAATGTTCCGTGACCCCAGCTCCTTTGCCACGGTCTTGGTCAGCGCGATGAGCCCCGCCTTGCTGGCCGCGTAGTTCGCCTGGCCCTTGTTCCCGATCAGTCCGACGATGCTGGCGATATTGATGATGCGGCCGCGGCGACGCTTCATCATCCCGCGCGACGCCGCGCGGATGCTGGCAAAGGCCCCACGCAGGTTGGCGTCCAGTACTGCATCCCAGTCTTCGTCCTTCAGTCGCATGACGATGTTGTCGCGGGTGATGCCGGCGTTGTTCACGAGGATATCGATCGATCCGAACGCCTTCTCGACAGCATCGATAAGTTTGGTGACTGCCACGGTGTCGCTGACATCGGCGGCAAAGCCCCTGGCACCGTTGCCGATGTCAGCGGCGGCTTCATCGGCGCGCTGTTGATCGCGACCAACGACTGCTACGCGCGCGCCAGATTCGGCGAACGCCTCCGCGATGGCGCGGCCGATTCCCCTGGTGCTACCGGTGACGAGTGCGTTCTTGCCGCTCAAATCGATTTTCATCAGGCGACCATTTGCAGAAGTTTGTCGACTTCCGCTGCCGTACCACAGGCGAAGGTCCTGGCTCCTTTCACCAGGCGCCCCATCAATCCAGTAAGAACGTTGCCGGGGCCCATCTCGACATAAAGCGCCTCGTGAAAATGGCTGGCGATATTTCTCATTTCTTCCGACCAGCGAACTGGCGAAGTGAGCTGACGGAGGAGCAGATCTTTTGCGGCGAGAGACGTCGTCGACGCGTCGGCAGTCACGTTCGAGAACACCGGGAAAGCAGGATCGGTGAAGGCGGAAGTCGCAATCGCATCGGTGAGACCGACGACGGCGGGCTCCATCAACGGAGAGTGGAAGGCCCCGCTGACGGGAAGCTTTATCGCGCGCTTCGCGCCCGCTTCCTTGGCGAGATCCATTGCCCGCTCTACTCCGGCGATCTCGCCGGAGATCACCACCTGCTCGTCAGTGTTGAAATTGGCGGGCACGACCAGTCCAGCTTCCTTGCTGGCCCGTTGGCAGATGTCCTCGATGGTGGTCGTTGTCGTGCCGAGGATGGCCGCCATGGCGCCGGGACGCGCGGTGCCGGTCTCGAACATCAACTCGCCACGACGGCGCACCAGTCTTGCCGCACCCGGCAAGCTGATGGCGTCCGCCGCGTGATAAGCAGTGAACTCACCAAGTGAATGGCCGGCCGCGGCACGTACGTGCGGGAAGAGAGCTTCCTTTGTCAGTGCCCACACCGCAGCCCCGTGGGCGAAGAGCGCGGGCTGCGCGTTACGAGTCGCGGTGAGCTCGTCCGCCGGGCCGTCGAAGCAAAGCCGACTCAGATCGGCGCCTAGCGCTGCATCGACCTCGCCGAACACTCCTTTGGCAATGGGAAACGCCTCAGCGAGATCTTTACCCATTCCCGGCTTCTGCGAGCCCTGGCCGGGAAAGAGCAGTACGATGTCCACTGCTCAGAAGCGAATGACCATCGACGCCCAGGTGAATCCGGCGCCAAAGGCGACCATCATCACCGTCGTGCCATCCTTGATCCTTCCAGATTCGATCGCCTCGTCGAGCGCGATCGGAATCGATGCGGACGAGGTGTTGCCATACTTGTCGACGTTGACGTAGACCTTGTCCATCGGGATTCCGGAGTGCTTCGCGGTCGCCTCGATGATCCGAACGTTGGCCTGATGTGGAATCAGGAGGTCAATGTCGGAGCCGGTGAGCCGGGCGCCGTCGAGCGCCCGATCAGCAGCGTCGGACATCGATCGCACCGCGTGCTTGAAGACTTCGCGACCCGCCATCTTTACCAAGTGAGAGCGCTTCTCGAGCACCTCCACCGACATTGGAACCGTCGCACCACCTTCGGGACGATACAGAAGATCCGCGAGTTTACCGTCGCTGCGCATGTACGCCGAGAGAATTCCCTTCCCGTGATGACGGCTGCGCTTGAGAACGGCGGCTCCGGCTCCGTCGCCAAAGAGGACGCATGTCGCGCGATCCTTCCAATCGACGATCGCGCTCATTTTCTCCGATCCGATCACCAAAGCGGTTTCGGCCGTTCCCGACATGATCAAGCCTTCAGCAGTGCTCATCGCATAGAGCCAGCCAGCGCATGCCGCGCCGACATCGAACGCGGCCGCGCGCGTCGCGCCCAGCTCCGCCTGGATGTCGACCGCAGTTGACGGCAGAAGGCGATCCGGTGTCGCGGTGCTGAGGACTATTATGTCGATCTCGCCCGGGTGTACTCCCGCGACCTCCATCGCCTTGCGGCTGGCATCGGCGGCCATTGAGCAGGTCGTCTCACCATTCCTGGCAAGACGCCGCTCGACGATGCCGCTCCGCTCCACGATCCACTCGTGCGACGTCTCGATGCCGATCGACGCGAAATCGTGATTGGTCATGACGTGGGCCGGCAAGCCGCGGCCGGTGCCGACGACGGCAGCGACTGGCCTCTTCATGCCGACTCCGCGACTGCGTTGATCTGTGGCTCGGCGGCTTCGAGCTTCCTGCCGATCTGTTCATTCATGCGCGTCTCGACGGCGCGAACCGCGACCTTGATGGCGTTCTTAATGGAGCGTGGCGGAGAATTGCCGTGACAGATGATGCTGACTCCGCGGACCCCGAGCAGCGGCGCGCCACCGTAGTTAGTGGCATCGAAGCCCTTGAGTGCGGCTCTGACGTCCTCGGCGTTGATGTTCGGATGGTCGCTCAACACGCGCAGGATCATGGGAGCGACAGCTTCGTAAAACTTGAGTACGACGTTGCCTACGAAGCCATCGCAGATCACGACATCGAACGGTCCGCGGTCGCTCGCGCCAACCGGCAGGTCGCGTCCCTCGATGTTGCCGTGAAAGTTGAATCCCGCTTTCCGAAAGAGCACGTGGGCCTCCTTCACAACCGCGTTCCCCTTCTCCGGCTCCTCTCCAATTGACAGCAGGCCGATTGAAGGATTCGGTCGACCGAAGATGCACTCAGCGTAAACCGCGCCAAGCCATGCGAACTGGAGGAGCTCTTTTGTGGAGCAATCTACATTCGCACCGGAGTCGAGGACGATGACGGGGTTACCGGTTGTCGGAAAGACCGTCGCGATCGCGGGCCGGGTCAAGCCAGGTTGCAGCTTCAGCAGCATCGCGGACGAGGCCATCTGCGCACCGGTATTGCCCGCAGAAACGAAGGCGTCGGACTTGCCATCGACTTGCAACTTCAGTCCGACGATCATGGAGCTCTTCGGCTTCTTGCGCAGTCCGGCGGTGGGTTTCTCCGACATCCCGATGACGTCGGGTGCCTCCACAATCTCGATGCGGCGACGCGCGGCAGCCGCCCCTGAGTGCTCTCCCGAGAGTGCGCTCGCGAGTTGTGCTTCGATGACCGACGTCTGCCCGACAAGCTGCACGGTGTGTGCGGCGTCGAGCTCCTGCAAGGCGAGTAAAGCGCCGGCGATTGTCGCTTTGGGAGCGAAATCTCCCCCCATCGCGTCCAATGCTATGCGCGCCAAACTACGCTTCCTTCGGCTCTACTCGCTGTTCGCCTGCATAGTACCCGCACTCCTCGCAGACATGATGCGGACGCTTCATGCTCTGACAGCGCGGACACTTCTGAATCACAATTGCAGGCGCGATCTTGTGGGTGTTGCGCGCGCGCTTCTTTCGCTTTGATGTGCGTCGCTTTGGGACGGCCATTGTTTCTGTTCCTTGAGTGTGTTGACGAGCTAGTGCGACTTGCTTTTATGCTTGAGCAATGCGTCCCAGCGCGAATCAGTCTTTGTTGTCGTACAGCTGCAAGTGCTTTCGTTCAGATTGGTGCCACAGGTGGGGCATAGTCCTTTGCAATCTTCCCGGCATTGAACGTAACCCGGAACCGTCAAAAGCCAGGTCTCCCTGATCGCTGGGCGAAGATCGAGCATTCGCTCGTTGGGATCGTAGAGAAACACGTCAGGGTCGTCCGCTTCCTCCGCGCCGAGCTCGGCGAGAAGCAGGTGTGCGTCCTCGTCCACTTCGACATCGACCTCATCCAGACAGAGGCGACACGCCAACTCAATTTGGCCTTCGACCCGACCTGTAAAGTAGAACCTGCCTTCACCAGCCGACGATAGTCTGCCGGTGACCCGGATCGGTTCAGTCGGCCGGGTGTCGCCTGCTTCCCAGATTGAATCGTCCGGCTTGATCGAGCCGTCGACGTGAACGGCCTTGGTTTCGAGCGACCGGATGTCAAAGGACAGCATAAGCCCTTTAACCTAGCGGGTTTAAGGGGCCTATTCCAGTGAGGCTCCTAAGCTTTTTTTGTTCGCAACTGCGGCTGGCAGTCTTCCGTTGCCGTTTAGATCAGCTCGGCTTCCGCAAAGAAGAATTTCGCCTCGCGCTCCGCATTTTCATCCGAGTCCGAGGCGTGGATCGCGTTCCGCTCCTTCGATTCGGCGTAGAGCTTCCTCACCGTTCCAGCTTCCGCCTCGGCGGGGTCGGTCGCGCCGATCGTCTTACGCAGCGTAGCGACGGCGTCGGCGCGCTCGAGGACCATCGGCATGCATTTGCCCGACGTCATGAAGCGCACCAGCGGCGCGAAGAACGGACGCTCGCGGTGGACGGCGTAAAAGGCCTGCGCCTGTGGTTCACTCAGTCTCATCACCCGCGAAGAAATGATCTTGAATCCTGCCTTCTCCAGATGGGCGATGATCAATCCGGATTTTCCCGAATTGAATGCGTCGGGCTTGATGATGGTGAGAGTTCTGTTGCCAGCCATTTATCGCTCGACTCCTAGCGTAGAACGCGTTTGAGTAAATCCACGACGTCAATGGGTCGCTTGGCAACGCCAACGCCGTTGTCCTCGAATGCCTGCATCTTCTCGGCGGCAGTGCCGGCCGATCCGGAGATGATTGCACCAGCGTGACCCATGCGGCGACCGGGGGGCGCGGTTTGCCCGGCGATAAAGCCGACTACGGGTTTTTTCATCTTTTGTTTGACGAAGCGCGCGGCTTCCTGCTCGTCGGTGCCGCCGATCTCGCCGATCATCACTACGGCTTTGGTCACCGGATCCTTCTCGAACGCGTCGAGACAATCGATGAAGTTCGTACCGTTGATCGGATCGCCACCGATTCCAACGCAGGTGGTTTGTCCGATTTTCGCGCGCGTCATCTGATAGACGACTTCGTAAGTCAGAGTACCCGACCGACTGACAAGACCGACGGGCCCCGGCGTGCAGATCCTGCCTGGAATGATTCCGACCTTTGAGGCACCGGGCGAGATCAAGCCCGGACAGTTCGGTCCAAGGAGCTTGGACCCGCGCTCCTTCACGAAGAGATAGACGCGGGTCATGTCCAGAACGGGCACCCCCTCTGTAATGCAAACGATGAATGGGATGCCCGCGTCTGCTGCTTCCATCATCGCATCGGCGGCAAAGGGCGGCGGGACGTACACCTTGTCCTCGAATTTCTGGCCTCCCTTCCCCGGAGTGATGCCACCGACGACCTGTGTGCCGTACTCGATCATCTGCTTGCCGTGGAACGAGCCGTCGCGACCCGTAATGCCCTGGATGAGCAGACGCGTGTCCTTATCGATGAAAATGCTCACGCGGCTTTTCCTCCGGTCGCTAGAGCGACTGCCTTCTTCACCGCTTCGTCCATATCGGTCATCGCCGACATTCCGTTCTCTTTGAGGATCTTGACTGCGATTTCTTCGTTGGTGCCGGTGAGGCGGATGACGAGGGGAACTTTCAGCGGATTCTGCCTGATCGCGGTCACTATTCCGTTGGCGACGTCATCGGTGCGGGTGATGCCGCCGAAGATGTTGAACAGGATCGTCTTCACGTTCGGATCGCTGGTGATGATGCGAAGCGCGGCGACGACCTTCTCCGGGTTTGAGGAGCCGCCTATGTCGAGGAAATTGGCTGGCTCGCCCCCGTAGTACTTCACCAGATCCATAGTCGCCATCGCCAGGCCGGCGCCGTTGACGACGCACCCGACGTTTCCGTCGAGCTTGATGAACGTGAGGTTCGCCTTTCTCGCCTCGACTTCGCTTGGGGCCTCGGCGGATTCGTCGCGCAGAGCGGCGATGTCCGGACGACGATCGAGCTCGTTGTCGTCGATCACCATTTTCGCGTCGAGTGCGACGACGTCGCCGCTCGGCGTCGTCACCAACGGATTGATCTCGGCCAGTGATCCTCCGTTCTCGGAGAATGCTTTATAGAGCTGCTGGAGGATTTTCGCTGCGGCGCGGACCTGCTTGATGTCCGAATAGAGGAAGAAAGCGAGCTGCATCGCCTCGTACGCCTGTAGCCCGTAGCGCGGATCGATTGGATGTCGGAGAATTTTCTCCGGCGTCTTTGCCGCCACTTCCTCGATATCGATGCCACCGGCCGCACTCGCCATGAAGACTGCCCGCTTGGACGCTCGATCGACGATGATGCCGACGTACGCCTCGCTGGCGATGTCAGCGGCCGGTGTGACGAGAACTTTCTGTACGGGAAGTCCCTTGATCGAGAGCTTGAGAATCTGCGCCGCGACGCTCCTGGCTTCCTCGGGCGTTTTTGCCAGCTTGACGCCTCCTGCTTTTCCGCGACCGCCGGCGTGGACCTGCGCTTTGACAACGACAGTTGTCGCAAACCTGCGGGCGATTGCTTCTGCTTCTTCCGGTGTCCTGGCGACCTCACCCGGCGGGATTGGTATGCCGTATTTGCGAAAGATCTCTTTTGCCTGGTATTCGTGGATGTTCACTCTTTCTCCGAGCGCGCGCAGTGCGCGCGGATTATCGAATTGACCGATGTTGTGCTGCTATGGAACGATTTCCGTTCCGCCGACGCCCTGCACCGCCGCTCTTCCCTTGCTCAGCTCCGTAATAATGGCACGGCCCTGTGTGCGACGCACATAATCGGCGGCCGCGGCGACCTTGGGGCCCATGCTTCCTTCGCCGAACGCTCCTTCGCTCGCCAGCTTGTCGGCTTCGGCGACACTCATCGAGCTGATGGCCCGCTTCTCGTCTGTGCCCCAGCCAGTATAAACGGCATCGACGTCAGTGAGAATCAGAAAAAGCTCGGCGCCCAGCTCTCTCGCAAGAACTGCAGCAGCCAGGTCTTTATCGATCACGGCGTCGACACCCTCAAGTCCGAGCACGCGATCTCGGTAGATCGGAATCCCTCCACCGCCACAAGCGATCACCAGCGAGTCGCGCTCGAGCAGTGCTTTGATCGTAGCGAGCTCGTGAATCGAGAGGGGCTGGGGACTGCCGACGACGCGACGGAAATGACCCTTTGCATCTTTTTTCACGGGATGATCCTGAGCGCGCAGTTCGCGGGCACGGGCAACTGACAATCCGTGCCCGATGAACTTCTTCGGATCCTTGAGGGCTGGGTCATCGGCGGCGACTTCCACCTGAGTGAGCACTGTTACCACATCACGTCCGTTGCCCGCTTTGCGCAGAGCGTTTTCCAGCGATTGCTGGAGCATGTAGCCGATCCAGCCCGCTGTGCCCGCGACCAGAACGCCGAGCGGGAGCGGCGCGACTTCACTGCGCGCTTTCTCGTTGCGAACGAGCTCGTCCCCCACCTGCGGACCATTACCGTGGACTACGACCACTCGCCATCCATCGAGAGCGAGATCAACGATGGGACCGAGGCTCTCTCGCGTATGGCGGAATTGATCGGCGATCGTCGAGCGCTCTCCCGGCGGGGAAAGTGCGTTGCCGCCGATGGCGATGACGGCAGTGCGCGTCTCGTTCATTTGCGCGCCGGACCAATGAGAGCGCCGAGCGAGTCATATGCAATGCCGAAAGCTTTGAGATCAGCTGCGGCCAGCGCCGCTCGCATCCGGTTGTAGAGCCGTGTCACCGCCGCTCTGAAGGTCGAGTCGCCTCGTCCTCCAGCCGAATCACTCGCGATAGGCGACCACGGCGTGGTGGTGAGCTCACGAGCGATTGTTGGTGCGCGGTAGTCAGCGGCATTGGGAAATGCGGTCATCCAGCTCTGAGCAATTGGATCGGGGGCCGGGTCCGCCGCGATCATCACCCGCGCGGTGCGCGCATTGACCAGCGCGGTCGCGGCGTGACGAAAGTAGCTGCGTTCTTCACCCGCGAGCATGAAATGCTGACTGAGCGGATAATTCGCGGACGCGGAATACAGCTCGAGCTTCCAGTAAAGAGTGTCAGCGTGAAACAAGGGCTCGACTATGCTTCCCTGGGCGAAAACGGGCGCCAGAGCGCGCACCCTGTTGCGAACGTCGCGCACAGTGACGAGTCGTGCACGGAGCGGAACCGAATCGGAGAGCAGATCAAATGCCTGGTACGCCCAGGCAAATCCCAGTCGCGAGAAACCATCACCTAATCGCTGGCCCGCCACGTCGAGCTGGGGATCGGCCACGACCACCAGGCCGCGCGCTCCGGGGTATGCGAGCGAATCCTGCCGCAGCAACTGCCTGCTCGCCGCGTCTGACACTACGCTGTCGAGCGCAGCCGAAACGCCAGACTTGCGGAGCGCTTCGTAGGTCGCCGCGTTCGGCGCATAGGCGCGCCGCGTAAAATCCGCGCGCGTCGCTGCATAGGGGCGCTCGCGAACCATCTGAGCGTCATGAGGTGTGAAACGTTGCACCATCCACGGAATGATTTCCTGCACGCTTATGGACAGCAGCACAATGACAGTGACGGCGACGAAACTCGTGCGCAGCTGGCCGGTCCAACCGCTCAGCAGCACAGTGATAGCCGCGGCAGCAGTAGCAATCGAGAGAAGCAAAAGCCCCGGCAGCAACCACTGGTGGTCGACGTAGGAAAAGATTCCTCCTTCCCCGGTGCCCTTGATCAGCAGATCGTACGACTCCAGTCGGTAGCTCCACATCGTGATGAGCAGGAGCAGCGCTGCCAACACGCTCAGATGGCGACGAACGTGCGCGCTCATGCGCAAGCCGACGCGCTCCCAGCGCAAGCCAGGTGTCAGCGAATAAAGAATCACGACCAGAACCGACACGCCGACCACGAGCACCATCGCCCAGGTGTAGACAGCTTTCTCGAACGGGAGCCAGGTGGTGTAGAAGGCGAGATCGTGCTGGAAGTACGGATCGCTCTCGCGGAAAGTCACACCAAGACGCGCCACTGCCAGCGATGTCCACGCTGGAAGGGCTGGGGTCGCCGCCGCGGCGACGACTATCGCCAGAACGAAAGCAAACCGGTCAATGTATTTTCGCGGAACCGCTTCGCCGAACTCGACGTTGGCGAGGCGACGCGGCAGTGTGAGCACTCCGATGCTGCGTCCGAGTGCCGACAGATTGAGAAAGGCGAGGAGGACCGCGACGACGGTGCCGATTCCGTAGATGAGGAGAAGATCACCCGATCGCTCTGTCCACAGTGGCGCGGCGCCGAGCGATGCGTACCAGGTGTAATCAGCGTAGAGAGCGGACGCTGCGCGTCCGCCAATCAGAATCGCCGCCGCGATGACGACTCCGACGAGGAGGCGCCTGCGGGTCGATGGCGTCACGTCACACCTTCACGCCTTTGGAGCGCAGCCAGCCCTGCATCTCCGCTTGCATCCCGTCCAGCTGCTCTCTCGTTCTTGCCTCGAAACGCATCACCAGCACGGGCTGGGTGTTCGAAGCGCGGAGCAATCCCCAACCGTCGCCGTACAGGACACGGACTCCATCGACGGTGATGACTTTGTACTTCGCGGCGAAATATCTCGTCGCATCGTCGACAATGGCGAACTTCTTGTCGTCCGGGCAATCGATGCGAATCTCCGGTGTCGAGACGAAGCGCGGAACGTCGGCGAGCAGATCACGAATGGTTTTTCCGGAGTCAGCGACGATCTGTAGCAGACGCGCGGCGCCGTACAAGGCATCGTCGAAACCGTAGAAGCCCTCCGAGAAGAACATGTGCCCTGACATCTCACCGGCCACCGGGGCGTGCGTCGCGTGCATCTTCTCCTCCATGAGAGAGTGACCAGTCTTCCACATCACCGGGACTCCTCCGGCTTTCTCCACTGCCTCGGGAAGCGCTTGCGACGCCTTGACGTCGAACACAATCGACTGGCCCTTTCCGGTACGTGCCAGGACATCGCGGGCGTAGACAATGAGCAGGTAATCGCCCCAGATGATTTCGCCAGCATTATCAATCACACCAATTCTATCGGCGTCGCCATCGAACGCGATGCCAATGTCGGCGCGATCCCTTTTCACTGCCGCGATCAGATCCTGAAGGTTTTTCGGGACCGTGGGATCCGGGTGATGGTTGGGGAACGTCCCATCGCTCTCACAAAAAAGGCAATTCGGCTCGATTCCGAGTCGGGGGAAAAGCTTGGGTGCAACGAGGGCGCCGGCGCCGTTGCCACAATCGAGAACAACTTTCAACTTGCGCGAGAGCTTGCCGACGCGACCGGCAATGTCGTCGACATACCGATCGATGACCTCCTCTTGGCGCAGACAGCCCTTCCCGCGCGAGAAGTGTCCCGCGACCGCCAGATCGTAGATGTGCTGGATGTCGGTGCCGTAGATGGACTTGGTCCCCTGCCCGAGCTTGAAGCCGTTGTACTCGGGCGGGTTGTGGGATCCGGTAATCTGGATGCCGCCGACTACCTCGAGGTTGTGCTGCGACCAATATGCGAGTGGGGTTGGCACGACGCCGATGTCCACGACGTCGACTCCACTCGCCAGCAGTCCGTCAACCAGCGCCCTGTGGAGTCCGACACCACTGGGTCGATTGTCGCGGCCAACGGCGAGCGCTCCCTTTACTCCTTTCTCTCCAAGAAACGTCGCGTACGCACCGCCGATGGCAGTCGCGACCTCCTCCGTGAGGTCCTTGCCGGTAACGCCGCGGATGTCGTACTCACGAAAGATTTCGCGCGAGAGCTTCATGCCCGATCAGTGTGACTGCATCGCGACGTGGCCGCGCGCGGGGCTGGCCGGCTGTGTGTTCACCGAGGGCTCGCTGCGCTGCGTCAACGCGACGATCGCATCGGGGAACAGTCCGAAAATCAGAATGATAGCCGCCGAAGCCCACACCACCGCCCGCGTCCAGCCGCTCGGCCGCGCCGGAACGACAGCGCTGGTGCGTGGCTTCATGAACATCACCATCACGACATAGAGATAATAACCCGCGCTCACGACGCTGGTGATGACGAGCAGGACAGCAAGGCGCGTTTGCGGAAAGGGTGCCTGCAGCGCGGCCTGAAGGACGTACCACTTGGCGAAGAATCCAATGCCACCGAAAATCGGGAAACCGAGCAGCGCGAGCATGAAGACAGCCATCGCTACCGCCAAACCGGGTCTTACGCTCCATAGCCCGGCGTAGTCTTCAATGTTCATATTGTCCTCGCCTGGCCTGCCCAGAGCGACGACTACCGCGAACGCTCCCAGCGTCGCGATGGTGTAGGCGAACAAGTAAAACATGAACGCGGCGCTGCCGAGGCTTGTACCGACGACGATTGCGACCAGGATGTAGCCTGCATGCGCAATGCTCGAGTAGGCGAGCAGGCGCTTGATGTTGCGTTGAGCCAACGCAACCAGATTTCCGACGACCATCGTAATCGCCGCCAGCCACCACACGGCTTCGTGCCAGATGTAAAGCAGCGTCGGAAACGCCTCGAGCCAGAGGCGGAAGAGCGCGGCGAAGGCCGCACCTTTTACCGCCGCGGCCATGTACGCGGTGATCGGCGTCGGCGCGCCTTCGTAAGCATCGGGAGCCCACATGTGGAACGG
Source organism: Gemmatimonadota bacterium (assembly GCA_003221805.1). Lineage (GTDB taxonomy): Bacteria > Gemmatimonadota > Gemmatimonadetes > Gemmatimonadales > Gemmatimonadaceae > UBA4720. The sequence continues at coordinate 29,352 of QHUA01000138.1, forward strand.
TGCCGCCGCAATCTTGAACCCGAAGCCGACGAGAATCAGCGCGATTCCCACCAGCAACAGTCCATTGTGCTCGAGGCTGAAGCGGACGATGTTCGCCCTGATCTCGACGAAGTTAGTGGCGCCGGTTGCGCCGTAGACGAGCGCGATACCGTACAGCAGGAAGGCGGTCGAAAAGGCGCCGAGCAGGAAATACTTGATTGCTCCTTCGGCGGAGCGCTCGGTCCGGCGATTGACACCGACCAGCACGTAGACCGCGATCGACATGAGCTCGATCCCGAGGAACACGATGATCAAGTCGCGTGCTGCGGCGAGGATCATCATTCCGGAAGTCGCCAGCAACAGCAGCACGTGCGTCTCGCCAGGAGTAATCCCCTCGCGCACATTGTAGTCGAGCGACATTGCAATCGTGCCCAGCGTCGCGATGAGGAGAATCTCGTCGGTCGCCCAGCGGAAATTGTCGACTGCGATCACTCCGACCGACGCCGTGTACCCCGCGTAGGCGTAGTAACCGACCGCTACCATGGTGAAGATGCAGAGCGCCATGCTGAGGATGCCGACAGTGCGCTGATGCTCATCGCTCTCCGGGCGCCAACCCGCGAAGAGAAGGAGCAGCATCGCTCCGCCCATCAACAGCAGATCGGGACCGAGCGCGGATGTGAGCTGGGCCGGCATGGTCAGATCGAAATTCATCAGGGCGCGGCCTCACTCACCCGTGGCGCGCTGGTTCCAGCCTGAACACGATCCACCAGGAGCTGCGCCGAGGTTTCCATCCGACGCAATACCGGGGCGGGATAGATTCCGAGCCAGACTATGACCGCGATCAACGGGACGAGCATGGCGAGCTCGCGTCTGTTGAGATCCGGTATGTGTGTGTTCTCTGGCTTATCGAGCGGATTGAAGAGAATCCGCTGCAGGGCCCACAACAGATACACGGCGGCGAAGATCACACCGGTTGTCGAGATCACCGCCAGGACGGGATAAGTGCGGAAAGCGCCGACAAGAACGAGAAATTCGCCAACGAAACCGTTGGTGCCGGGCAATCCAATACTGCTCAGCGAGACGAACGTAAGGACAGCCGCAAACATTGGCACCACGCGCGCGATTCCCCCGTATGCGTCGATCAGTCGCGAGTGTCGGCGCTCGTAAATGATTCCGACGAGGAGGAACAGCGCACCCGTCGAGATGCCATGGTTGATCATCACCATCAACGCGCCCTGAACGCTTTGCAGAGTGAGCGCGAAAATGCCGAGCATCACGAAGCCGAGGTGGCTGACGGAGCTGTACGCCACCAGCTTCTTGAAGTCCGGCTGCACCATTGCCACTAGCGCGCCGTAGATGATTCCGATCACCGCCAGCACCAGGATGATCATGCGGACCGTCGGGTTCAGCGCGGCGCCCGGGAAGAGCGGGAGCCCAAATCTCAGGAAGCCGAACGTCCCCATCTTCAGCATGATGCCGGCGAGGATCACCGAGCCAGCCGTCGGCGCTTCGACGTGTGCGTCAGGAAGCCATGTGTGGAACGGGAACATCGGCACCTTCACCGCGAAGGCGAGGAAGAATGCCGAGAAGAGCCAGAGAGCGGTGCGCTGCGGAACGGCTGTGTTCGCGGCGAGAAGGTGATCGTAGCTGAAGTCGGGAACTCCGCCCGCACCCCTCAGGTGCAACCCGAGGTAGATGATCGCCACCAGCATCAGCAACGAAGGAAGGAACGTATAGAGGAAGAACTTGATGCTGGCGTAGATGCGGCGTTCCCCGCCCCAGATGCCGATTATGAAGTACATCGGCACCAGCATTACTTCCCACATCACGTAGAAAAGAAAGAGATCGCGCGCCAGAAACACGCCGATCATGCCGCTGCTCAGTATCAGCAGCAACGCGTAATAGCTGCGCACCTTTGTGCGAATGTTCGTCCAGCTGCCGAGTGTCGAGAGCGGCATGATGAAAGTGGTGAGAAGCACCATCATCAGCGCGATGCCATCGATGCCAAGCGTGAAGCGCACACCCCAACTCGGTATCCAGGATATGTCGATCGATGCCTGCCAACCTCTGTCGGCCGGGTTGTACGACCACCACAATCCGAGCGAGACGATGAACTCGAGAACAAAGAACCAGAACGCAACCTGTCGGGCCGCTGGGCTCTCGACGCCCGCTGTTCCGTCGGCCGGTTCGCGCGCGGGCAGCAGCAGGACCACGATTGCGCCAACGAGAGGAATCACCAGCAGCGCGGGCAGCACCCAGCCGTTGTATCCGATCGAATCGAGGAAGCTTGCCATTGATCAGATCATCGAAGGGTGATTACGCCGAGGAGCAGAAGCACTCCAACGACGAGGCTCCACGCATATATGCCGGTATTGCCAGTCTGCAGGCGCGAACCGATCCAGCCGAAAGTACGGGCTAGCGCCGCGCTACCGTTGACGAACAGTCCGTCGATGACACCATTATCGACGAACCGCCAAAGGAAGCTTCGCGACACGACATAAGTCGGCTCCACGACAGTTCGGTCGAGGGCCTCATCGACGTAGTACTTGTGCGCAACCACTCCCTCGAAGCCGGTCTCGGGAATCGCATCTTTGGCGCGCGGTACGTTGGCGGGCTTCAGGCGCGCGACGGCGACGATGATGCCAACGACGGCAATTATCACGGCAGCGCCGATGAGCGCTTCTTCGGTGGTGGGGGCCACCTCAGTAGCGCCGGCCGTGATGCGCGCAGTGGCGCTCCCGACAACAGGATCGAGAAAATGTCCGAACAGCTCGCCAGGTCCGAGCGGCACGATGTCGGTCACTACCTTGGGCAAGTTGAGCCAACCGCCGATAACGGTAAGAATCCCAAGGATCACCAGCGGCCCCGTCATCACCCACGGCGCCTCGCCGAGATACTTCTCCTCCTCGGCTCCGGTGCGTGTCGGCCCGTGGAAGGTGTACAACATCATCCGCGTCATGTAAACGGCGGTGAGAAACGCGGCGGCCAGACCGATACCGTAGATGATGTAAAGAAGCGTCCCGCCGGGAATGCCAAGCCAAGTGGCGGTTGCCAGCGACGACCCGTGAGCTCGCGCGAACACCGAGCCGAGGATTTCGTCCTTCGAGAAGAATCCTGACAGCGGCGGAATACCCGAGATCGCCAGCGTGGCGATCCACATCAGTACGAACGTGACTGGCAAGTAGCGGCGCAGGCCGCCCATGTTGCGCATGTCCTGCGCGTCGTCGGTACTGTGGGTCGCGTGATAGGCGTTGTGCATCGCCTGGATGACGGAGCCCGACCCGAGGAACAGCAGCGCCTTGAAGAAAGCGTGAGTTACGAGGTGGAACATTCCGGAGACGTACGCGCCGACGCCGACGCCGACGAACATGTACCCAAGCTGGGATATCGTCGAATACGCGAGGACTTTCTTGATGTCCCACTGCTTGAGACCGATCGTCGCGGCAAAGATCGCCGTGACCGCTCCCACGACGGCCACCGTCAGCGATGCAACCGGCGAGAGCGAGAACAACGCCGCGCTGCGCGCGATCAGGTAAACGCCGGCAGTCACCATCGTCGCCGCATGGATCAAGGCCGAGACAGGGGTCGGGCCGGCCATCGCGTCAGGCAGCCAGATGTAGAGCGGGATCTGCGCGCTCTTGCCGGTGCAGCCGAGGAATATGAAGAGGCAGATCGTCGTCACCAGCGCACTACCGGCACCAAGATCGAGCGCCTTCGCGTTGACCCCGACGAAATCCAGAACGCCGATGTTGGCGAACAGCATGAACATCGCGACCAGGAATCCAAAGTCGCCGATGCGGTTCACGATGAAAGCCTTCAGGCCCGCGTCGGCGTTCTGCTTGTCGTTGAACCAGAATCCGATCAACAGATAGGAACTGAGACCGACGCCTTCCCAGCCGACAAATAGCACCGGGTAGTTCGCGCCCAGCACCAGCACCAGCATGAAGAACACGAACAGATTCAGGTACGAGAAGTATCTCGGATAACCCGGATCGTCGCGCATGTAGCCGACGCTGAAGATGTGGATCAGCGCGCCGACTCCCGTCACTACGAGAACCATCACCATCGACAGCTGATCGAGCTGGATGGCTGCATCGATTTGCAGGTCGCCGACCGGCATCCAGCTGAAATACCGCTGAATGAACGGCGCGTCCGGATGTGCCGAGACCATCGTCTGCCAGATCGCTACCGCGAGGCCGAAGGCAATGATGAGGACTCCGGGGCCGACGATGCTGGTCAAGCCAGCCCAGCGATGCCGCTTCACCGCATGGTGGTCGTCACCCCCGGCACCAGATTCCTCACCGTGGGTAACGACCGACGCCTCGGCCGCTCCTTCAGAAGGCTCGTCGTGCGCCGTGGCGCTCGGATCGGCGGGACCCAAGTGCGCACTGCTGAGCGACAACAGTCCGTTGATCAGGAATCCGAGCAGCGGCAGCAATGGCAGCAGCCAGACCCACTCCGCAATCGTGCCCGAGAGGGGGTGTGTTTGCGCGCCCGCGGCGGCGACCGCCTGAAGGAGCATCATCCTTTGAGCAGGTTGATATCCTGGAGATTGATCGTCTGCCGGTGGCGGAAGATCGCAATGATGATTGCAAGGCCGACGGCGGCTTCAGCGGCGGAGACAGTCATGACGAACACGACGAAGACCTGCCCTGCCGTTCCGTAAAACCTGGAGAAGGCGACGAACGTCAAGTTGACCGCCGTCAGCATTAGCTCGACGCACATGAAGATGATGATGGCGTTGCGATGCACCAGGACGCCGATCACGCCAATGATGAAGAGCGCCGCGGTGAGGGCGAGGGACTCAGCGAGCACGGACGGTTCTCCCACGACCCAGTATCACGGCGCCGGCTATCGCGACGAGCAGCAGCACGCTCGTCAGCTCGAAGGCGAGCAGATAGTCCCTGAAGAGCGGCGCCGCCACCATACCGACCGCGTTCAGCTTCTCCAGCTGCTGTTCGTTGAAGTCGCGCGGAACGATGAGCTGTTGCGGCAACTTCGCGCGGATGATGATCATGATCTCGCTGAGCAGACCCAGTCCAACCAGTCCCGCCGCCAGACGCCAGCCGAGACCGCGCGCGTCCGCCAGCGCGGAAGGGTGGCCGAGATTGAGCAGCATCACCACGAACAGAAACACCACCATGATCGCGCCGGCGTACACGAGCACCTGCATCACGCCGATGAATTGCGCGTCGAGCATCACGTAGAGCGCCGCCAGGCTGAACATGGTGTTGACGAGCCAAAGAGCGGCCGCCACCGGGCTCTTGCGTGTTACGAAGACCACCGCCGACGCCAGAGCGATGACTCCGAAGAGATAGAAATGAAAGACGTAAAAGAGCGGGTAGTGCGGCTCCATCACTGGCCTTTCGGATCCTCGGGATCCCACATCTCGCACACCGGATGCGTCTGATCCATCAGTCGCTGCAGATCGTAGACGAATCCGTCGCGACTGTACTCGGAGTTCTCGTAGTGCCGTCCAACGTGGATCGCTTCCTCAGGACAGACTTCCTGACAGTACCCGCAGAAGATGCAGCGGAACTCGTCGATCTCGAACACGAGCGGATAGCGATTCCCTTCCTCGTCCTCGCCCGGCACCAGCTTGATGCAGTTCGCCGGACAGACGGTTGGACAGAGACCGCACGCCACGCATCTCGCCTTCCCCGTCTCCGTCGTCAGCATGCGATGCGTGCCGCGCCAGCGGGGCGAGATCGGCGATTTTTCTTCGGGGTACTGCGTGGTCACCCTGCCGTTGACGTCGAAGAGATGCTTGACCGTCAGCCCCATTCCACGAAGCGTCGCGCGGATGTAACTGACATCCTCGACCGGCCGCTCCACCACTTTCACCTTGATTGCCATTATCCTGCCACCTCAGAGGCTGCGCGTCGCCGTCGATCGAGCCGGCGCAATTTCTCGATTTCCCTCGGCTGCATCCTGCCGTAGGCAGGACTGATGATGCGCCCGCGATCGAGTATCGCGAAGAGGATGATGATCAGCGCGACGTTGATACTACCGAGAATGGCGCAATACATGATGCCGTGCTCGGCCGCGTCGATTCCGGCGGCGCTCAGCCCCAGCATCACGGCCGCGATCAGCACGATGTAGACGAGGATGGTGGGAAGCAGAACTTTCCAGCCGAGCGACATCAGCTGGTCATAGCGGAAGCGAGGCAACGTCCAGCGAACCCACATGAAAAGGAACAGGAAGAACAGGATCTTCGCCAGGAAAATCCCGATCGACAGCAGCGACAGCCAACCGCTGTACGGCCCGATGTTGTCGTGTGCAGTGAACGGAACATCCCAGCCGCCGAAGAACAGCGTTGCCATCAGGGCGCTGGCCGTCACCATGCTCGCGTATTCAGCGATGAAGAAGAGCGAGAACTTCATCGCGCTGTACTCCGTATGGTATCCGGCGATGAGCTCCGATTCCGCCTCGGGAAGGTCGAATGGCAAACGATTCGTCTCAGCGAACGCCGCGACGATGAAGACAAAGAACGCGACAGTCAGGTTGACGACATTCCACCCGCCCCATGCCTGCTGATTGATGATCGAGTTGAGGGTGACGTTCCCCGCCAGGAGGAGAACAGGAATCGTGGACATTCCCATCGAGATCTCGTAAGAGACCATCTGCGCGCTCGAGCGGAGCCCGCCGAGCAGCGCGTATTTGTTGTTCGATGACCAGCCGGCGAGGACGATTCCGTAAACGCCCAGCGAAGTGACCGCCAGAATGAAGAGAAAGCCGACCGGAAGGTCGGCGACGACGAGATCGACCCTGCCCCATCGTGTAGCGATCGGCGCGCCAAAAGGAATCACACACCACGCGGTTAGTGCTGGCAGAAACGACAGTACCGGCGCGAGAACAAAGAGCGGCTTGTTCACGCCTTCCGGCATCGTCTCCTCCTTCATGAAATTCTTGAGACCATCAGCGGCCGGCTGCAGCCAGCCTTTGCCGACGCGATTGGGACCGTGCCGATCCTGAATCCACGCCGAGATCTTTCTCTCGGCGAGCGTCAACATCGCGACACCGACCATGTAGATGGTAAAGATGACCAGCATCTTCAGGACGGTGAACCAGAAGAAAGGTCCGCCAGTCACCGGAGTGTTGTTCGGATCTATTGCCTGTAGCAGCGCGGGAACGATGTGGACGCTCGTCACGCGGCGCCCACTGCTATCGGTGTCGACGGCCCGGTCTGCGGCGCGTCGACTACTGGCAGTCCCTTGAAGCCGATTGACTCATAGCTGAGTCCGGCAAAAGACTTGTGTAAGCTGGCGAGCTTGGTGAATACCTCGGACGGAAGGAAGAAACTGGACTGCTTTCCCATTGCGCCAAGCAGATCACCGAGCACCAGCCAGCTGGGCCTCGTTTCGCCGGGAGCCTGGCGCGCCTGCGTAAAGCGCTGAACGCGCCCACGGAGATTGGTGACCGTTCCTTCCTCTTCCGAGAAGTTGGCGATGGGGAGGACGACCGAAGCGCGCTCCAGTCCAAGGGGCATCACGGAGCTGATCACGACGACCTCGCTCGCTCGCGACACCTCTGACAGATCGACACCAGCGAGATCCTCGCCCGCGATCAGAAGGACGTCGCCTTGACCGAGTCCCGCAAGGAGATCTTTCGTTTTCTTGAAGCCGAGGGTTTCCGCACCGTGGACGTTAGCGGCGCGCTCTCTCCTCAGTGCGAGGTCTTCGACGCCAGCGAGCGGAGCCTCTTCACCCTCGGCGACTCTGAACGCGCCACTTCCACCCTGCATCAACTGGGTGAGAAGGAACAGCGACTCGTTCGAGAGCATTGGCGACGCGGCGACGAACACTTTCTTGCCGGTGAGAGCGCGGGCCGCGACAGAAATCGCCTTCTCCCAGCTTGTTGCAGCGAGCCCCGAGCTGCCGTTTCTCATCATCGGCTGCTCGACGCGCTCTTTCTCGTTCATCCAGCGATAATTCAGGCGACCCCAGTCGCACATGAAGAACGCGTTGACGTGCTCGTTGGCACGCGGCCGCATGCGCACGATCTGGTTCTCGCGCGTCTCCATGATCACGTTGCAGCCCTGAGTGCAATTGGGACAGATCGATGCAGTGCGATCGAGCTCCCAGGCGCGCGCCTTGTTCAGGAAATCTTTCGACAGCAGCGCACCTACTGGGCAGAGATCGATGACATTGGCAGCCCACGGATGCGTCATGTCCCGACCTTCGAATTTTCCGATGACGGCGCGGTCGCCGCGCTCACTCACGTTGAGCGTCGGCTCGTGGGCGACGTCGTCCATGAACCGCACACATCGCGTGCAGAGAATGCAGCGGTTCGGCACGTACATGACGTCGCCGCCAAAGTCTTCAGCGGGATTGAAGCGCTTCGGCTCGCGATAGCGTGAATCGAGTCGACCTTCCTGGTAGGTGTAGTCCTGCAGCTCACACTCGCCAGACTGATCGCAGATCGGACAGTCGAGTGGGTGGTTGATGAGCAGCATCTCGAGCACGCCTTTGCGGGCGTCGAGTGATTTCTCGGAGTGGACGTGGACTACCTGCCCCTCTGCAACGGTCGTCGCGCACGAGGGTGCCAGCTTGGGCGCCTTCTCGACCTCGACCAGGCACATCCGACAAACACCGGCGATGGGCAGGCCCGGATGATAGCAGTAGTGTGGGATCAGAATTCCCACTGTCTTGGCCGCCTCGAGAATCATAGTCCCTTCAGCGACGCTGACCGGCCGGCCTTCGATCGTGAGGTTCACCATCTTCTGCTCGGCCATTACGCCACCGCCGCCGTCACGGGGTGGAAGCGACGTCCCTGGATCAGGGCCTCGAACTCATTGCGGAATTTCTTGATCCCCGACACTACCGGCACTGCGCACGAATCACTCAGCACGCAGATGGTCTTGCCCGTCATCTGCTCCGCTATGTCCAGCAGTGTGTCGAGGTCCTCCATGGTTCCTTCGCCGTCTCTGATGCGCTCGAGGATCTTGGTCGTCCAGGCGGTTCCCTCGCGGCACTGGGTGCACTGCGCACAGCTCTCGTGGGCGAAGAAGCGCGCGATGCGCGCGATCACCGTCACCATCGGCTGCGCATCGTCGATGACGATCACCCCGCCGGAGCCGAGCATAGAGCCCTGTGCGACGAAGCCTTCGTAATCCATGAGCGTCGCTTCGGCTTCTTCCATGTTCTGAATCGGAACCGACGCGCCGCCCGGAATGATCGCTTTGAATTTCCGACCGTGGAGCGGGCCGCCGCACAAGTCGAGAAGAAATTCCTTGAACGGAAAACCCATCACCACTTCGTAAGTGCCTGGACGTTGCACGTTGCCGCACACCGAATAGAGCTTCGTGCCCGTGCTCTTCGGACTGGAGAGCGACATCTTCTTGTACCAATCAGCGCCATTGAGAAGAATGGGCGCGGCGGCAATAAGCGTCTCGACGTTGTTGATGGTGGTGGGCATCCCAAACACGCCCGACACAGCCGGAAATGGCGGTTTGATGCGCGGGTTGCCGCGACGTCCCTCGAGTGATTCCATCAACGCTGTTTCTTCGCCGCAGATGTAGGCGCCCGCACCCTTGTGCACGTGCACGTCGATCCGCTTGCCGCTGCCCATGGCGTTCTTGCCGATGATACCGGCGGCGTAGGCTTCCTTGACCGCCTCTTCCATCCAATAGAGCGGCTCAGTGAATTCGCCGCGGATGTAGACGTAGGCGGTCTCCGCTCCAATGGCATAAGCACCGATCGCGCAGCCCTCGACCAGCGCATGCGGTGTCCAGCGCATTAGCTCTCGGTCCTTGAACGTCCCCGGCTCGGATTCGTCGGCATTGCAGCACAGATAGTGCGGCTTGCCGTCGCCCGGCTTCATGAACGACCACTTCAAGCCGGTAGGAAAGCCCGCACCGCCGCGCCCCCGCAGACCCGATTCCTTGACGATGTTGACGATCTCCGCCGGCTGCATGTCGAGCGCCTTCTCGAGCGCCTTATATCCGCCGCGCTTTTTCCAGCCAGCGAGGGTGCGCGCTTCGGCATCTCCGAAGTATTTGGAGAGGACCGTCGTTTCTCTTGAGTGAGGCAGGTGGGGAAAACCCATTATGCGAGTTCCGCCAGAAGTTCGGGGACTCTGTCGGGGGTTACCGACTCGATGAACTTTTCGTTGATCATCACCGGCGTGGCAAAGCCACACGCGCCGAGACACTCGACTTCGATGACCGTGAACTTGCCGTCCGGAGATGTCAGTCCGACCTCACCGGTGTTCGTGTGCCGAACAAATGCCTTGAGCACGTCCTCAGCGCCGCAGATTCCGCACGGCGACGTCGTGCACACCTGGATGAAATACTTTCCCACTGGGTGCTGGTGGTACATGGTGTAGAACGTCACCACTCCCTTCACGTACGCGGGCGTCAGATCGAGCAGACCTGCGACCTCCACCATTCCTTCTTCGCTCACCCAGCCGCGCTCGCGTTGCACGATCCACAGCGCGGGTAAGAGCGCCGCCATCTTCACCGGATAGCGTTCGAGAAGCTCGTCCAGCTCCTTCTTTGCATCACC
>QHUA01000138.1:39887-40176 GCA_003221805.1 Gemmatimonadota bacterium
ACGAATGCGTCAACGGTCGATCTCTCCCATGACGATGTCGATGCTGGCGTTGATGGCGATGACATAGGAGAGTAAGTGCCCTTCGACCATCTTCGGGATCGCCGCGAGATTCACGAAAGATGGAGGACGAATGCGCCAACGGACCGGCTTGGCGGTTCCATCCGATACCATATAGTAGCCCTTCTCTCCCTTCGGGCTTTCGACAGCAAAATACGATTCGCCGATCGGCGGACGCGGACCTTCCATCACCACCTTGAAGTGGTGGATCATCGACTCCATCTCGCTGGTC
>QHUA01000139.1 GCA_003221805.1 Gemmatimonadota bacterium
TGTGTCGCCGATCTCCACGACCGCACTCCTGTGATTTTTGGCGTCTCGCGCGCCCACCGCGCGGGATTCGGAACCCTCCGGGGCCGGCGGAAACGCTTGGCCTGGGGGAATATTCCTACTGTTCAAAAGCGGGGCCGTTGTTGGCCGCCGCGGGGCGGGGCTTACTGGGGAGGTGGGGCTACTTCGACCCGGTCGCCGGAGCGGATCTGGCCCTCAGAGAGTACCCGCGCGTAGACGCGGCTCCAGCCGGGATGGAGCTTCTGCGCGATTCTGACGAATTTTTCGTCGCTGAAGGAGCGCTTTATGGTCTTGCAGGGGTTGGTAAAGGAGGCCACCTCAAGCACGACCTCGTCGCCGACGCGCAGCTGAGCTCCGGGAACCACCAGATCCCAGTCGATTCCTTCGATAGTGAGGTTCTCGCCGACAGTTCCGGCTTCGATCGGATGGCCTTCTTTCTGGAGTGCGCGGATCCGCTCCACTGAGTAAATGCACACCGCTCGCTCGAGTCCACCGTGGCCTATTGTGTCTTCATGGGCGTCACCAGCGAGCCCTGATAGGGACACTTTGGCGCCAGCAACAGCCTTCTTCGGGACGCCTCCGTTGGAGACATTGATTGAGAATACCGTCCCGATTCGGTGAATATCTAACGCTTCGTGCATCGGTCAATTCTCTCCGGCTCCTTGTCGCACCCGACTCCTACGGGCGATCGCTCCCGAATCCCCATCGCGTTCGCTGACAAGATAGCTCACCGGAATTCCTCCGTTACTGCTGGCAAACCGCGATCGCAGCGGAAGGCGGATCTGCCGAGCCAGGTCGTCGGCGGCAGCGAGAACGCCGATCCTCCAGCCGTGCTTCCCTTTGAGAGCAGTTCCCAGTGTCGCATAGAGGTCTCGCAGATCGGTGCTTTCGCCAACCCGCACTCCGTAGGGCGGATTGGTGATGATCCAGCCTTCCTGACCCATATCTGCAACATCCGCGAGCTCGGCGAAAGACTCGGATACGGACGAAGCCGAAAACTGAATGTCGGCCGCTACACCCGCTCGCTCGGCGTTCCTCTGCGCGGATCGAATCGCGCCGGAGTCGCGATCGGCACCCCGGATATCGAGTGGAATATCGACGATGGATTCGTTGGCCCTGCCCAGTGTCTCGTTCCAGAGTCGCTGATCGAACGACGGCCAGTTCATGAACTGAAAGCGGCGCACGAGTCCAGGCGCCCTTCGATGTCCGATGAGCGCCGCCTCGATGGGAATGGTCCCCGAGCCGCACATCGGATCGAGCAGAGGATCCTTTGGTCGCCAACCGCTCGCCAGAATCATCGCCGCCGCCAGCGTCTCGCGCAGCGGTGCCTTCGCAATCTCCTGTCTATATCCACGGCGATGGAGTAGCTCGCCGGAAGTGTCGGCGCTGATCTCACACTCATCGTTCACTATCCGGACGACGAATAGCTGTACCGCGGCCTGCTGCGTATTCTCAGTCTCGGAGTCGTCTTCCTCGCGCGATGATCCTTCCACCCGGAGATCGACGCCGGCCGGCGCGACCTGGGCGATCACTCCCAGTACGCGCTCGGCCACCGCATCAGAGTGATAGAGCCGGGATTTCCTGCAGGTGACGCGCACTTCGACGCGTCCCTTCTCGGGAAGATACTCGTTCCAGCTCAGTTTCCTGGCGCGGCGTTCGAGCTCGTAAAAGGTGCTGGCGTGAAATCGGCCAAGCCTTAGCAGCACCCGGCTCGCTGTGCGCAGCCAGAGATTCGTGAGGTAAATGCGGTCCGGATTCCCCTCGAACACGACGCCACCTTCTTGCTGGCGGCCTTTGATACCCAACGTTTTGAGCTCGCCGGCCGCTATCGATTCCAGCCCCGGCGCAGTTGCCGCGAATAGCTCGGCTCCGGTGAGCGATGTTCTGAGTGCCCTCGTTGGCATTGAACGCTCAGGTTAGCTAGCCGGGCCCGGACGCGAAAGTGGCGGAATGCTCTGTGCCTGTATCGATCAGAGTGTCAACAAGAATTACCAAGGAGTCAGTCCGACAGCTGCTCCGCGACCGGTTTGGGCACCAGGATTTCCGCCCCGGCCAGTGGGAGCCACTCGATGCCGTTCTCGCCGGGCAGGACGCGCTAGTAGTGATGCCGACGGGTAGCGGAAAGTCGATGATCTACCAGCTACCCGCTCTTCTCCTACCCGGCCTCACCATCGTCGTCAGCCCTCTCATCGCGCTGATGAAGGACCAGCACGACAAGCTCTCGGCGCAGGGTGTCAGCTCAGTAGCGATGCACTCGCATCTCTCGACATCGGAAACCCGCGAGGCGCATCGACAGATCAAGGAAGGCGAAGGAGAAATCCTCTACCTGACCCCGGAGCGCTTCAAGGATCGCGCTTTCTTCGAGCACCTGCTCTCCCGGCCGATCAGCCTGTTCGTCGTCGACGAGGCCCACTGCGTCAGTCAGTGGGGCCACGACTTCCGCCCCGACTACCTCTCGTTGGGCGGAATCTCCAAACGGCTCGGACGGCCGCCAATTCTGGCGCTCACGGCGACAGCGACCGCCCACGTCCAGGCCGACATCATCCGGCAGCTGGGGATGAACGATCCCCACGTCACCATCACCGGATTCGCGCGACCCAACCTGCGGTTCGAGGTGATCCGGACCGTCAACGACCAGATCAAAGACACCATCCTGCGTCACGGGTTGCGCGAATTCGAGGGATCTGGCGTCATCTACGTCGCGACGGTGAAGGAAGCAGAGCGGCTGTATGACATGCTGCACGAGGACTTCAAGGTGGGTCTTTATCACGGCAAACGCCCCGCAGCAGATCGCAAAGAAGTTCAGGATCGGTTCATGGCGGGCGAGCTCAAAGCAATCATCGCCACCAACGCGTTTGGGCTCGGCATCGACAAGCAGGATCTGCGCTGGGTGATCCACTACCATTTCCCCGGCTCGATCGAGGCGTATTACCAGGAGGCGGGCAGGGCGGGGCGGGACGGCGAGCCGGCATTCTGTCGAGTGTTGTATCGGGTCGAGGACAAGCGGATCCAGTCCTATTTCCTGGGCGGGAAGTATCCCGAGGTGCAGGAAGCAGCGCAGGTGGCGCTGGCCCTCGAGAAGTATCCCCTCAAAACGCCGGTGCTTCTCGACGACCTCGTCGAGCTGACGGGCATACCGTCACGGAAAGCGAAGATCGTCTTCGCGCTGCTCAAGCGGCACGGGCTGGTGCGCGAGCACCGCGGCGGAAAATGGGAACGACTGGGCGACAATCTGTGCGCCGTGGACCTGAGTGCGGATCTCCAGGATTACGAGGAGCGTCGGGCGATGGATCAGGAAAAGCTTCGCACCATGATTCAGTTCTGCCAGACGACGCAGTGCCGCACCCGCTACATCCTCGAGCACTTCGGCGAGGAGGTCGATGCGGAGTGGCGGTGCCACAACTGCGATGCCTGCGAGGCTATGGAAGTTCAGTTGGCGAGAGGGGCATAACTGCGACTGAAGACTACCGGCTCGGAGCTGGCAGTCTTCAGTTGCAGTTGAAGCATCCAATCAGTCAGTAGGAGGCACTACTCCTACTACTGGAAATGAAAAACAGTCTCGCCGTCAAAATATTCCGGGGCTCGCTGTTCCTCTTCATCGCCCTCGTCGCGTCATTCACTCCAAAGCTGCTTGGGCTATCGCAAACCACTCAGCAAAAGGCAAACGTCGCGACGATCATCGCGCTGTTCACGCAGGGCGTGATCTGGACCAACATCATCGTCAACTACTACATCCAGCGGTTCGTGACGTTGCACGCGACGGATGGGAGCAACATCACCAGCTTCAAGGCGCTGGGCGTTGTCGCCCGACTGGCCGTCTGGATAATCCTGGGCGTAGCGGCGTTGTCGGGCGTTGGTGTCGAGATCAAGCCATTGCTGACCGGTCTTGGAATCGGCGGTTTGGCGGTGGCGTTGGCCGTTCAGAACATCCTCGGCGACCTTTTCGCCGCCATCGCCATAGTTACCGACAAGCCATTCGTCATTGGCGATCAGATCGCCGTCGAGAATTATCGCGGCAAGGTGGAGCACATCGGCCTGAAGACCACCCGGGTGCGAAGCGATTCAGGAGAGCAGATTATCTTCTCCAACGGCGAGCTGCTGAAAAGCAAAATCAGGAATTTTTCGAAATAAGCGGGAAGCGGGAAGCGGGACGAGAGATGAGGGAATTTGTTGGGAGCTAGGTCTTCCATACCATTCGAAGCACGAGCAACTGTCTGCGTGGAACAACTCAGAAACAGTTTCGGCGTTGTAACCGTCGTCCCGCTTCCCGCTTCCCGCTTCCCTAGATTAGTCGCGCGTCGAGCTGCAGATCGACGTTACCCTTCAAGGCTTTGGAGACGGGGCACCCTTCCTTCGTCTCCTGCGCGATCTGATCGAATTTCATCTTGTCGATCTTGGGCACGGTCGCCTGCACGTTGAGCTTCATCGTCGTGATGCCGAATCCACCGGGTACCGCCTGAATCGTGCAGGCGGCGGTGGTCTCTACTTTCGTCGGCGGAGTTCCATTCTTCTCCAGTCCTGCGCTGAGCGCCATGCTGAAACACGCCGCTTCAGCCGCCGCCAGCAGTTCCTCCGGATTCGAGCCGACGCCGCTCTCGAAGCGCGAGCTGAAATTGTACTGACCGGCGATTCCGCCGCTCTCGCCTTTGAAGCTTCCTTTTCCGCCCTTGAGTCCGCCTTCCCAGGTCGCAGTTGCTTTTCTCGTTGGCATCCGTGCTCTCCGTGCTGGTGATGATCTCCTGCGCGAAACTTAATTAGATTGCGCAATATGGAGAGCGTGCCGTCTACAACTGGCAACGGCATTCCCCCCTCGATCGATCGAGTACTGAAGCTGTTTCGCTCGATGGGGCGCGAGGAGAAAATGCAGGCGCTCGTGCAGTACTCGAAGAAGCTCGAGCTCCTGCCGGAGCGCTTCAGAGATCTCGATCGCGGAGCCTTCACCGTCCCCGAGTGCCAGACGCGGGTCGACATCATTCCCGAATTCCGCGACGGCCGCATACACTTCTATGCTGATCTCAATTTGCGGGAATCGCCGACGATCGCCGCGGTCCTCGCGATCATCTTCAGCGCGGTGAACGACCAGCCACCCTCGACAACGCTTGGCATTCCAGGCGACTTCGTTAGCATCCTCATGGAGAACATCGGATTGGCTTCCCGCGAGCCGGGACTCACCGCGATGGTTGCGCGGCTCAAGCGCTACGCGCGCGAGGCTGAGAGACAAATCGCATAAAGGAGCACGGATGGCGGAGCGAGCCCAGACTTACACGAGTCACCGGCGGTACATCCCCGAATTTCATTTCTTCGTCCTGCCCGTTCTCGTCGCGAACATTGTCATCACCATCATGGAGTTCGTGCGGCATCCCCGCTTCATCACCGGGTGGGTTGTCGTGCTGGCGTTTGCCCTCGCCATCGGCATCTGGACAGCGAGGGCAATGGCGCTGCGCGCACAAGACCGAATCATTCGCTTCGAGGAGCGTTTACGGCTCGAGCGACTGCTACCGCCCGATTTGCGCGGCCGTGTCGCTGATTTGAGAACGGGCCAGCTGGTTGCGATTCGCTTTGCTCATGATGACGAAGTCCCAGATCTGGTTCGCCGCGTACTGAGTGGCGAGCTCACGACCCGGGGCGACATCAAGCGGGCAATTCAAAGCTGGCGCGCTGATCATCTTCGCGTGTGAGCGCCATCGACCGCTGCGCCCTCACCTACGAGTTGCTCCTCGAGTTCACATCGGTCGAGCAGCATCGCTGGCACGATTGGTTCGAGGCGCATCCCAACGCCTGGACCGTTCCGTTCGCCAGCGGTCGCATGGCGACCATCGGCGGCGTGGTGCACCACGTTTTCGCCGTCGAGCTGCGTTACGTTCAGAGACTGCGCGACGAGCGCGTCACTGAGTGGGATGAATTTCGAGAGACTTCGATCGAAGACGTATTTGAGCTCGGCGATTTCGCCCGCGCGCAGTTCGTCGATTTCCTCACCACTGCCAAAGAGAGCGAGCTCGACAAGGTTCTCACCTTCAAGACACTGACCGCTGGAACGGTGACTGCCAACAAATACAAGATCGCGTCCAATATTTTCCTGCACGGCATCCGGCACTGGGGCCAGATCGCCACTGTGCTGCGTCAGAATGACTTCGCTGATCAGTGGCCGCACGACATGCTGCTGAGTGATTTAAGGATGTAGACACCCGACAGATAGCATCGACGACGACGCAGTGGCGCGTCATGTGCCAAAGAAAATCGCCCATGACAGCCATCCCCCAAAATCAAAAAGTGAGCGAGCAGCAGACGTACGTCATCGATGATGACGACCCGCTCAGCAAAGTACCCCAGGTCACAGTCGCGTTCTGGATAGTCAAGATTTTCGCGACCACGCTCGGCGAAACCGGCGGCGACGCCCTGTCGATGCAGCTGAACCTGGGCTACGCCGTAAGCACGCTGATTTTTCTGGCATTCTTTCTCGTTACGCTCGGCGCCCAGGTGGGATCGAAGCATTATCACCCGATCTTTTACTGGGCGGTCGTCGTCGCAACCACAACCGTCGGCACGACGACGTCGGACTACCTGGACCGCACAGTGGGCCTCGGCTACGTAAGATCGTCGGCGTTCGAGCTGGGTCTGGTCGTCGCCGTGCTCGTCGCCTGGCACTACTCCACCGGGCAGATCGCTACCGACCACGTGACGACTCGCAAGAACGAAATCTTCTACTGGGTAACTATCCTGATCTCGAACACACTGGGTACCGCACTCGGCGATTTCGTAGCGACGACGACGGGGCTTGGCTTCGAGGGCGGAGCGCTGGTGTTCGCTGGCGCACTCGTGATCGTCGCCGGCCTGTACTTCCTGACGAAGATGCCGAGGAGCGTGCTATTCTGGGCGGCGTACGTTCTGACGCGACCATTGGGCGCAACGCTTGGCGACGTTCTCACCAAGCCCAATGCTGACGGCGGGCTCAATCTCAGTCGCATCATGTCGTCGCTGGTAATCGCCGTTATCATGACGATCATTATTGCGTCGACATCGCTACGTAAACGGGGTTGGCGTCACGTCGCAATCGAAACCCAGTAGATCATGATGACGAACCCCAGTCCGGAGACGACCGCGTAGATAGCCCCGATTCCCAGTTCCTTGGCGATGGTCGCTCCAACGGAGCCGCCATAGACGCGGCGAAACGCCAGCGTGGCATAGATCGGAATCCATATCAGAGCTAACACGCTTCCCACCGCAGCTATCGCAGCCACATGGGTGAACTTGAGCAGCTCGGTCACCGCCAGTGCGAGAAAGATGAAAGCGTGCAGGTGAATGGCGAAGTAGAGATGCTCCGGATATTTCCTGCCCCGGTAAAACAGCGCGACGATGCCCGCGAACACGGGCACCAGCGCGAATAGCATTCGTGGCATCGTTTCCAGAAGTCCACGCTTGAGACCGCCCGGATCTTCCACGGCGCGTCGCAGAAATGGCCGTAGCAGTGGCGGCGCCTTGGCGATGTCCTTGAGTGCCGCATCGCGCTCCTCGGCCGTCAGAGGCTGCGATTTTTCCAGCGCTCCGCCGGCTGCGTTTGCAACTCGCTCCGGTCGGGAACTCGGCGCCTTGTTCGATGCCGTCGTCACCCCGACGTTGATGCCTCCAACCGATACCTTTCCGGATCCGATTCTCAGGTTGGGAGCCGCTGCCGCAATGAGGAAGTAGACAAGGCTCGCCATCAGATAGAGCCGCAGCGGAGAGATGTAGCGAACGCGCCTGCCCTCCAGAAACTCGTGCGTCAATTTTCCTGGACGCTGAATCAACGCGCGCAGAGTCGAGGCGAGGCGGCCGTCCCATCCGGAAAATTCCGAAACAGCATCGACTGCCAGCTCACGCACACTCGGATACGGCGGGAGGTCGCGCTGCCCACACGACGCGCAGAACAAGCCGGAAAGCGACGCGCCACAGTTGAGACAGAGGGCGGAATGTCCCTCCAGCAACGGCGCTCGCTTGCGAAGTCGGTGCTCGTCACCCATCGCGTTAGATTGGCAGTAATTCGAGATGACGGCAACTCATCAGTCTTCGCGCATTGGAGAACATCACCACGACCATGATTCGAGTTCGTCCCGTAACGCGTGGCGAGAAGGCGGCGTGACTGGAAATGCGCGAGGCACTTTGGCCGGACGATGATCGTGCCGCACACGCGACGGAGATCGACCGGTTCTTCGCCGGTGAGCTGCGAGAGCCGCTCGCGGTCCTTATTGCATTCGACGATCGCAGCGTTCCGCTAGGTTTTGCGGAGTTATCGATTCGAAACTACGCCGAAGAGTGCGTGACAGACCGCGTTGGATATCTCGAAGGCTGGTACGTGGCGCCGGAAGCTCGTCGCCGCGGAATAGGACGTGCGCTGGTTGCGGCAGCAGAAGAGTGGGCACGGCAAAGTGGCTGCATTGAGTTCGGATCCGATGCGCTGATCGACAATCAGGTTAGCGCCGCCGCGCACCGTGCGCTCGGATTCGTCGAAACCGTTCAGATCCGCTGCTTCAGGAAAGACCTCTGACCACAACTATCAATCTCGCATGAAAATTTTTGTCACTGGTGGCACTGGAGCGATCGGAAAATTCCTCCTGCCGCAACTCCTGGATAAGGGACATGAAGTGGTAGCGCTGACGCGTTCGGCGGCGAAGGCCGTTTCGCTCGAGGACATGGGTGTCAGTGCGGTAATCGCCGATCCGCTCGACAAAGCGGCGCTCACCGCCGCGGTGCGCAGAGCGGAGCCCGAGGTGATCATTCATCAGCTCACCGCGCTCAGTGGCGTCGGAAATTTTCGGAAGTTCGATCAGGAGTTCGCGCTTACCAACCGCTTCCGAACTGAGGTCACCGACGACCTGCTCGCTGCCGCGCGCACCATCGGAACTCGCCGCTTCATCGCCCAAAGTTATTGCGGCTGGCCGTACACGAAGAAAGGCGGCCCGGTCAAGACGGAAGACGATCCACTCGATCCGAAGCCGCCGGAAGGCTTCAGTAAAACTCTCGCTGCCATACGCTATCTCGAGGACAAGATGCGGAGCGTGACCTACCTGGACGGGATCGCCCTCCGCTACGGTTCGTTCTACGGCCCCGGCACCTCGATCGGAAAGGGCGGCGCTGTCTTCAAGCTGGTAAAGAAGCGCAAGCTGCCCGTCATCGGTGGCGGTGGCGGCATCTGGTCATTCATCCACATCAGTGACGCCGCCCTTGCCACCGCCGCGGCCATCTCACACGGTACGCCGGGCATTTACAACGTTGCGGATGACGAGCCGGCAAAAGTCTCGACGTGGTTGCCCGCACTTGCTAAGGCCATCGGCGCCAAACCACCCTATAGAATCCCGCACTGGCTTGGAGAGCTCCTTATCGGCAAGGCCGGCGTTGCCATGATGACCCAAATCCGCGGCTGCTCGAATGCCAAAGCGAAGCATGAGCTCAATTGGACACCCATCTATCCAAGCTGGCGTGTCGGTTTCGTCGACGCACTCGAGTAGGAGACGCGATTGCTGAAGCATCTATTCGCGAATAACCGCGCCTGGGCAGCGAAGATGACTCGGCAGGATCCCGAGTTCTTTTCGCGCTTGTCGAGCCAGCAGGCGCCTCAGTACTTGTGGATCGGGTGCGCCGACAGTCGCGTGCCGGCGAACGAGATTGTGGGGCTGGCGCCCGGCGAGCTGCTGGTGCATCGCAATGTCGCCAACGTCGTCGTCCACGCGGATCTCAATTGCCTGTCGGTGCTGCAGTTTGCGGTAGAAGTGCTCGAGGTGGAGCACATCATCGTCTGTGGTCATTATGGTTGCGGCGGTGTGCGCGCCGCGCTGCGCGACGACCGGCTTGGTCTTGTCGACAACTGGCTGCGACACGTTCAGGACGTGCGCTGGAAGCACCAGACCGAGCTCGACAGCCTTCCAACCGAGGAGCGGCAACACAATCGTCTCTGTGAGCTGAACGTTGTGGAGCAGGTGGTGAACGTGAGTCAGACGACGGTAGTTCGTGACGCGTGGGCGCGCGATCAGTCGCTCAGCGTCCACGGCTGGATTTACGACTTACACGACGGTTTGCTGCGAGATCTTGGCGTCAGCGTGACCGCGACGCCCGTCGAAGGCAATCCAAAATTTTCCGAGAATTCCCAATGGCAGAAGTGACGATTCTGGTGCGCAAGAACGGCCCTTACTGGGTCATCGGCGATTTCAATCTCGTCGATGCCGATGGAAATCCGATTGCAGTCCCCGAGGAGAAAAGAAAAACGACGCCGGAAGGCCTGCCCCGAATTTCGCTATGCCGGTGCGGCGGCTCGGTGATGAAGCCGTTCTGCGATGGAACCCACAGCAAGATCGGATTCATCGGCGCCGAGGAGGCGGTGCAGAAGCTCGATCCTACTCCCCCATCGCCTTGAGCAGTACGCGCTTGGGACGCTGCCCATCCCATTCTCCGTAGAACACGCGCTGCCACGGCCCAAAATCGAGTTTCCCTTTCGTCACCGGCACGATGACTTCGTGGCCGACAGTCAGCGAGCGTAGATGCGCCGCTGCATTGTCTTCGCCGGTGCCGCTGTTGTGCCGGTAGTCATCGGGTGACCACGGCGCGATGCGGTTCTCCAGCCAGTCGAGAATGTCCTTCCACAACCCGGATTCGTGATCGTTGACGAAGACCGACGCCGAGATGTGCATCGCCGACACCAGAACCATTCCTTCGTTGATTCCCGCAGCGGCTCGGCATTTCTCGACCTCATCGGTGATGTCGATGATCTCTTGCCGCTTCTTCGTATTGAAGGTGAGATACGAAGTGTGGGACTTCACGCCGGCTGATTGTGTTTAATGAGCTTGGTGTGCCAGGAATCCTTGAGGTCGAGCACGAAACGAGCTCGCCACTCCGCCAGTGACGTCACCGTCGGATCGAACACCCGCGTTTGCGCGCCAATTTTGCCTTGTGCTCCGAGCTCCGCGAAGCGCTCGCGAGTTACCGACTGCACCGCGCCGTCTGCATCGCAGTAGAAAATGAGCCCGCTTGTAATAAGGCTTGCTCCTAGTTTTGGCTCCAGTGATTTCAACGCACGGAAGAGACCATCGATCGAGCAGCCGGATGCGCCGGCAGTCGATTGATCGACAGCGACGGTAAGGAATCGGCCATATCTCCAATCCCTGCCCGACGTCAGCTCCGCTCCGTGAGCCTTCCACTGATGCAGGAAGGCGTCGACTTCGTTCATCACGATTTTTGATTGCGCGGGATCAAGGGTGCGGTCGCTCCCGAAAACCCACGCTCGGGACGAATTGGGAAGATCTTCGAATTGGATTACCGACATAAACGGAGCCCCTAAACCATCATCTATAGACAATATTGATTCGCCAGGAACCAGCAACGGGTGTAGGTGGAGGACTTGAAAAAATCGAGCAGCATCAGCCCCACCTTGGCCACACCGTTCGGCGACGGATGTACCCCATCTGCGTCGAAATCCGTTCGCTGCCATACCAGCGCGTCGCTCCGCGGTGACATGCCGTCAGCCCAGAGATAAGGTCCCCACAGCATGACCGGCGCCATTTTCTTGGCATTGCTGAGAGTGCCCGCTCGTGGGTTGGGCGCCTGCCCCCGCATCTCATTGATCTGCGACTCGATGGCCCACTTTACCGACAACCCTTCCTCGTACGCGTACGGCTCCGGATTCCAGTCCGTCGTCGAGTAGCCGCCGTATTCACGACTCGAAACAAAAACGAGCTGGAGACTCGGATAGCGAACCTTGAGCGCGCGCACGATCAATCCGACGTTCGTCAGAAACCTGTACGCATCCGCGCTATCTGACGGCAGCGATACGGTCGGCTTGGGATCAGCCAGATTCACCCACGCGATCTGCACCTGATTCTCACTGAGCCCCAGCGGGGCGAGCCGGGCAACCTTGATGCGATCGTAGGCGGCAGATGTCGCCGATGTCCAGAGAGGTGCGTCGAGACTGTCAGCCGCGCCGTTCACTATCACCAGTGAATATCGATTCACCGTCGGATCAACCACCGCGCGCCCCATGAATGACCCGGCAGAACACGGCGGCCTCGATGTCTTCGAGCACCAATACTCGCTGGCATTGCCACCGCCAATGGAGAGCAGGACGAATTTCCCGAACGGACTCTCGTCGCCGTTGACATCGAGCGCCTTGATCACATTACGCCGAGCCCGCCCCGCTGAGTCCTGATCGGACGGTGGCTGACTGTTGCCGCCGGGATACAGCCCACCGGAGTTCTTGAAGTACGTTCGTGTCGCCAGGTCGTTGATCGGAATCCTGACTGTATCAGTTGGTGGCCCGACGACGACTGGTGGTGGAGGAGGTGGAGGCGGTGGCGGTGGGCTGGCGCAAGCGATTCCCGCCGCCACTGCGCCCAACAAAATCCTTACCCTCAAGCTACTCTCGGCGCCCTCAGATTCGTTGCCAGCCCGTCGTAGATGTCGTCGCGGGTGAGTGGAAGGTTCGAGCGCCCTGCTGCATCAGGCTTGGCGAGCAGTGTCTGAATGACGTTGATTCCCGCCGTCGCAAACGCGTGCGCCGACCCCGCCATGTAGAGTTTCCACACGCGATAGGTGTGATTGCCCACGATTCCGATGGCCTCGCGACTCTTCTCATCCAGCGATCTCACCCAGTGCCGGAGCGTCATCGCATAATGCTCGCGCAAACTCTCGACGTCGCGGACCTCAAACCCCGATGCTTCAGCGGCAGAGATTACGTCGGCCGACGCGGTGAGTTTTCCATCGGGGAAGACGTAGGTGTCGATGAAGGAGTCCGCTTTCCAGAGCTTGGCGAAGATTTTGTCGCGAATTGATTTCGGACGGGCTTCGCGCAGGCTCACGATGCCGTGATTGAGAAACAATCCGCCCGCTTTGAGCGCGCGAAATGCCGACGCGAAATACACGGGCAAGTGAGAGAGTCCGACGTGCTCGATCATCCCCACGCTGGCGATCTTGTCATATCCATCGTCCGCCGTCAGCGTTCGATAGTCC
Organism: Gemmatimonadota bacterium; assembly: GCA_003221805.1. Lineage (GTDB taxonomy): Bacteria > Gemmatimonadota > Gemmatimonadetes > Gemmatimonadales > Gemmatimonadaceae > UBA4720. Next base: position 12,988 of record QHUA01000139.1, read on the forward strand.
CGAATTGCCACTCGGCAGCGTTCGCCGAGCCCCGCCTGGTCGATCCGCTCCCTGGCGAGAGATGCCTGGTTCTCGCTCAGCGTGATCCCGGTCGCGTCGACGCCATACCGCTCCGCGGCGTACATGATGAGTCCGCCCCAGCCGCAGCCTATGTCCAGCAGTCGATCGCCTGGCTTGAGGCGCAGCTTCCGGCAAATCAGATCCAGCTTCGCTTCCTGTGCGACGTCGAGAGAATCGTCAGCCGAATGGAAGTAGGCGCACGAATACACCATGCGCCGGTCCAGCCACAGCTTGTAGAAGTTGTTGCCGACATCGTAATGGAAGCGAACTGCTGCCGCGTCGCGCACCGGGGTGTGTCTCGGTCCCAGGTTTCGCGCCCGCTCGGGGAAGCGCGCGTCGTTCAGATCGTCCGCCGCCTGTCCGGGAAGCCTGAGCACGAGTCGAATCAGCTTTGCGACCCCAACCGGAGAGTGGAGACGATTACCAATCGCGTCCGCGAGACCTGCCGCTGCCTCCATGCTTCCCTCGACATCGACGTCGCCCGAGATGTAAGACTCGACGAGCGATACCTCGTTGGGCGGCAGCAGCATCCTGCGCAGCGCCGCTGGCCGATTGAGCACGAGGGTGTATGGAGATTGCGCAGCACTTCCTCTATCGACAGCTCCGTCCCAGAACTTGACGTCGAATGATCGCTCGTGCGGCTCACCGAAAAACGCAGCGAGTACTTCACGACAGCGCCCAATTGGGCTGTCGTCAGCACGGACGCCAGTCGTCTCGATCTCTGCGTGCACCGTCGACATTAGCATCAAGCTAAGGTCACGTGTGAATTGGTGTAACAATCAGCCTCCCCCTCCCCTTCCCCCTCCCCCTCCCGAGCGTGGAACCGGAGTGGGTGCGTCCATCAACCGCCACATGTACCACGATCCCACCGTGCGATAGGGCGCCCAGTTGGCGCCGATTTTCTTCACTCGCTCCGGCGTCGGCAGCTTGCGCAGCCGGTACGCCCGCTGAATCCCTTTCTGCACTCCAAGATCCAGATCCGGAAGGACATCGGGTCGGCCGAGTCGGAACATCAGGAACATCTGCGCCGTCCATCTGCCGATTCCCTTGACCTGAGTGAGTGCCGTGATGACTTCCTCGTCCGTCAGCTCGTGGAGTGTCTCGATCGGTAGCTCTCCCGCTGCGACTTTGCCCCCCAGATCCTTGAGGTACGCCGATTTCTGTCGGGACAGTCCCACCGCACGCAGCTTCTCGTCAGACGTCGTCGCCAATTCGTCGGGCAACGGCGCTCGACCGCCGTACAATCCCTGGAACCTGCCGTGAATGGTGCCGGCGGCTTTGCCGGAAAGCTGCTGGAAAACAATCGAGCGGCAAACGGCATCGAAGTGTGAGCCGTTGCTCGCCGGCCAGCCTCTGTAAGCACCAATCCGGTCGATCACCTGCGCCAGTACTGGATCGACCTTCTTGAGATGCGCGACAGCTTTCCGACCAAATGGACTAGAACCAGCAGACTTCATTCTTACCTGTGAGTGGTAGCGGCTCGCGATTGAGCCGAAGCTCGATCAGAGTTGTCGTGAACGGATAAAAGAATTTTATCCCTGTATCGTCGGAGAGGGAGGATATGTCCAAAGTTCCGTCCCATTTTGCCTCCCTGGCAATGGGAGACACGGCTGGATCCGCCTGTTTGTCCCCGCCAAAGCCCTCGTAGCCAACGAGTTGGGATCCTGAGGACGCCATCACCCGAATCCAGAGATTCGGGAGCTTTTTGTAGTCGAGATCGGCCAGCCGCACGTGAAAGCAACGGAGACTGGGATCGCCCTTGTATGTATGAACGTCGAGCGAGAATTCGTGGATGCTGTTGTCGGCGCCCGCCCCGGCGCGTTTGAATAGCTGGATGTTGTAATCGGGAACCGGATCACCGCGCTCGTCGATCAATCGCACCACGAACTGCTGCCATTCATCCATCTTCCCGCGGGCATGCTGGGATTTCCTGGTGGCGTCGTCGATCCATTGCGTGAAGCTGGCCGCGCTCGATACCTGAAGCGCGCTATCGACCAGATCGGCCAGGTCGTTCCCCGGGTCGGAGAGAATTGTCCCGTGATTCTTGCCGTCGATCGGTATCAGCGGAATGTCGGTGTTCTTCCAGTCGGCGACCGAAGCGCGCTGCTCGGAGCCTTGGCGCTCGGGATCGATCGTGAAATCGAGAATGATCTTTCGCGTGTTGAGTGGACACGACGCCCATCGTACGGTCCCGTCCGATCCCGGCTCGTCGAAGAGCTGCTGCAATCCGCCATAGCTCTGGTTACCGCAGAAGACAAAGACGTAAGGTGTGCGCCGCGTCGGCCCATAAAACGTCTCGTCGCCGAGCAGATCGAGATGAGCGAGGTCCCAGGTGAAGCGGCTGGCGAGCTCCAGCTCGTCGAGGATTCTATCACCCGCTTCCATAAAATCGGGGCCGAGATGCTTGTTGCCTTTGAATAGAGCACCGAGCCAGCTGCGCCCTTTGTGCGCGAGCGGTGAGCCGAAGGTTGCGGGAGCCAGTCCGATGAGATGCTTGAGTCGATCGCGACGCCCGGCATAAGCAGTGAGCCAGGCTCTTATCACCAGCATTCCGGTCGAGTGCACGATTGCATCGAACGGCTCGTCTTCGCTCAGCCCGGCCCTGATGCGCAACGCCCGATCAAATCCTTCAGCGATGTCCTTGATCGTCACTTCGTTGGTGAGCGACCGGTAGCTGCAGGCGTGAATCATCGCCACGTCGTAGCCGCGCTGTTCGAGGATGCGCTCCCAGACTTTGAACGAAGCGCCTTCATCGGAATATCCGTGGACGAGCACGATCGGATTGCGCACCATCGCCGAAAATATATGGCTCGTACACCCCGCCGTCCGAGGCGCGACGACCCCCTATATTTTCATCGATCTATGTCGTCAACTACATCGCCTGAATCCCGAACCGTCGCCGACATGTCGCCGGAAGAATTCCGTCGGCACGGACACGCGGTGATCGATTGGATCGCCGACTACCTGGCTGACCCGGAAGGCTGGCCGGTGCTCCCCAGCGTAAAACCGGGCGACTTGCGCAAGTCGCTGCCCGCGTCTCCACCGGAGCACGGTGAGTCGATGGAATCGATCCTCGCCGACTTCGAGCGACTGATCGTTCCCGCCAGCACGCACTGGAACCACCCCGATTTCATGGCCTACTTCCCGAACAGCGCAACGGGAGCAGGCGTGCTCGGCGAAGCGTTGTCGGCGGCGCTCAACGTCAACGCCATGCTTTGGCGGACGACGCCGGCGGGAACGGAGCTGGAGACGCACACCCTCGACTGGCTGCGTCAGATGATCGGACTGCCCGACAAATTCTTCGGCGTCATCGGCGACACCGCTTCGGCAAATACTCTTTACGCGCTGGCTGCCGCGCGTGAGCTGCATCCCGAGCTGCGCATCCGAGAAGAAGGAATGTCGGGAAGAGTGGATCTGCCCAGGCTCACCATTTACTGCTCGGAGGAAGCGCATTCGAGCGTCGACAAAGCAGTGATGACGCTTGGATACGGTCTCGAATCACTGCGCAAAATTCCCACGGACTCGGCGTTGCGAATGGATCCCCGAGCGCTCCGTGATGCAGTCAAGAACGATGTTCGCGCCGGACGAATTCCAATTGCGGTCGTGGCCACAGTCGGAACCACATCGACGACCGCCGTCGACCCGGTGCCCGCCATCGTCGAGTTGTCGGAAAGGCACGGCATGTGGCTGCACGTCGATGCGTCTTATGCTGGCGTCGCCGCGATTCTTCCCGAGATGCGAGACGTGCTCGCCGGTTGTGAGCGCGCCGAGTCGCTGGTAGTGAATCCTCACAAGTGGTTGTTCACGCCGGTGGATTGCTCCGCTCTTTACACACGCCGTCCCGACTTGTTGAAGCGCGCGTTTCAGCACATCCCGGAATACCTGGTGGTCAGCGAAGGCGCCGGCGTTACCAACCTGATGAACTACAGCATTGCGCTCGGCCGCCGCTTTCGGGCGCTCAAGCTCTGGTTTGTAATACGAAATTTCGGCGTCGACGGGCTGCGATCGCTGATCAGAGAGCATATCCGCATCGCGCGAAAACTTGCGGAATGGATCGACGACGACCCGGAGTTCGAGCGGATGGCCGAGGCGAACTTCTCGACGGTGGTGTTCCGTCATTGCCCGCCGGGAATGTCGGCGACCGAGCTCGACGCGCACAACGCCAGACTGGTGGAGCGCGTGCTGGCCACGCGCGAGGTCTTCCTGTCCCACACTCGCGTTCGCGGGAAATACGCGCTCCGCATCGCGATCGGGAACATTCACACGACCGAGGAGCACGTCCGCCACGCCCTGGAACTGGTCAGGGAAGCGGCAAGAGCAGAAGCTTAGACCGTGTCTGCTCGGAACGAACAATGCTGGTCGGTATATTAATTGGACGCGCTTTTTGGCCCCACCCGGCCCTTAACCCACCCCCTCTTTTTACTGACACCAGGGAGATCCCTGATGAAAGCAATCCTCAATAGAATTGCCGCCGCTTTGACAGTCGGCGCCCTCGCCGCATCGCCGCTTGCGGCACAGAACGCGGCGGCGAACTGCGACCCGACCGCCAATACCAAGGGCGATATCGCCAAGGCGCAGTTCTCGATGACGCGTGCTATCTCCGCATCCGAAAAGGGAAATCCGATGCGCGATCTGCAAGACGTTCTGCGCCTCGTCGACAACGGCAACGACAATCCGACAGCACGGAGTTATCTGCGTGGTGAGGCGTACATTGTATATCTGATGCAGCCAACCGCCCAGCCCGTCGTGGCGAGGAGCGCTCTCGGACTGACCAATAACCCGACCGGCATGATCGATCTGTACGCCGCGGCAGACTCGGCGTTCTCGATCGTCGAGAAGGCGTCACCGGAGTGCGTTCCGATCATCGCCCAGTGGCGTCAGCAGAAGCCGTGGCTCAACGCTCTCAACGGCGCTATCAATGCGCTGAACGCCGGGCAGCTCGACTCGGCGGAGAAGCTCGCCAAGAGATCGCTGATCCTCGACCGGAAAGCGCCGTACGCGTATTCAGTGCTCGGCTCGGTTGCGCGCAACCGAAAGGACTACGCCGCTGCCAACGATTATTGGAAGCAGGCGCTCACCGCTGCGGGAACCGACACATCGTACGCGGATGTTCGCGTCAAGACCATGTACGAGATCGCGTCCGCGGCATCCGACAGGGTTGACGCAGCGAGCGGCGCAGCCAAGCGTGCCGCCGCCAAGGAAGCCATCAAGCCGTGGCAGGACTACATTGCCGTCGCTAACAACGATCTGCTTCTGGCTGATGCGGTAGACAACGAAGCACGCGCGTATCTCGCGGCTGGCGATAGCGCGTCAGTTGCCGGCATTTATGCGCCGATGCTGGCGAATCCATCGAAGTACGGAGAGCTGGCGCTCGTTCACGCCGGCGTCGTAGCAACGCGCAGCGGCCACCATGCTGATGCGTCAAAGCTCTTTGATGCTGCTCTGGCGCAGAATCCCTATTCGCGCGATGCGATCAACAACCTCGCTGCCACGTACATCCAGAACAACCAGTTCTCGAAGGCTTTCCCACTGATCGACAAGCTCGTGGCGATGGATCCCAGCAATCCGGACAATCCGCTGCTGTACGCCTTCGCGTACCAGGGCTTGTACAAGGGAACGAAGGACAAGAAGCTGCAGAAGATCTACACTGACTCGCTCGTCTACTTCAACAACAAGTCGGAGAGTGCGGCCGTCAAGCTCGCGGTCAGTGAATTCTCGCGCCGCGGCGATGGCAGCACGCTCGGCGGTACGATCGAGAACCGCAGCTCGACTTCCAAGACTTACAACCTGAACGTGGACTTCCTCGACAAGAACGGAGCAGTTATCGACACTCAGACCACGACTGTCGGACCCGTAGCTCCGAAATCAACCGCCACGTTCAAGCTCACTTCGTCGAAGGGCGGCGCGTACGGGTATAAGTACAAACCACTGAGCTAGGACCTGCGGGGCAACTCTAGCGGATCGGCTTCCGCGATTGCTCCCAGAATCCAGAATCGGCTGCCATCGAACCAGAAAAAGGCGACTTGCTCGAGCACACGTGCCAGAGCAAGCGCCTCTTTCTGTTTCATGACTACCGCGACGCTGCACTCGCAGTGCAACCGATTGGGAGAGCAGGCGTCGACAGCTACGAAACGGTGCCCGGTTTTCTCGAGCTGTCGGTTGAGATCCAGCCGTCGCTGCTCATTTTCTGAGGCCGAGAGATTACGTCCGCCCGGATCGAAGGCAGTAATCACTGCGAATGGCCCGCCAAACCCCGCCACACGCAACTTCGCCAGTGCGTACTTGGAGGGAGTGTCGCGCAGATCAATTTCTACCGGCGGTTCCGAAAAGCGCAAAATTGTTTCCGGATATCTCGGCCAATCAGGATCGTGGTGGTCGGGACTCGTTCGCTCTGAAATGGTACGCTCCTTGACCTGGTTGGCCGCGTGAAATCCGATAAGATCTGGCCCGATCTACTCTACATCGTGCGACACGGTGAATCCGCCGGCAACGTCGCCCGCGAGGCCGCCATCGAAGCCGGCGAGCCGATGATCGACATCGACGTCCGTGATGTCGACGTGCCGCTCTCGCAGCTCGGCCAGCGCCAGGCGACCGCTGTCGGTCGGTGGTTTGGAGCGCTGCCGCCAGACGATCGCCCGAACATCGTCCTCACATCTCCCTATCTCCGCTCACGACATACCGCCGGCCTCATCGTGAAGACCGCCGGCATGAACGAGGATTCCTATTCATTGATGGTCGATGAGCGCCTGCGCGAAAAGGAGTTTGGAATTCTCGATCGACTGACCGCTGTCGGCGTCATGGAGCAGTTCCCAGACCAGGCAGAGTTCCGGCGCCTGCTTGGAAAGTTCTACCACCGGCCACCGGGCGGTGAGAGCTGGTGCGATGTGATCCTTCGCCTGCGCAGTGTGACCGAGATGATTGCGCGTGAGTACTGCGGCCAGCGCGTGCTGATCGTCTGCCACGCTGTCGTCGTGCTCTGCATGCGTTACATCCTCGAGCACCTCACCGAGGCAGAGCTGCTCGCCATCGACAAGAAAGCGGAGATCGCAAACTGCTCTGTGACTTCCTACGAGCACGATGAAACGCTCGGCCCGCGCGGCAATCTTCGTCTCAAGCTCTTCAACTTCGTCGCGCCGCTCGAAGAAGCGGGCGCGCCGGTGACGTCCAAGCCGGACGCGAAAGTTGGAGCGCGCTAGATATGAAGCGCCGGAACCGCGCTGGTGGGTGTGGTCGGCGTGTCGCGCCGACGCACACTCTCACCCGGTGGTGCTTTCATCGGTAGCGTCAGCAGAAAAGTGCTGCCCGCCCCGACTCTGCTTGCCACCGTAACATCGCCGCCCAGTAGTCGCGCCAGCTTACGCGTCACGCTGAGCCCAAGGCCGGTTCCACCAGTGCGTCTCGTCGCCGTCTGCTCTGCTTGCCAGAACGGCTCGAACACGTCCTCGATGTTTTCTGCGGCGATGCCGACTCCGGTGTCGGCGATCCTCACCTCGAGCTGACCGTTGGCGACAGCGCAGCTGACTCGCACTTCTCCCTTGTCGGTGAACTTGATGCCGTTGGAGAGAAGATTCACCAGCATCTGACGCAGCTTGGTGCCGTCGGTCTGGATCGCCTGATCTTCCTCGAGCAGCTCGACGATGAAATGAACTTCCTTTGCCGCGGCCATCGGCTCGACCAGCGCGGCGGCATCGCCGAGCGTGTGATTGATCGACATCGACTCCCACCTCACCCGTTCGCGGCCGATGTCGACGCGCGCGAATGTCAGGATCTCATCGATGAGACCGAGCAGGTGACGCGCACTGACGTTGATTCGACCAAGCTGTTGCCGCTGAAGCTCGGTGACGGGTCCGGTGATGCCGTCGGAGAGTAGCTCTTCGTATCCCATTATCGCGGTGAGCGGTGTCCGCAGCTCGTGCGACATCACTGCCAGGAAATCGGTCTTGCTGTTGTTGGCTCTTTCTGCTTCTGCGCGCGCCGCTTCCGCTTCACTCCGCAATCTCTCGGCGTGGGCGCGTGCCTGCTGCTCGAGCGCCAGTAGATCGACCCTTTCTTTGTCGGTGTTGCGCAGCACCCGCCCCGACCAGAGTACGAGACCGACGAAAGTCAGGATCGTCGCCACCGCGAAAAGCGAGACGCCAAATTCTGACTCGTAGATGCCGGCGGAATCTCCGATCATCCGGATGATGCCGAGCACAATTGGCGCGAGCAAAGCGGCGGGCAGGAGACGCCGGGTAAGCACACCGGCCGCTCCTTCATCCATTAGCAGAGACGCAACGCCACGATCGGTGACAGCGACGAGAGTTCCAACCCCGAGTATAAGCAGACAGATCGACGTTACGAGAGCCATACCCGAGGATTGGGAGAGTCCGTAGGCGCCTTTCACGCCGAATATGTAACCGAGGAGTCCGACGAGGGCGATGAAGAGCCCCGGCGTAGCGAACATTTGCGCCCGCAGATCGTTCCTGCGCTGATCATGAGGGATGGAGAGCAGCGCCAAAGCAAAGAGGAGGAACGTGCCGGCAGTATTAATCGACATCCGGCCTGCTGGATCCTGCGACACCTGGTGCAGCTTGTCGCCAAAGAGCAGCAGATCGAATCCCGCCGGGCCGCTACGCAAATACTCGTAAAGAGTGAGGACCGAGATCGTCGCAACAAGTGCAGCAAGACTCTGCTGAATAGCTTCGGTCGTCGGCGTGCGATGCGGACCCACCGCCATTGTCAGTGAGCCACCGGCGAGGACGCAACATAACGCGCTCAGCGGAAGCATTGGGTATCCGCCCGGTCGCGGCGTCGTAGCGAATGAAAGGTTCAGAGCCCAGCCTGAGAGTACCACTGCACCGACGATGGCTACGACGCCGCCTGCAATGATGGGTATCCGCTCGAAGAAGCCGATCAACGGGCCGTGACGGCCCGGCGGGCTGAGTGCAACTGTGCTTGGATTGGCCATGACTACCGACCGAAAACCTATTCCCGAACAAATACGAGTGCAATTCTACCAGTCGCGCGCGTGTTCGATCCGCAAAAACCATGAGCGTTCGCGATCGATGCAGAGTCGGTGGGAATCGCCAGCGGCGGATCATTCACGGCGTACGTCTTGGACATCCGGCGTGAGGTCAGCGCGTACACGATCACCACCGCGATGACGAGGAGTCCGATCAGCCCGAGAAACCCAATCCCTATCCATTTCGTTACGCGTCCCATTGGCGCTCCGTAAGTGGCTGCTGGGATTGAAGATCGGCCGGCCTGCCGCCGCGCCCAATAACGTAGGACGCCTCCCTTGTTTGGCAAGTTTCAGCGGCGGCACTATCATTTCACAGGTTGGCGGCCCGCTGTTCTCCTTCCATGACTGTGTCCCCCTCCCGACTCACAACCAACGCACCCTATTCTGCTTCCGCGACGAAGCAGGAGATCGCGAGTCTTCTCACCGAAGCGCGCGACAGAACGCTACTGCTCATCTCAGGATTGTCGGACTAATGAGTCCCATCATCTGGGACGTGGGCCACATCGCCCACTTCGAGGAGCTCTGGCTCACCCAGAATCTCGACGGTCCAATCGAGTTCTCCGAGATGCCGGGGTTGTACAATCCGTTCGAGCATCCCCGCGCCACCCGTGCGTCGCTCGCGCTTCCTTCGCTGTCACAGATGACCGCTCGCCTGGAAGAGATTCGGACTCGCGTACTCGATCGCCTCGAGACTGTGGAGTTCGACGACCGCAATCCATTACTGCGCGACGCATACGTCTATCACATGGTTCTGCAGCACGAGTATCAGCACAACGAAACGATCCTGCAGACGCTGCAGCTGAAAAAGGGCGAGCCGTTCCACGCTCCCCGCGCCCGCACGTTTGCCACCCGCCAGTCAGTCCGTAGCGACATGGTTTCTTTCCCCGGCGGAAGAGTCACGATAGGAACGGATGACAGAAGCGCTGCTTACGACAACGAGCGGCCACGGCACCACGTCGATTTGCGACCGTTCCTGATTGATCGGGATCCAGTCACCAACGGCCGCTACCTGGAATTCATCGCTGACGGCGGCTACCAGCGCGCAGATCTCTGGTCGGAAGGCGGACGTCGCTGGTTGGCCGAGTCCGGCGCGACCGCGCCCAAGTACTGGACCCGCGACGGCGACAGCTGGATCTCTCGCACTATGGATTTGACGCGAGCAGTCCATCCCGCTCGTCCCGTCTGTCACGTCTGCTACTACGAGGCGGAAGCGTTCGCCAGATGGGAGGGAAAGCGATTGCCTACCGAATTCGAGTGGGAGGCGGCCGCATCCTGGGACCCCGCCAGCCGACAGGCTCGCACTTATCCGTGGGGCAATGCAAAGGCCGATTCACAGTTGGCGAACATCGATCAGCTCTCCTTCGACACTGCTCCAATTGGAACTTTCGACCAGAATGTTTCGCCAATCGGCTGCCATGGAATGATTGGCGACGTCTGGGAGTGGACATCGAGCGACTTCCACGGTTATCCAGGATTTCAGAGCTTCCCCTACAAGGAGTACTCGGAAGAATTCTTCGGTTCCGATTACAAGGTGCTGAGAGGCGGCTCGTGGGCTACCCGATCGGGTGCCATTCGCAACACGTTCCGCAACTGGGATTATCTCATCAGGCGGCAAATCTTCAGCGGCTTTCGCTGCGCCCGCGACGCGTGAAAAACGGTCGCCCTTTCGGGTTGATGGGCACCCCGCCCTACACCGTCCGCCGCTCACGGCAGCAGATGGTGGTCGACGTGCGCCAGGGGCTGAGTCGGTCACCCAAGCAGCTCTCGCCAAAATATTTCTACGACGAGCGCGGCTCCGAGCTGTTCGAGGAGATAACCCAGCTTCCCGAGTACTACCTCACTCGCGCCGAGCGATCGCTATTGGAGCAGCGGATCTCCCAGATCATCTCCACCGTACGGCCATGTTCACTAGTCGAGCTCGGTGCCGGCAGCGCCACTAAGACGCGCATCATTCTTGACGAGATGCGTACCAGCGGCTGCGCCGAGTGTTACGTGCCGGTCGATGTCAGCAAGGATTTTCTGGAGGCGACCGCGCTCCAGCTGCGCACGGACTACGCGGACGTGCAGATCATACCGGTGGTCTCCGACATCACGGAGCCGTTTGAGCTTCCTCCCAGCGCCAGCCCGACGCTCGTCGCCTTCCTCGGCAGCACCATCGGAAATTTTCCCCGCGCGCAGGCGGTGCGCCTTCTTTCGCACATCGCCAGTGAGATGGGATCGAGCGATAGATTTCTGCTGGGTGCCGATCTGATCAAGGATCCAGCGATCATCAATCGCGCCTACAACGATTCGCGCGGCGTCACCGCGGCTTTCAACCTCAACATTCTGGAGAGGCTGAACCGCGAGCTCGGCGCTGATTTCCCCGTCGCCGACTACGAGCACCGCGCATTTTATAGTAGCGAGCAGCACCGCGTGGAGATGCACCTCATCGCACGCCGGGCGCACAAGGTGACGATTCCGGAAATCGGCGAGATCTCTTTTGAGAAGGGCGAGAGCATCCGCACCGAGCTGAGTTACAAGTACGATCGCCCAACGCTGGAGGACATTCTTACTGCGTCAGGACTGCTGCTCGAGAAATGGATGCCCGCCGATGATAACTCCTTTGCTCTGGCGCTTGCGCGCGCGGAGGGTTGAGCTGGAGCCGTGAGCCTCACCGAGGTCCAGCTGTTGGACGATGTTCGACAGCGACTGTTCGCTCCTTCCCGATCCACGCATCCGCGGGCAGTCGGACTCGAGCTCGAGCTGATTCCTCTTCTCCAGTCGACGCACAAGCCCGTACTTTCGACTCCCGGAGAGAATCCGTCCACCTCCGAGATTCTTTCCCAACTCGCAAAGGGGGAACGCTGGACGGAAAAGTCGGCCGGAGACGATCCACCGTCATGGGAATTGTCCGACGGCGCCCGCGTTTCCTTCGAGCCAGGTGGCCAGCTGGAGCTAAGCACCAGCCCACACACTACTGCGTCGTCGGTCATTCAATCGACCCGCAGTCTGGTGGAAGTCTTGCGGCAAACGATGGTTGCCAATGGAATCGAGCTTGTCGCCGCCGGAGTTGACCCGTACAACGACATCGGCGTCGTACCGTTGCAGCTGCACCGCGAGCGATACGTCGGGATGACGCACTACTTCGACTCGATCGGACCATCAGGCGTGCGCATGATGCGCCAGACTGCGGCGCTCCAGATAAACGTCGAGCGCGGGCGGGAGCCGCTTGCCAGATGGCTATTGCTCAATGCGATCAGCCCCGTCGTCGTGGCGCTCTTCAGCAATTCGTCGAGCTATGCCGGCAGGCGGGTGAATCACGCCAGCTATCGCGCGCATCTCTGGCGCACGCTTGACGACTCGCGCACTGGAATCGCCTACGACGAGAATGATCCCATCGCCTATTACCTGCGCTTTGCGCTGGACGCGTTCGCGATGCGCAGCGGCAACAGAACGCATCCGTACCAGACCTTCCGGGAGTGGATGCGGGATGGCAACGTGACGCTGGAAGACTGGAACTTCCATCTCTCCACTCTTTTCCCCGAAGTCCGGCCCAAAGAGTATTTCGAGCTGCGCTCGGCTGATACAATAGAAGTGGAATGGCTGGCGGCGCCGGTGCTCTTCGTCACGTCGCTCGTGTACGATCGTGAGAGCTCTCAACGCGCTTTCGAGATAGTCGGCACTCCCAATCCTGATCTTTTGGAGTTGGCGGGAATCAAAGGCGTCGCTCATCCAGCGTTGCGACGAATGGCGCGGGCGCTTGCCGACATCGCGCTCGACGGAGCGCATGCACTCGGCGAATATTACATCTCGCGTCAGGATATCGAGACTGCCGCTGCTTACTTCGACCGCAGACTATCGTAGACAGAGTCCAACTGGAATTTCATGGTCGCGCTCATCGTGTTCGCTCAGATCGCAGCAGCATCTCCATCGCCCGGAGTGATCCGCTTTAACCAGCTCGGCTACCTCCCGGACGCGCCGAAGGTCGCGATGTATTGCGCTCTGCAGCCTACGGAGATCCAGCACTTCACGGTGAGCGACGCGACTGGCAAAACAGTGCTGGAGCGTCGTCCGATTCCGGGTGGAGCGTTTGGCCCTTGTGCTACTGCTGATCGGCTCGATTTCTCGTCGATCAAGAAAGCTGGAGACTATCGGATTACCGTTGGATCGGTGACGTCTCCGCCAATCCGCATTCGAGCCGACGCTTATTCGGGCGCGGCTGACACGCTCCTCTACTACATGAGGGAGCAGCGCTCCGGTTACAACCCGCTGTTCAAGACAGTCGTTCACACCCACGACGGAATCGTCGTCGACGATTCAGCCCTTGCCGGCAAGTTCGTCCCCGTCACCGGCGGTTGGGCTGATGCATCAGACTATCTGCAGTATGTGATGACGTCGGCCAACGCGACCTTCGTGATGCTGATGGCGTATCGCGATCATCGCGGCGTCTTCGCTGATCATTTCGACTCGCGCGGTTTGCCCGAGGCGAATGGAATTCCCGACATACTCGACGAAGCCCGACATGGTCTCGAGTGGCTGGTGCGGATGTTCCCGTCGAATTCGGAGATGTACAATCAGCTGGGCGACGATCGCGACCACACCTACTGGGATCTGCCGACCACTGACTCGGCGGACTACGGCTGGGGCAAGGGAAAAGAGAGAGCGCTTTATCCCTGCACTGGAAAGCCTCAAGGACTCTTCAAGTACAAGAACAGGTCGAACGGATTTGCATCGACGGCTGGGAAATACGCGTCGGCCTTTGCGCTGGCTACATCGCTCTACGCGAAACGCGATACGGCATTCGCCGCGAAACTTCGTCAGAAAGCGTTAGCAGCGTACGCCATCGGCAAAAAGTTCCCGGGAGTTTGCCAGGGCGCACCTGGTCGAGCGCCTTACTTCTACGAAGAAGACAACTGGGTTGACGACATGGAACTCGCCGCGGCGGAGCTGTATACGCTCACACGCGACAGCAAATATTTGCGCGAGGCGCTGGAGTACGCCTCACGCGAGCCAGTGACACCATGGATGGGAGCGGATACTGCGAAACACTACCAATGGTATCCGTGGCACAACAACGGGCACTACGAGATCTCGAGAATTGCGAATGCTGCGGATCGCCACATCGTCGCGGAATACTACCGGAAGGGACTCCAGGCAGTAGTGAATCGGGCCCACAACGGATTCCGCATCGGGATTCCATTCATCTGGTGCTCGAACAACCTGATGGCATCCTTCGCCACTCAGGCATACCTCTATCGTCGGATGACGGGCAGCAACCAGTTCCGCGAGTACGAGCAGGCCGCGCTCGACTGGCTATTCGGCACGAATCCCTGGGGCGTGTCGATGGTGATTGGCTTGCCGCACGACGGCGTATTCGCGCGTGATCCACACTCCGTCGTCTCCAAGGAGATGCACATCGAGCTCACCGGAGCCTTGCTCGACGGCCCCGTCTACTCTTCCATCTACAAGAACCTGCTCGGCATCAGTCTCCACGATCCCGACGAGTACGCGCCTTTCAACACTGGTTTCATCGTTTACCACGACGATGTCGGCGACTACTCGACCAACGAGCCAATCATGGATGGCACTGCCAACCTGAGCTATCTGCTGGCGGCAATTGCCGACCGGAAGCACTGAGCGCAGATGCCCGAGCTACCGGACATAACCGCCTACATCGAAGCGCTCGAATCGCGCATCGTCGGTCAACCGCTGGAACGAGTGCGCATCCCAAAACCGTTCCTGCTGCGCTCGGTCGATCCACCCATCAGCGCCGCCAATGGAAAGCGCGTGATCGGCATCCGCCGAATGGGGAAGCGAATCGTCCTCGAGCTTGAGGACGATCTTTTTCTCGTCATCCATTTAATGATCGCTGGACGTCTGCGCTGGGTTCCAGCCGGCGCCAAGGTCCCCGGGAAGCTTGGGCTCGCCGCATTCGATTTTCCGAACGGCACGCTGATTCTCACGGAAGCAGGATCGAAGCGCCGCGCCTCGCTATGGCTCGTCCGCGGCGAGAAGTCGCTCGCGCAGTTCGATCGGGGCGGCCTCGAGGTTCTGGATGCCGATATCGAGCAATTCACCGAGCGACTCACCAGGGAGAATCACACCCTGAAGCGATCGCTCACCGATCCGCGACTGTTCAGCGGTATCGGCAACGCCTACTCCGACGAGATATTGCATCGCGCGAAGCTGTCGCCAGTGAAGCACACCAACCGTCTCACCAGCGAAGAGATCAAACGACTGTTCGACGCCACGCGAGCCATCCTCGTCGAGTGGACTGACCGCCTGCGTCGTGAATCCGGCAATGACTTTCCCGCCAAGGTCACCGCGTTTCGCGAGGAGATGGCGGTCCATGGCAAGTACCGAAAGCCGTGCCCGGTCTGCGGCACGCCCGTCCAGCGCATTCGCTACGCCGACAACGAAACCAACTACTGTCCGCGCTGCCAGACCGATGGCAAGCTGCTCGCCGATCGGGCGCTGTCGCGACTGCTCAAGCAGGACTGGCCTAAGTCGATTGATGAATTGACGTGGAGTTAGACTGCATTCGGCTTTCGCCAACAAAAACTTTCTTAAATCGTTCCAGCATTAATCCACTTAACCACCTTCGGTGCCTCATAAGCCTCGAACCTCGCCAATAACAGACGTGGATCGCTCTCGACGATCACCATCGAGCGGTGAACTTCGCGCACGAACTTTTCCTCCACCGCGCGATCGAGGAACTTTAGCAGTGGATCGAAATAACCCGCGATGTTGAGCAGGCCGCACGGCTTTTCGTGAACGCCGAGCTGTGCCCACGTCCAGATCTCGAAAAATTCCTCCAGCGTCCCGATCCCGCCGGGCAGCGCGACGAATCCGTCCGACAGCTCCGCGATGAGGGCCTTTCGATCGTGCATCGAATTCACGATCCGCAAATCGGTCAGCGACCTGTGCGCTACCTCGCGCTCAACCAGCATTCTTGGGATCACTCCAATGATGTCCCCGAGCTCATCGAGTACGGCCTCGGCGAGCGCCGCCATGATACCAACGTTGGATCCGCCATACACGACCCCAATCCCGCGCTCGGACAACAGGCGGCCGAATGCGCGCGCGCCCTCGACGTAGTCGGGACGCGCCCCCGGACTCGATCCGCAAAAGACTCCCAGCCGGCGGATCTCGCTCATGTCGATGGTCTCATGGCGGCCGCCATGTTGACGCCCAGCCCGGCGAGCGATTGGCCGCCGTCGCAGACGACGACCGCGCCGGTGATGAATTTCGCCGCGTCACTCGACAGAAACAGCGCCAGGTCCGCGATTTCGTCCTTGGTGGCGAAGCGCTGCAGCGGGATGCTACGCGTGAATTGGTTTCTGATCTCCGCTGTTGGTGCCAGCCGTCGCATGCCCTCGGTGTCATCGACAGCACCCGGCGCGATCGAGTTGACGCGCACTCCTTCGGGCCCCCACTCGATCGCGAGACACTTCGTCAGCATGTCCACTCCCGCCTTGGCCGCGCAGACATGCGCCTGCATCGGCATCGGCGTGAACGCCTGTGTCGCCGAGATGTTGATGATGGAAGCGCCGGGCCGCCGCAGATGCTCGAACGCGGCGCGACAAGTATTGAATGTCCCGAGGAGGTCGATGTCGACGACCGCTTTGAACCCGTTCGCTGACATGCCGAGAGCGGGCGCGGGAAAATTTCCGGCAGCGCCGCAGACTACGAGATCGATCTCACCGTGGTCATCGCGGGCCGATTTCAGCGCCGCGGCGAGAGCATTGTAGTCACGCACATCCGCCGGATGCCCGGACGCCGAGCCGCCAGACTTCGTTATCTCGTCTACTGCAGCATCCAGTTTCTCCTTGGTGCGGCCGATCAAGGCCACCTTGGCGCCGTGATCGGCAAAACGTCGGGCGATTGCGAAATTGATCCCGCTGCCACCGCCAGTGATGACGGCATTTTTCCCGGCCAACAGCTTTCGTCCGAACACTTCCGCCATTCGTTCTCCGCAACAAAGCAACGACGCAACGTCGAATCGCGAACCGCCAAACCTACCTATGGTGCAAAATCACTGAAAGTGGTAAGTCTGAGCTCCGTTCCGTCTCCGGGAGCTAAAGATGAGACTCTCGCTCGGGATTTTTATTCTCTGCGCATCCTCTGCGGGCTGCGCCGCTGCAGTGAACACCGGCGGATCCGACAGCGGAGCGACAGAAAGCTCGCTGATGCAGGCCGATCGGGATTTCGCCATTGCTACTCACGCGCGGGGCATCGACGGCTGGATGTCATTCTTCGCCAGCGATGCGATCCGCATCCGCTATCGCGGCAACATGGTGAAGGGTTACAACGAGGTTCGCAAATTCGACCTGCCCAATATTTCCGACACCACTTTCACTTTGAATTGGGAGCCGACCGACGCTTACGTCTTCCGCGGCGGATCGATTGGCTCGACGACGGGCACATACTCGGTCATCAGCAGACGAACTGCGGACGTCGGCAAGGAGCTGCAGCGTGGGAGGTACGTTACGATGTGGCGCCGCGAGAAAGGCCGTTGGCTCGTGATCATGGACACTGGTTATCCAGAGCCGGCGCCGCAAACCCGCTGAAAAGAAAACCCCGTACCCTTGTGGGGTACGGGGCTGGCTACTGGTGGCCCACCCGTCCTACAAGCTCGACCAGTAGCACCATCCTGCAGAGCCGGAGGGGTGATTCCGGGCTTCAGTAGGTTAGACTCACCCTACGGTAAAATGGTTTAAAAGATTCTTGGGGAATTTTGCCGGCCGTTCGGACCGGCGTTCCTTCGGGAGGATTCGGGCGTTTTTAGCCCTGACCGCGCCGCTTACGGGTCGTTCCCAGCGTCAGATCGCCCGTCGACGAGAACAATTGGTCCACCGCCGCACCCGACAGGGCGGCAACCGTGTCCCTGCTCAGCGAAAGTTTGGTGGAACCGCGACTGGGCGTCTCCGTAATCAGTCCGGCCGATCGCAGCGCGTGAACGTGGTGCGTAATGGTCGGCTTGGACACTTTGAGACTTCTCGCCAGCTCGGCGGAGGTCGTCGGAGTCCTCGCCAGTATCGATGCAATCGCGTACCGCGTGGTGTCGCCGAGGGCGCGAAAAACGGATTCGGCGCTGATTTCTCTCACCGACTTGCCCGCAGTGGCGTCCTGCGCGCGTGTCTCGTCCCCGATCTGGTTGGCAGCTTCGATCTCACGAGTGATTGGCAAATACACAGTCACCCGTCGTGAGCTCGTCTCGTATTTCGTCCACAGCCTCCGCGTGTTGAATGCGGACGGAACGATGTAGCAGCGATCGATCCGATCGTACGCGATCGCCGGCCCCGTCTTCAGTCGAATCTCCTTTGTGCCGTCGTCGAAAGTCACCGGGAGATTCAGCTCGTGGCCGAGCTCCGCCGGTGACCGCTCTTCCTGAAGGTCTCTCATGCGAAACGATTCAGCCCGCAGGTTCGGCTCGAGCGCGGCCCAGTCGTGTCTGAAACCCCTTTCCCAGAATCGTTGCAAGACGAGACTGAGCTCATGGCGGTACGATTGAGGCCGCGAGAGCAATGCATTGATCGCGCGCGATGCCTCGGACCGAGGGTCGTATGGCCTCAATCCGAAATGGGTGAGCAGCTCCGCGTCCGGCGGTTTTTCATCAGTAAGAAAGTCCTTGAGCGTGCTGTTGCGGTCGACCAGCGCATCGACAGTGTCTCGGTCGTGAAAAATTCCGGAGAGGATGTTTCGCTTGAGATCATCGACGCGCATCTCGCGAATCGTCGATAACACTTCCTCGAACGAGACTTCGCCCGGCACGTCCTGAATGGCGTCGGCAAGAAGCGGCCAGAAGATGGGCAGCGGCGCGATGCGTTTTGCCACTCGCTCGAAATCAAGCGGCAGCCGACGAAGTGCCGTTTCTTTCCACGATTCGAGCGGCGTGTGAGCGCTGCTGGTGAGAGTATACAGCGCGTAAAACACGTCGAAGCGCGGCGTGACCGCGAACTCTACGCGGAGCGATCCGTTGCGGGCCATGTTAGCTAACAAGCTAACATCTTACTCGTACGGGCGTGGCCTCCGTATCGCGAACACCCCGTTGGTCATATCGATGCGCACGATTCCGCTGTTCCAGACATCGCCGCCCAGCACGCCATCGAGTGACGCGAGGACCTGGTAGACCGGCGCACGCACAAACGCGCCTCGAAACAGAATCGGAAATCCTCGCACCAGCACTTTGAGATCAGGCAGCACCGGAGCCCGCAGCGACACCTCACCGCCCAGTCCGCCGACGCGCCGGCTTTCCATTCTCGCCGGCTGGAGCTCCAGCTTGTCGAGGAGCGTCTCGGTCACGAAGGTCAGCTGCGCTCCGGTATCGAGGCCGAAATGCAACGGGATTCCATCGGTGCTCATGATTCGGATTACCGGCAGGCCGACCCAGAACATGTTTCGGTCGGCATCGGGTCGCGACGAAGCCGGATTGCGCAGCCGCAGAATGCCGTCGCCGTAATCCAGCTCCATATCCAGCTGTCGAATGATGTCGAAGCCAATGATGCCGTCGATCTTCACCGGTGATGTCGGGCCCGACGGTCGCGGCTCTCGCATTTGCATCATTGTTTCGTTGACGATCATTGTCGGCGCATTGTCGACCTCGAGCGGACCGACGACCAGCTGCGGAATGAGCGCCGGCTGCGCCCGCACTCGTCCGGTACTGGTGACGATCTCGAGCGTGTCCTTCACCAGCGGCGTGATGCCCAGATCTCCCGCAACATCGGAGGCCAGCATCGTCAGGCTCGAGCCGGTATCCAGCCAGAAGTTGTAACCCTTGTTCTGAATTTTGACGGGAACGAGGGGAGTTCCAACCGCCGTGACCGACATCTGCAAACGACCGGTCGAGGAGCGGAACGTGAACACCTTGGCCGGCACGTTCTTGAACGCATCCGCCCACAATTCGATGCTGGCCAGGTCATGAACGTCGGCGAATGGCTGCAATGGCTCGCTCTTGAGCGCAGCGAGAGTTTGCCATTTCTCCTGGTATTGGAGCGTTGCCGTATAAACGACGCGCGAACCGGCGCGGATCACCGAGTCCGAGGCTGACGTACGCAGTTTGCCGAAGCGCACCTCCGCCTTTTCGATGTCGCCAGCCATCAAATTCTCGAGTGCCTCGGCAAATTCCGTTTCCGAGGGTGTGCGTGCGGCTGCGACGGCATCCGCAGGATGCAATTCAGCGAGCGCTTCCCAATAGCTGATATGGCGTGCAGGCCGTGCAGCACTGGAGCCGTGAAAGCAGCCGGCAACGAGCACCGGCAGCAGCATGACCTGCGCGTTAACTCTCATCAGCCTCCGCCATTACGAGCACAAGGTAGGACGCTGCACACCGATATTCCACACGGATTGTGACCCGGATTGACAGTTTCTGACGGTGGCGACAGAATCTGTCCGCTCTTCAACCAGACAACTGCACAACAAAGGAGCTCGTTCATGGCATCACTGACCACCATTGCCGCTCTGGCGGCATCAGTGGCAGTCGCAGGACTTTCAACCAGCACGACGATTGATCACGGCCCGGCACGCCCAGCGTCGCTCCATCTTGAAGCCGCAGCGCCCGCCAAGGCGCGTGTGGTACACGTCACCGGCGAGGACTTCAAGTTCGACGCACCGGACATCATCCCCGCCGGTCTCACCGAGTTCAGATTCCTCAACAAAGGGCCGTCGCTGCATCACATGGCAATCGTGAAGCTGACGGATCGCAAGACAGTAGATGATCTGCGCGCCGCTCTGGCCGATCCAGGCCCGCCACCCACGTGGGTCAAGGAAATGGGCGGACCCAACATTTCCGATCCAGGCCTCGAATCAAACGCGACCTTGATGATGGAGCCTGGCAATTACGCCATCATCTGCTTCGTCGACATCGGTGGCCCGCCGCATTTCGCGAAGGGGATGGTTCGCCCATTACGAGTAGTGCGATCGAAAGCGGTTGACCCAAGACCGAAGCCGGATCTCACAGCGACACTCGTCGATTACAACTTCAAGCTCTCATCCCCGATTCGCGCCGGCACCCACACCATTGGCGTTCGCAACGTCGCCAAACAGCATCACGAGATCCAGCTGGTCCAGCTGGCTCCCGGAAAAACTCTCGGCGACTTCATGAACTGGCTGCAAAAGATGGAGGGTCCACCACCGGGCAAAGCAGTCGGTGGCGTCTCCGGTATCAAGCCGGGGATCTCGGAGTACTTCACCCATAACTTTACTGCCGGCAACTATGCTTTGATTTGCTTTCTTCCCGACGCCAGGGATGGAAAGCCGCATTTCGCGCACGGGATGGCGCAGCAGATCACCGTCAAATAAAGAATCTCACCTCCGTTGGTTTTATGGCGTAATGGGCAGCGCCATCAGCACCGGCGCGCTCTCGTTGCCGTTGCGATCGACGGCGGAGATCGCAATTTCATCCGCCGCGCCAATCACCGGCCGCGGAATCATCAGAAACCGTTGCAGTCCGGGAACGACATCGGTCGTCCAATCGGCGCCCACACGGGTCTGCACCACCCACAGCCAGACCGGCTCCGCGCCCTGCGGTTGTAGCGAGACTGTGTTGCTGCCGGAGCTCGGGTCGCGTCCGACGCGTACGATCGGCAGCAGTGGTGGAACGCTATCCAGCCAGGTCGATGCTGGAGCGATCGCCTTCTCGGCGTAGGGTCCGGCGACGAGTTTCTGGGGAAGATTGTCCCGTCCGAACATGAAGCTGCGCATGCTGAAAAACACGTTGCCGGTCGCGCCAGCTTGCGCGCGCGTCGCCGAGATCTGATCGAGCAGCTCCTGCGCATCCCACCCGTCAGGGGTGCCTGTCACCTTGTCCAGATAGTTGCCGGGCCAGATGTGCCTGCCCTTCGCATTCTGCCCGACCCACCATTTCAATAAAACCGGAAAGCTCAACTCGGGCCGATCTATCGGCCAGTACAGCTGGGGCGTGAAGTAATCCCCCCACCCGTTCAGCACCCACTTTCTGGAATCGCCGTACAGCTCGGCGAACGAATCAAAAGCATTCCCGCTGGTCTCCGGCGGATATCCAGGGCGCCACACACCGAATGGACTGATTCCGAATTTCACCCACGGCTTTGCCGCTTTGATGTCGACGTAAACTTCGTGGATCAGGCTGTCGACGTTGGCCCGGCGCCAATCATCGCGCGAGAGACGTCCGCCGGATCGCACGTATTTGCGCCAGCTGGTCGCGTCCGGGAATTCGATCACCCGTCCGCGTCGATCCTTTTCCTTATATGGATAGAAGTAATCGTCGATGTGCACGCCATCGATGTCGTACCGCCGAACGACATCGAGTATCACGTCGATGGTGCGCTGACGAACCGCGGGCTCACCAGGGTCCATCCACAACATTTTCCCGTAGCGCTTGACCAGCTCGGGGTTGGTGCGGCTAATATGGTTGGCAGACGCCGGCGATTTACCCGAAGGATGGTGCGCGCGGTACGGGTTGAACCATGCGTGCAGCTCGAGACCGCGCTTGTGCGCTTCGGCGACGGCGAACTCGAGCGGGTCGTACCATGGATTCGGCGCCCGGCCCATTCGCCCAGTCAGATACTCCGACCACGGTTCATATGGAGATGCATACAGCGCGTCGGCCGCCGGCCGGACTTGCAGAATCACGGCGTTCAAATGGAGCGCTGTAGCCCGATCGAGGATTCCGAGCAGCTCGTCTTTCTGTTCCTGCGTCGACAGGCCCGGCTGCGATGGCCAATCGATGTTCTCGACGGAGGCTACCCACACTCCCCTGAACTCGCGCCGAATCGGCGGAGGAGAGGTAAGGCTCTGTACGGGATTTGCTTGCGACTGTCCGCAGGTACTGCCGATAACAGCGAGCACGAAAAGTGAAACCAGCAACACCAGCAATCGGTTTTTAGACATAGAACAACAAATGTAAATGGGCCAGGCGTGAAACGGTTTCTCGTCGTACCAGGTAATTTCTCGAGGGAATCATGAGCATCTCCACCATCAATCCCGCCAACGGCAAAACTCTCCGCACCTTCGAGCCGTATTCCGCGGTACAGGTAAGCGAAGCGCTCGACCGCGGCGTCGCGGCTTTTCGAAAGCATCACCGGACTTCCTTTGCCGAACGCGCTACACGCATGCGCAAAGCCGCTGGGATTCTCAACGCGGAATGTCGCGAGCTTGGCCGATTGATGACGGTCGAGATGGGCAAGCCGATCAAGGCGGCAACGGCGGAAGCGGAAAAGTGCGCTACCGCTTGCAACTACTATGTCGAGAACGCCGAGAAATTTCTTGCCGACCAGCCCGTGCGTATGGAAGGCGGCGAGAGCTGGGTCACCTTTCAACCGGTGGGCGTCGTGCTCGCCATCATGCCGTGGAATTTTCCGTTCTGGCAGGTCTTTCGGTTTGCCGCCCCGGCGCTGATGGCCGGCAACGTCGGCATTCTCAAACATGCTTCGAACGTTCCGCAGTGCGCGCTGGCCATCGAAGACATTTTCCGCCGCGCCGGATTCATGGAGGGGGCGTTCCAGACTCTGCTCATCGGATCCGACAAGGTAGAGAGTATCATCGCCGATCCCCGTGTCGCTGCGGTAACGCTTACGGGAAGTGAAGGAGCGGGACGATCAGTCGCCAGCGCCGCTGGAAAGAATCTCAAGAAGTCGGTCGTCGAGCTCGGCGGCAGCGATCCCTTCATCGTGATGCCCAGCGCGGACCTGGAGTCCGCTGTGTCTACGGCGGTGACGGCGCGCATGATCAACAACGGCCAGTCGTGCATCGCCGCCAAGCGATTCATCGTTCACGAAAAGATCTACGACCAGTTCTTGCAGAAATTCGTCGCCCGGGTGTCGAAGGTCCGCGTTGGAGATCCGATGGACGAACAAACCGAGCTGGGCCCGCTGGCCACCGCCGCCATCCGTGACGAGCTCGATCAACAAGTCAAAGCGTCGGTCGCGGCCGGCGCGAAAGTCCTCACCGGCGGGAAGAAGTTGGATCGCGAGGGATTTTTCTACGCGCCGACGGTTCTCAGCGAGATTCCACCCAATGCACCCGCCGCGCGTGACGAGCTGTTTGGACCGGTGGCATCGGTCTTCAAGGCGAAGGACCTGAGTGATGCGATTCGCATTGCCAATGGCACGACTTTCGGTTTGGGCGCGTCAGCCTGGACGCGTGACGCCGCCGAGCGCGAGCAGTTCGTCGCCGAAATCGAATCGGGCTTGCTGTTCATCAACGGCATGGTTGCCTCTGACGCGCGCCTGCCCTTCGGCGGCGTCAAGCACTCCGGCTTTGGCCGCGAGCTCGGTGAGTTCGGCATCCGCGAGTTCGTGAACATCAAGAGCGTGCGTGTCATCGACGACAAACGAGACCAGACATCGGCCACCGAATAATCAGACATCCATTACCAGCTGGATGTCTGGATCGTCGCTGCAGCGCTGTCACGGGTTAGCCACGAGACGATGAAGAACACCAGGAACGACGCGACCATCGCCACCGCCGAAGCAGTTACGCCCGCCGGAAATCTGAAAAGCTTCCAGTAGGAAGCCATCTCCAGCGCCAGGGTCACCAGCAATCCCGTGGCAATCGAGGCCATCGCGCCGGCGCGAGTTGCGCCTTGCCAATTGAGACCGACGGCCAGCGCCGGCACCAGTGTCGAGGCGAAAAGTCCCCAGCCAAAAATTCCAAGAAACGCGACCATCGTCCCCGATCGCTGCGCCGTGATTGCCGCGGCCACGGCTATCAGAACGGTCGCCACTCTGCCCCATCGCAGCTCGTTAGTGACCCTGCGCCCGAGCGCGACCGGCAGGTCATGAGTCACAATCGCCGCGCCGATATTAATGAAAGAGTTCGCCGCACTCATTGTCGCTGCCGCGACGCCGGAAAAAACCAGAGCGGCCAGAACTATCGGCGTGACGTTGAGCAGCAGAGTCGGCGTTGCCTGATCGGGACTCGTTAGCGGCGCAAGCCGTCCCGCCAGCACGAATGCTTTGACTCCGACGCCGACGCCAAAGTACAGGAGCAGCACCAGGACCAGCCCCAGCGTCTTGAGCAGCGGATACCATTTGAGCTGCAGCGGATCACGCAGCATGTAGTACTTGTGGACCGCCTGCGGCTGGCCCAGCGAGCCCATCGAAAAAACGAAGAAAAAGGAAAGTGCCGCCAGCGGAGTGAGACGGCCCCACGGCGCGAGAAAGGTGGGGTCGTGGACGAGTATCGTCCGTGAGATTTCTCCCAGGCCGCCGCCGAAATTCAGCACGAAGAGAAAGACGAGAACCGATGCGGCGGCCATCAGCGTACCCTGGAACACATCGTTGTAGATGCCGGCTAGGATGCCGCCGGATGCGGAATACGCGAGCGTGACGCCCATCCCGATCCAGATTCCCCAGCCAAGGCCGACGCCGAAGATGGAGTTGATAACGACACCCATCGCCAAAGCGTTGGTTGCCATGTAACCAACGATTCCAACGAGGATCGCGATCGCTGAGAGTCCTTGCGCGCCACGCGATCTGTACCGTGCGCCAATAGCGTCCGGAATGGTAATCAGTCCGCGCGCCTCGGCCAGCAATCGCATCCGCTTTGCCAGCACCCAGGCGCCCATGACATTCGTGACGGCGGCAGGAAGCACGATGTACATCGCGCCAAGTCCAGCGGCGTAGATGAAGCCCGGCCCGCCGATGAATGCAAATCCGGACACGGAAACCGAGACCGACGCGACGGTGAGTGCGATCAGCCCGATTCCCTTTCCCGCCACAAAGAAATCGTTGGCCGTTCGCGTTCGCCGCGCTGCCCAGATGCTGATGCCGATGATCACGGCAAAGTACAGCAGCCCAACCGTGATGACGGCAGGCTGGGCCGCGTTCGGAAGCGCGACTTGCAGCAACGCCGAAATTGGCCGCGCCTCAGTCATTTGCAGAGAGCGTTTCGTTCCCGGATATCGGAGCGGGCTGAGAAGTCGCGTATTTGCGGCCGCTCATGCGAACGCGCTCGACGTCTTCCGCCGACAGCGTCAGCGTCTCGAAAGTCATCGCATACGCGACAGGCAGGACGATGATCGGCAGCAGCCCGACGCCGTAGATGACCACCGCGGCACGAGCCGGCAATCCGAGCCAAAGCCTGCTCAGCGGACCTTCGGACGCCGGCAACGCGAGAGCGGCACCAAAACCAATCGCCAGAATGAGAATGACAAACGCGAAAGGGATTTTCAGACGACCAATTCCACCGGCACCACGCACGGCGCCAAGGATCATTATCGCGCCCAACGCGACGGGAATTCCCGCCGCCAGCAGCCACGGCGCCCACGTCGGAGTTCCGTTCCGGCTGAACGCGGCTGCATAACCGGCCGCGATTGCAACAATTGCGATGAAGAGCGCGATGAGCGCGATGCGTCTCGTCACAACAGTGCCAGCAACGCGAACGTGGCCAGCCAGTGTTCCCCCATGTAGTCGCCTGCCACGTGCGGGAGACTGGCGGTCAGATGGTTCTCTGCAGCCTCCAACGCGATACTTCGGCGCGGATCGCTATCGGACCACGTTTGAGCGATCGACCGCCAACACCATGCGCGACTCAGGTTCAGTCCATCGAGATGTGCAATCTTCCCGTCACTGCGATCGCTCACGATCGCCGGATGAAATAACGTGGCAGGCTCGCGTACGGCGAGGCGTGGCAGAAAACGATCGAGCCAGGCGGAAAAATCCGCCGGCCCAAGGACGCGGCGCATACATTCTGCTTCCATCAGCGCGCTGGAAAGAAAGTCATCGCCGCCAGGCTCCCACGCCTGACAATCGACGTCATTGCGAAACCAGGATTTAGCCTTGCTTGTGAGCGCTTTCCGCAGACCAGCGTCGCTGAAGACGTCGGCGTATTCCAGCGCCAGCGTGATGGCGAACGCGCTGTTGAAATGGGTTCCGACTCGAATGGGATAGGTCGCTTTGGGTAGGAACGACTGAAAACGCTCCTTGAAGGCATGGGCGAGCACAGCCAATGCGGCATTCCACTTTTTTGCCTCGCTAGCGTCTTGGCGATTGAGCTCCGCTGCAAGCATCAAAAGCCAAGCCCAGCCATACGGTCGCTCGAACGTCGCGGTCGACTTTCTGCCCAGATATCTCACTTCGCCCCTTGCCTTCGCCGAAGTGAGCTGTGCATCGAACAACTCGCGAATCGCCGTCGCTTCCTCGATATCCGGGAATAATCGCAGGATCGTGGCGAGCAACCAGTACCCGTGTACGCACGAATGCCAGTCGAAGCTGCCGAAGAAAATCGGGTGCAGCTCTCGAGGAGACTTGAGATCAGCTCGCTTGCCGAGAACGTGATCGAGCTTGTTCGGGTACTCGCGCGTCAGGTGCGACAGCGCCAGACGTGCAAACCGCGCCGCGAGATTCGGCGTCAGCGAGGTATCGATCAACGCCGGAAGACGAGAAAGTTCATCAACAGAATGTTCGCACCAAGCAACATGAGTGCTGTGGGGATCTGGACCTTGATCACAGCATTCTCATCGGGAAGCTCCAGCAATGCCGTCGGAACGATGTTGAAGTTCGCTGCCATTGGGGTCATGAGGGTGCCGCAAAAGCCGGACAGCATCCCGATCGCGGCCATGACCGTCGGATCACCACCAAACTTCTGCACGATCAGCGGCAGGCCGATTCCGGCCGTCATCACCGGAAACGCCGCGAATGGTCGTCACTACCGCGAACGGATGATCGAGAGGAATCCACTTCTGTGCGATTCCGGAGACGACGTTGCCAACGCCCGCAATCGCGAACAACGCCCCTAACGCGGCGAGCATCTGCGGCAACACTGCGGCCCAGCCGACCGCGTCGAGAAGGCGTCGTGCTTCGCGAATGGGCGCAAACAGCGGTGGTCGAAGCATCACCATGCCGATTGTCAGTGCGATGATGGTGGCAATGGCCAGCGAGATCACCGTAACCTGTTTCAGGTCCACCAGCGGAGCGCCATTGACTATCATCCGTTTGAATAGCACGGTTCCAAGCACTGTCACTATCGGTATTGCAAGCGCGGGAACGAACAGCTTGTTCCCCCATCGCTGCGCACTTGCTTCGCGTTCCTGGCGGGTCTCGCCTTCACCCTTGCCCTGGCCAAGTCCGCGAATGCTCGCCACCAGCACCATCGCAATCACCAGAAATCCGTTCGCCAAGTCGGGGAGATAGGAGCCGCCGAGAAATGTGACGGCGTAAACCCCCCAGAAGGCTGTGTTGTTGAAGCGCCGCGGATTGGTCGCGTCGCGCGCATTCACGATGGCAACGCCCATCATCATCAGTCCGCTCAGCCAGTAGATGTGCTCGAGCGTGATCACGCGTCTTCCGTTTTCCTTTCGATCTCTGCGCGCAATTTGCGATCGAGCAGGAGCAGGCGCGTACAGTGGATGATCAGAGCGCACACGGCGGTGGGTATCGCCCAGATGGCGAGCTGCGTTGGCTCCACGTGTATCCCGTTCTGGTCCAGAAATCCGCGGATCAGAAGGATCGAGCCAATGGCTATGAAGATGTCTTCTCCGAAAAACAGCGCGATGTTGTCCACCGCTGCGGCGTTGGCTCTGATGCGGTATCGCGTCTTCTGAGGCAGCTCGCCGAATGTGTTTTCAGCGGCGCCCTCGGCCATCGGTGCAATCAGTGGCCGCACCATTTGTGCATGCCCGCCGAGCGAAGTCAGACCGAGCGCGGCGGTGACCTGGCGAATGGCGAAATAGACCAGCAGTACGCGCGATGTCGTCGCCGTGCGCAGGCGCGCGATCACTGCCCGCGCGCGCTCCTTGAGCCCCGCGTGTTCCAGCAGGCCGATTACCGGCAGCACCAGCCAGACGATCGCCACGTAGCGACTGGTGATGAACGCCTTGCCGAATGCCGCCACCACTTCCAGCGGACCGAGCCCGCCGGCTATGCCTGTTGCCAGTCCGGCGACGGTGACAACAAGGAGTGGATTTATCCGCAGGACAAATCCGATGACGACTATTACTATCCCGATTAGGGAGAACATGGGCACATAAGGTAGCACCCGGCATTATGTTGGTGCTGGTCTCACGACTATGTCACTGCACTCTTTGCGCTCGATTTTTCTCGCTGCGCTCTTCCTCACACCCGGAATAGCACACGGCATTTCGTCGACTGATACGGTGAACGTCGGTGGCGTGACCGACACCGTTCACGCCGCGAGCGATCCCACTCAGACGTACGCCCTTTTCCTTCCCTCGCGGTACAACGCAAACCGGCGTTGGCCGCTGCTCATATTGATGGACCCACGCGGCCGGGCGCTGGTCCCGCTGAAGCTCTTTCAAGCCGCTGCCGAACGGTATGGCTACATCGTCATGAGCTCTTACCAGACTCAGAGCGACGGCCCAATCGAGCCGAATGACAATGCCATCAACGCGATTCTCGCCGATGCCCAGGCGAAATTTTCCGTCGACACCCATCGGTTCTACTTCGCTGGGTTCTCGGGAACCGGGCGACTCGCCTGGTACTATGCCTACTCCATTCCGTCGAACGCGGGAGGCGTTATCGAGGTGGGAGCAGGACTTCCCGAGCCTGGCCTGCTGCTGCGAGAGAGGATCGCCAAAGATTCGACCGCTCCCTTCGCCGTCTTCCTGGGCGTTGGATCAACCGACTTCAATTATGAGGAAGTTCGCGCTCTGGACGCGAAACTGAAGGTCTTCGGAATTCGGGATCACCTCGAGATCTTCGACGGCACGCACAGCTGGCCGCCGGAATCGGTCTGCACTGACGCCATCACGTGGATGCAGCTGCAGGCAATGCGCGATGGACGCCTGGCGATCGACAGTTCCTGGGTCGACTCTCTCTTCGGGGATGCGGCTCGACGCGCCGACAAACTCGCCACCGTCGATCGGTACTCGGCATTCGTCCTGTACCAGCAGCTGGAACACGACTTTGGGGGCATCCACGACATTACTGGAGTGAAACTCGCCGCCGAGCGGTTCGCCGGCTCGGAGTCAGTCAAAGGCACCGTGAGCCGGTTAGCAGGGTTCACTGCGGGCGAACAGTCCTTTCATCAACGGGAAGACTCTTTCTTTTCCGATTTCGCGAAAAACTCGCAACAAAGGACCGACAAACTTCGAGCGATTCTCGACCTCGATGCGCTGCGCGATCGGGCGGCGCAGACGAAGGACACACTCGACGCGGCTGCCGCAGCACGTCTCCTCGCCTCAGTCTTCGTTCGTGCCTCGTTCTATGAGCCGCGTCGATATCTGGCTCAGGGGGACACATTGACGACCCTCCGCCTGTATGGGTTAGCGCAATCGATCCATCCCGACGATGGGCAATTATGCGCCGAGCGTGATCGGCTGTTCCACGCCTTCGCTCAGACGAAACCGGTGCCCGGGGAGTTGGCGTGCAAGTCTGCATCGAAAGCACCCGCGTCTAACTGACGCTGGGGGTTCCACGAATGCCTTTCATCGCGTGACTCCCTCAACCAGGCGTAGAGGGCGTCGTACACGACAAAGCCATGGCGAAGCTGTTCGTGATCGTCATTGAACAATCGCGATAATCCAAGCGAGACAGCCAGCAGCCCTGCACACTGGGGCGCCGTCTCCAGCTTGTCCGTATCCGCGCCACGAACTATTCGCGCCAGAGCGGCAAGCGACTGGTCCTCCAGATGGTACTTGGTGATAAACGCATCGAAGCTGCACAGCGGGCCCTCGTGCGACAGCTCGACACCTTCGACGTCGTAGGGAACAGCGCCAGTCTCTAGCGCAACTCTGGCAACGTCGGCGGGCGGAACGAAGAGGAACTCCGCCTCCTTGTCGATGAACCTCGCAATCAGCCACGGACACGCGACTCGATCGATCTTTGGCCGTTCCCGCGTCACCCATTTCATACATTCCTCCCCGGCAGCTTACTGAAAAATCCGTAGAGATCGTCGAGCAAGGCTGCGCCTCGCTCCAGTCTCGCCCGGTCGGCGGCATTGGACTGCACTATCCCGCGAATGAAGGCAGCGGCACCAGCCGTCTCACGTCGATTGAACCGATCGTCCTTGAAATCAATGTCGTGAACGACCTCACCAATCGCGCGCAGCGCGCGATCCTTCAGCGCGAATCGTCGCACCAGTGTTTGGAACGTGCAGTCTTCAGCGACGTGGGTGTACTCGGCATCGAACATGTCGAAGCGGAGCTCACCCCTTTTCGGCCGGTAGCCCCGGGCGCCGACGAACTTGAATCGCGCCTTCTTGTCGATGAAGCGCCGTATCAGCCACGCGCTGGCAATACGGTCGACGTGCACATCTTCACGCGTCACCCAGGTACGGCCGGGCCTGATCGCGTCCGGCCTCATAACCCGAGCTTGCTCCCGCTCGCCATCACCAGCTCGCTCGCTTTCCAGCATTGTATCGAGCTCCTCGTCGGTAATTCCTTCCACCAATTCCGCCTCGACGATCACCGCGCTCCCGCCGTCGCCCTCGATCTCGCGGCGTAACCAAGCAAAGTCCTCCAGAGCTTCGTCGCTGATCGGCAGAGCGTAGACTGTTTTCTTGATCGGTACCGCACCCAGCCTCCTCAGGCGTCTCCTCACCTTCACCCGCACGTAATCCGGCTTTGGCGGCAGTTGGTGGATCAACAGGAGCCAGCGACGTTTCCCTGCCCGCCCTTGCATCGATGATTCTTTAGAAGCATTCATTGATTCTATTGTATCATCAGATCTACAGGCGGTCAATCCGCCGGAGGAGCCTGTGCGCGTGCTCGACGCCGACGACGTAACCCGGCTGCTGGACATGAGGTCCTGCATCCTCGAGGTCGAGCAGGCTTTCCGCGCCCGCGGCGCGGGGAAGCTGGCGTCGAGCTCGGTAGCCGGACTGGAGCTGGTTGGTGGAAGTCTTCACGCCAAGCTTGGCGCCCTCGATCTCTCACGCGTCTACGCAGCGGCCAAGGTCAACGCCAACTTCCCTGAGAATCGCGCCAGATTCGGCTTGCCGACGATTCAGGGCCTGGTCGTCCTGTTCGACGGCTTGTCCGGCTTGCCCCTCGCTTGTATGGATTCGGTGCCGATCACCGCAGCCCGCACAGCGGCAGCGTCAGCAGTTGCCGCCAAATACCTGGCGCGGATCGATGCATCCTCTTTGACTTTCATCGGCTGCGGGACACAGGCCCGCGCCCATGCGTTGGCGCTTCCACACGTCCGGCCAATCGAGCACGTCATCGTCTTCGATGAGGATCTCGGCTCGGCCCACAAATTCGCCAGGGAGCTGCGAGCCCGTCACCTCGCGGTCGAAGTTGCCGCCAGTGTTCGGGACGCGGCTTGCGCCGGCGAGATCGTCGTCACGTCTACCCCCTCTCGCCGGGCTTTGCTCGACGTAGGCGATCTTCGCGACGGAGCATTCGTTGCCGCGGTTGGCGCGGACAACGAGCACAAACAGGAAATCGCGCCTGCCCTACTACGTGCAGCCGCCGTCATCGTCGACGATCTGGACCAATGCTCCAGGATCGGCGATCTGCATCACGCGCTGGACCTCGGTGTAATGCGGCGTGAAGACATCCGCGCTTCTCTCGACCAGGTCGTGGTGGGCGCCGTCCCCGGGCGAGTCAGCGACAAGGAGATAATCGTCTTCGATAGCACCGGCGTGGCGATCGAGGACGTAGCAGCGGCAGTGCTGATCTACGAGCGCGCCGAGGACGCAAACTTCGGCTTTCTCATGGGCGTAAAATCAGCCCAGCATTAGCGGCCGATCCAGTAATTCACCTTCACCTGGAATACGTTCGTCGGCCTGTCGCGGAAGATTGCACTCCTCTGCGCACTGAAATCGAAGTTGCCGTTGGGGTCATTGCCCGTCCGGCTCTGCGTCCACACGAAGAAGACCGTCGAACCGGGGCGATACTCCCAGCGCACCACGGCATTGCCGATCAGTGATCTGAACGTGAAATCCGGATCGTCGAAGCTGAACGGCGCCGCCGGACCCGCCCCGTCGGGATCTACCGTGTACTGCGCGTTCGTGGTCGGCGTCGCGGGCGTGCGCGCGATGGTCCCGATGTCCTGCCCATAAACCAGCTTGTGATACGTGCGCGGCCGAGCGAACTCTCGGAATGCCGAGTACGCGCCGCTCGAAATGAATGGTTGAGCGAAAAGCTGCAGCGTGAGATTGGGATTGAAGGTCCAGTTCACTCTCGTATCCAGCGAGAGCGTCCGCGTCTTGATGAACGCGAACACGTAGCGATTACCGTAGAACGACGTCGCCGTGGGATCCGACACCTTCGTCACGTACTGGGCCGGGTCTTCATCCGCGGTAAAGGTCGGAGAAAGACTTATGAAAACATTGGTCGAGGGTTTCAGCCCCAAACCCGGTTGAAGTATCAGTGTGTGGGTATCAGCGTTGACGCCACGCCCGACTTGTACCGTGAAGTCTCCGACCGCGCTCTTACGGGCGTCGGTCGAGACCTCGAGCATTCCGAATTTGTAACCAGTTCGCATCACCACTGGTCCGCCGCGCGTCAGCCGATCATCGAGCACGGTTGGGTGATAGATCGCGAAGCTGCGAACTTTCCAGTAGTTGAGGAACATGTTCTCGTAGTACGCCTGCGCCTGCGCGTCTGTCCTGTCACCGTCGTAGTTGAACTGCTGTTGCGCTCCGACGAGCCAGGCGATCTCCCGATACCACGATCCCGGCGTCACCCACTGACTGCCGATGTTCGCGTTCATCCACTTGTAGTCGGCGCGGCTCAGGAACGAGAGATCGTTCACCTCGAAGCCGGGGCTGCGCCAGTTCTGCGCCGCCTCCCACAGCCAGAACCCATTGTCCTTGGCGACACGCGTGTAAAACCCATAGCCCTGCAGTGAGTTAGCGTTGGGTCGGTACGACGCGTCGAACAGGCCATCGGTGGTCACTCGTCGGTCGGGACGCTGGAAGTAGTGAGCACTCGATTGCTGCGTCGCGTCCATCACCACCGTCGATCCCGCCACGTCGGAAACCAGCACCGATCCGATCCACGAGTAGTTGCGCTGCGCCCAGCGGTGGTTCCAGTCAATTCCACCAGCTTCAGCATGGCTGCGCAATCGGTCGCTCACGATAGTGTCGCTGACCTGGCGCAACGTCGACGTGAATGCGCCACCGATCGTCGTCGCGCCCTGATTGAGATCTTTCTTGATGCGACCAACGAAGTAGTTGGTCAGTGGCTCGACCAGCTGCGTCTGTTCGGGAGCACCAAGTGCCGTCACGTACCGCGCCGTCTCCCTGCCAGTGACAGCGTCCAGCAGTCCGACCGTGTACCCGCTGCTCGTACGGCCCGTGATCTTTCCCGCGCCGATGATTGTCGTGTTGTCGGGAGTATCAGCAAAGTCGGCGACTCCGCTGACGTACCCGTTCAACTGGGGCGGCCTCCCGATTCGCCGTGAGTAAAAGAAGTCGAGACTCGAGGTGTTGCTGCAGAAGAAGCAGTTGAAGTTGCCGAAATCGAAGGCGTTGCTGCCGGCAACGAAGAACGGCCGCTTTTCCTGATAGTACGTCTCGTAGGCGGAGAGATTGATTGTCGCCGGATCGACCTCGACCTGCCCAAAGTCCGGATTGATCGTGGCATCGAGAGCTAGGCTCGGGGTCAACAGATACTTGATGTCCGCACCTGCATTCACCCGGCTGTAGCTGTTGCTGTGATACGGATCCCCCGGCGTTGCATACTTGAACTGCTCTCGCGACTCGACATACGGCAGCAGCTCGAGCTGGCGCGGCTGCGGGCCAATCCTGAGCCCGTTCAACGTACCGAAGTACGCAGGTCCACCGGCCTCACTCAGCTTGCGAAACGACCACATGTCCTGTTCGTGCAGGCGGTCAGTGTAACGCCAGATCTGCAATCCCCACGTCTGCAGACTGTCCCGCGAGAACCGCAACTGCGAGTACGGGATCCGCATCTCGGCAGTCCAGCCGAGTGAGTCGACGCGAGTGGCTGCTTCCCAGATCGGATCCCACGAAGGATCCCCGTTGAACTGATCGCCGCGCACACCGGCCGGGTTCACCTCGAACAGGGCCTGGTCGATCTTGTTGTGATATGGGTCCAACATCACGATCAGCTTGTCGGTCGTGAGAGAATTGAACGAGCCGTTGTTCCCATTCGAGTCCAGGAGCTGGTCGCGGCGCGAGACCGGTGCGTGAATGCCGCGGCTGCCCAGGCTGTCGTACATGCGCGCCCCGATGTAGATCGCGCGGTCGTCGTAGAGAACTCTCACTTCGGTTCGCTGGCTGCCTGGCGCACCTTCGTGCGGCTGTTGCTGATGGAAATCAGTAATCGGCGTCGCCTGCGCCCACGCGGGTTCGTCCAGCTTGCCGTCGATATTGATCGATCCGGTCAGCGGCGACGCCGTCGCCGCCGGGAAAGAAGTCGAGCTCGTTTGAGCCGTCTGCGCTTTGGCCGTAGCGGCGCCGCCGACAATGACGAGCGCCACCATGAACTTTGTTAGTCTAATGGAGATGGACATCAATGATTTATGAGGACGGGGCTGTAACTTGGACAACCATACCCTACGGTGAGGTTTTGATTCTGTTTCGCACCATGAGTTACACTTCAGCATGAAGGAGCTGCGCCCCGACGAACTACCTTCCTTGGTTGATCTCGAGTCGGCAGCGGCGCTGGTCTACCGCTCGATGCCGCCGACGCCGCAGTACCGGTGGCCCCTTCTCGAAGCGCGTGTCGGCACGACGGTGTGGGTCAAGCACGAGAACCATGCTCCCACCGGTGCATTTAAAGTGCGCGGCGGTCTCGTTTATGTTGACGAGCTTTGTCGCAACGCCACCAAGCCGGCGGGAGTAATCTCCGCCACGAGAGGGAATCACGGCCAGTCGGTTGGCTTCGCCGCTCGCCGCTTTGGCATTCCCGCCGCTGTCGTAGTTCCGACAGGCAACAGCGTCGAGAAAAACGCCGCCATGCGAGCACTCGGCGTCGAAGTGATCGAACAGGGGCACGACTTCCAGGCGGCCGCCGAGATCGCCGATGATATCGCCGCCGATCGCGGCTGGCATCGGTTTCCTTCTTTCCATCCTTTACTGGTACGAGGCGTCGGCACGTACGCGCTCGAGCTTTTGCGCGAAGTCCCAGATCTCGATACGGTTTACGTGCCCGTCGGGATGGGCAGCGGGCTGTGCGGAATGATCGCGGCGAGAGATGCTCTGGGGCTGGATACGCGCGTGGTCGCAGTAGTGTCGAAAGGCGCGCCGGCCTTCGCCCACTCGTTCGAGCAGGGTCGCATCATCTCCCACGAGGTGACCACTCATGTCGCCGACGGAATGGCGTCCAGAACGCCCGATGCTGCAGCGTTGGCGATTGCAAAACGCGGCGCGGAGCGCGTGGTGCAGGTTAGCGATGGCGAAGTGGAATCAGCGATGCGAGCGCTGTTCGCCGATACGCACAACACCGCTGAAGGCGGCGGCGCAGCAGCGTTCGCCGCCTTGCTTCAGGAGAAAGACAAAATGCGCGGCAGGAAAACCGCCGTTGTTCTTTCCGGCGGAAACGTCGACAGCCCGTTATTCAGTCGCATCCTAGCCCGCGTCTAGATCCCCAATTGAAAACACTCCGTTCGTTGCATCGATGTGGATCGGCCCGTACCGCGCGACGTCGCTGCCAAGAATGCCGTCGGTGTTGATAAGCCCGGACAAGACTGGTCCGTAGACGATCACGTTCTCGAGGCGTATCGACGTTCCGCCGACTTCAACAGACAGGAACGGAACGACCCGATCAGTCTCACGTCCCGTGCGGGCAATTCCAAATAGGCGATTGTCGGAGACCCTGNNTGCGCCCCGGTATCCAACGTGAAGTGAAGCTTCGCGCCTTCCTTCGTGCGCACCTCTACCAAAGGCTTGCCGAGCCAAGCCAGCTTTCGACGCGAGTCTCCGACAAGCCGACGATGTTCGGGGCGCCTCAGTGTCATCGTTCCAGTCGCGTAATTCATTGTCAGATCGAACTGACGGATGGTATCCCAGCCGATGATTCCATCGACACGCAGGCCTCCGCGCGGAACGCCTTCCGCAGATGCCCGCAGGTACATGAGGGATTGGTCGATTATTACCGTCGGCGAGTTGCTGATGACAATCGAGCCAAGGTCGATGCGCTTTATCGTCGCTGCTTTCACCGGAGCAGAACCAGCGAAGGTTCGAATGCTAAGAGTGTCTTCCGATAACGGAGTGATCCCTGCGTCAGCGGCGACCGACGAGCTGACAACGGTCATACTCGAGCCGGTGTCAAGCCAGAAGTCATATTGTTTTCCGTTTATGAGAACTCGCACCGTCGGCGTCCCGACCGGAGTGAGATTGAGGCGCAATGCCAGCGGCATGTCCGGAAAAATGATGACTTCTTCCTCGGCGCCGGTGAATGCTTTACCCCAGCGCTCCGGATCACTGGTGATCATTCTGTCCTCGGCGCCAAGACGGGAGTTGAGCGGGAGATCGCGCAGCTCTGACCATTTGCGCTCGTAACGGAGTGTCGCTGCCAGCATCACCTGCGAGGCGACCGCAACGTTGACGTCTCTCTGCTGCTGACTGACGGCAACGAATGCGCTCTCGGCGCTGGCCACGTTTCCGTCGGCCAAGAGTGACATCGCCTCGGCAAACCGCGCCTCGGCATCGCTTTGCGCCGCATGATGCAGCGTGCTTAAGTCCAGCTCGGCAAACGCAGTCCAGTAGGTCTCGGAATAGAGATTGGGCGCGGAAGCGACAGGCAGCGCTGAATCGATCGTGGCACTGCCCATTGGCAAGCCAGGGCCAGGCTGGAAATTCGCCTGCCGCGTTACGAATCGCCTATACGTAAGCTCATAGCCTGACGCGCATGCCCGCTGCACTCGACCAAACATCAACCACAAAAGCAATGCAACTAGCCAGGCGTGCGTACGAAACGCTGGGAGTCGAGCATAGATGCTCGACCCCGTCGCGCCAATGCAGGTTTGACGCATACGGCCCCTCCGAATGAGGATCGGAGCTCAGTGAGCTGGTGGGCCGTAGCTGCATCTCCGACTTAATGTTGGATGGTGGTTTGGGGAAAAAGGTTTATCAGAATGACATCCACCTCGTCATTTTTAGTAGAAGCACGTTTTCGGGAACTGTTCGAAACAGGTTGGTCGCGTCGTTCGACAGGTGGAATGGCGTTGCATCAGCATCCGAATGCCGGCCTTGGGACCACACCACGAACAGTGTCGAGCCAGGTCGGTACTCCCACCGCAATACGACATTCGATCGAAAATCTTTCACGTTGAACGCCGGATCATCGAACTTGAGATCGGTAGTTCCGTTCCCGTCCGTGTCAGCGGTGTAGACGCCGTCGGCAAGCTGCGCTGAGAAACGCCGAAACCTGTCCCCATACTTTGCCGCTCGCGGAGCGATGACTTCCTTGAAGTCGGAATATGTCCCGGCCGACAGAAACGGCTGCGCGTAGAGCTGGAGAGTCAATACGGGAGTGAATGCGAGGTCGAGCCGCGTCGTCAGCGCCGTAGTGGTTCGATTGAGGGCGCCGAGCACGTATCGCGGATCGACATCGGTTCCCGCCTGCGCGACGTAGAAGATGTCGCTCTTCTCCCGCGTGATGCTCGGCCCGAGTGTCATCGTCGCATTGCTCAACGGCTGCCAGGTCAGCGTCGGAGAAAACGAAATCGACTGCTGTCCCGGGTCATCCGATTTGACGACGCTGTAGGCGCCGTTCAGTCTCAGCGCCTTCTGCTGCGGAGAATAGAAACTCCCGAACGCCACCCACGCGCCCTCTTCATTCAGGAGAGGTCCGCCGCGTAGCCTGAGAGTGTGCGCTGACAACCGGCGCCCAACTCGCAGGGAAGAGCCCCAGAAATTCCGCAGCTCACCCTGCAGGTCCACGTTCAGCTGACTGAACGTGCGCTCACCGCCGTAGGTCCACCACGACCAGGTGTTGGTATAGACACTCCAGTTGTTGAACACGGAGCCGGGGTCGTTTTGCACCCTGCCGAGCCAGACAAAGTCTTCCGACCAATCGGCGACTTTTTGGATCCCGATATCATTGACGTCGAATCCCGGCGTCCGCGTGTAAAACGCGTTGCCGTATCTCCAGCGGCCGCTCGAACGATCGGCTTGCAGGCGCGCGCCGTAGCCGGTCAGCGATGATTGGGTCGTGTCGTAATCGATGTGATCGGCGTCGGGACGCTGGAAGTAATGCGCCGACGACCGTTCCGTCACCGCAATCGAGTGGGGCGATCCATGAATCGCCGATCCGAACAGCCCGCCAAAGATCTCGTACGTCGTTCCATTGTCTCCACCAAACCGGTGACGGAAGTCGAGACCAGCGGAGTAAGCGGCGTCGTGCAGCTCCGATGCTGCTGTGCCGAGAGCGAAGCGATTCGTCGCTGTGACCATGCCGCCGATCGAGCTCTTGCCCGATCGCAGGTCCTTTTGTACACGTGCGACGCTGTAACTCGTAGTGGGCTCGACGAGCTGGCGTGAGGTTCGGCCGAGGCTGTCGACGATGTCGGCATACGCCGCACGCGTCACAGCCTCGAGGATGCCGACCGAAAGCCCACTGCTCATCTTCCCCGAGATTTTTGCCGCGCCAGCAATGGTGGTTTGCTGTGGCTCGCGCACGAACAGCGCCGTCGAATCGGCGCTTATTTCCGGCGCGCGACCGATACGTCTCGGATAAAACAGAACTTCGTCCGTACTTTCGTAGATCGGCAGGGAGAACAAGCCGCCGTTCTCTACAAAGAATGGCCGGCGTTCCTGAAAGGTCGTCTCGAAACCCGAGATGTTGACTTCGGACGGGTCGGCTTCCACCTGGCCGAAATCGGGATGCACCGTCAGATCGAGCGTCAGGCCATTGCCGAGTCCGAGCTTGGCGTCGAGACCGGCACCTTTGCCGAACGCAGACGACTGATAGAACGGATCCGCGCTTTCTCCGGGTGCGCGGGTCAGGCTGCCACTTACGTAAGGAATGATCTCGCGGCGTCGCGGGGGAGGGAGGAAGTCGATGTCCGTCAGCTCGCCAAACCGCGACACCTCGCGCTGCTCACCCGTTGGAACCGGCGCCCAGCTCGACCACTCCTGCCGGCGGCCAATGTTGCGATAGAAGTTGACTCCCCAGGTCGACGGCTGGTTCGGCGAAATCGAGTAGCGGAGCTGCGACAGCGGAATGCGGAATTCAGCCGTCCACCCCAGGGAGTCGTGCGCGACCGCGACATCCCAGACTGCATCCCAGCTGACGTCACCCTGCGAGTCATCGTAGTGGTACATGTCGAATTTGACGCCGGCAGGATTGACCGCGAAGTGAAACGCGGTGCGCCGGTCGTGAAAGGTGTCGAACATCACATCCATCCAATCGGAGGTGATGTTCGCATCCCGGCGCGCCAGTGGGGCGAGGATGCTGTCCGGCGAGTCGTAGGCGCGCATGCCGACATAAACGGCGTCGCCCACAAAGACGACACGCGCTTCAGTGCGTCTCGTCGCAGGAACACCACGCTGCGGGTAGTTCTGCGTGAAATCGCTGGCGACAGGTGCCGTCAGCCAAATGGGGTCATCGAGGTGACCGTCGAGTACAGGCGCAATCAGAGCCTTGGTGCCGCGCAGGACGCGCATGCCGGCGGCGCTCGATTCTGCCGCGACGCGGGTTTGACCAAAGCCAGCCCGAAGGTCAATAGGCTGAGCGCGCTGCTGCAGCCACAGCAGCACCAGAAAAAACGACATCGGAGGAAACTCCTACTAGTTTTCTAGTAGAAGCTACCGCCGATGTCAGATTGTGTCAACTAGTTCTTTAGTAGCTCGCCGATACCTGCACCTGGAAGCCCAGTCCTTCGAGCATGCAGTGGAGTGCTCCCGGCTCGGGCATGAAAGCAGCCGTCGCAATCAGGATCCCGGCGACCAGAGCCAGCCGCGCCGCGCGCAACCGTCCCGATCTCCGCTCCGCGGTGATTATCTGCAGCCGCTCCTCGAGCGAGGACAGCGGACGCGACAGCGCCGGAATCGGGAGCCTGCACCCGGCAGCGCGAGAGCCCGCCTCCAGCAGCAGCAGACCATAGGTGCGCGGATCGGAGCCACGTCTCAGTACGCGCGAGTCGCAATCCACTTCCAATGCCACCCGCAGCCGACGTGCAATCCACCACACCGCTGGATTCCAGGGTTGCGCGACCGTTGCAACCAGCACCAGGGCGCTCAGCAAATGATCCCCCGCCCGTTGGTGCTCGAGCTCGTGGGCCATGATCAGCGAGCGTACTCTCTCGCTCTCGGCCAGTGCCCATTTCGGTACGACGATCACGCTCTTGATGAAGCCCACGATCGCCGGCCCCTCTACATCGGAGACCAGCACTGAATGGCCATCCAGTGAAGCGCTTTGCCACGCACGCCTCCGCTGAACCAGTCGCCAGATGGCGATCGCAAACATCGCGGCCACGACTCCCGAAGAAACCCACAGCAGCGGAGACAAAATCGGGTCCCATCTTAGGAGTCTATTGTAGTAACTGATGTACATGCTTGCCGGCCCATCCAGCCAGCTGGGCCCGTGACGACGCGGGATCAATCCCGTCGCGCCTACCACCGCCTTGTACATCGCCATCATGCTGATTCCCAACGTCGCCCCCATCGCGGCAAACCAGATCCAGCGCGTGGGTTTGCTGATGACGCGCGCCGCATTTTCCAGTGCATGCGCCGCCAGCACGCACAATCCACCGAACAGAATGCTGTAAACCATCCATCCGAGAATCATCGACTTGCCTCCTTCAGCCGGGTATCGAGGAGCTGGCGCATGCGCTTGAGCTCTTCCGGCTTGAGTTTCCGTCCTGAAACTAGCTGCGTCAGCAGCAGCTCCGCTGAGCCCGAGAAGACCTTGTCGGTAATCCGGTGCAGTGCTGACTGGCCGGCTGCGGCTCGATGGACGAGGGGCGCATAGCGATGGGCCTTGCCCTCTTCGCGATGCCCTACGTAGCCCTTCGCCTCGAGCGTGCGCAGCACAGTGAGCACGGTCGTGTACGCGAAGTCCTCTTCCAGAGCCTCGCGGACCTCGGCCACCGTTGCCGACCCCCTGTCCCACAGGATGGCCATTACATCGAGCTCGCGTTCAGTAAACGAGACGTCCATAGCAGCCCTGCTACGAGAAGATTAGTAAATAGTGCCGGCGTGCACTGCGGCTGTCAACTAGTAAATTAGTTGATCAGTCTTCTTTTCGAGGCGTGGGCATAGCGCCGCCATCAGTGATTTGGACCCGGGCGGCAGCCGAATGGTTTTCTCGGCGGGTAACTTGGAACTGGAGCTAAGGGGGAAAAGCTAAAGACAGCGTGCGCAGCTGTCTTGAAGAGGCGCCGGTCAGAATCGAACTGACGAATAGCAGATTTGCAGTCTGCCGCCTTACCACTTGGCCACGGCGCCGTGCAAACAAAGTTATCGGGTGCTGAGCCCCCAGAGCAATCGGGCGGCGTAGATGCCGAGCGCGAGTCCTACCGCGATGATCAGAATGAGAACGATGACCGCTAGAACGATCGCTGCGATCGCGCCTCGCTTCTCTCGGGCGATGGCAGCGCGATCTCCCGAAAGGTGACGCTCCAGTAGCGCGACGTTCATTGTGTTCGACTTCCAGACCGCATCGAAGACGTCTCCGACTGCAGGAATCGCCCCCAGTACCGTATCGATTCCGACATTCACCAGCATTCGCGCCAGCGTGTACGCGGGAACTTCGGCCCGCGCGGCCTCGAGAATGATGTAACCAGACAGCACCGCCCCGATCAGGTCGCCGATTCCCGGGATCAGCCCGACAATCGGATCGAAACCGATCTTCCACGGAGTCCCTGGAATGCCGATCGAATCATCGAGTAGCCTTGCGAGCACCCGCACTCGCTTCAATCTGCTGGCGGGGTCGTTGGCGAGGACGCTTTGGCGTTCGCTAACGACAACACGGGGATTGGTTCTGCTCACCTCGATACCCTCGCCTCCAGCGCGGACATGCGGGTTGGACCCGGATACGGTTTGTCACCCTTGATCGCGCCCCACAGGATGCGATTGAATAACTGCTCGTCGGCTTGATCTACTTTCTCCAGCGCCAGCTTCTTCGATGCCTCCGCCAGCGCACCACGCTGCGGATTTTTTTGGTCGAGCGGCACACTCGAACGAAGCGCGACATACGGTGTCAAATCCGGAGTCGTCTCCCAGATCTCGCGCAGCGGACGACCGTAATGGTCGAATTGAGACATCCGTCCAAGGCCAAGTATGTCCTCGATCGTCGCCACGACGTCAGTCGTATTGGCGAAGCGATGGAACACTTTACCCGTGTTGTAAGCGGAGATCACCAGTAGGGGCGACCGATGTGAGTCGACGTGATCGGGTCCATCCTGCGCATCGTCCTCCAGCACGAAGACCACCGTGTTCTTCCAGAACGGGCTTTTCGTCAGCGCCTCGACGATTCTTCCCAGGGCCAGATCGTTGTCTGCCATGTAAGCGCGCGGCGTTGGTTTGCCGGCTCGCGCACCAGACGTGTGATCGTTCGGAAGGGTGAGTATCTCCAATGCCGGCATCTTCCCGTCGCGGACGAATTCCTGAAACTCGGCGAGCCAGACGTCGGCGCGCGCCTGATCGGGTATGTCCAGGTTCCAGCCCGAGTACGCGGTGTTGGTGTGGTCGAGCAGAGCGGATTTCGTAG
>QHUA01000242.1 GCA_003221805.1 Gemmatimonadota bacterium
ACAGGACCGGCAAGGTGTGGACCGCCGGCATGAACACCGACCGCGTGCTGCGCATGGACCTGGAGACGGGCGAGTTCAGCGAATACCCCCTGCCGAGCCAGACCAACATCCGGCGCGTCTTCGTCGACAACTCGGCCACGCCGCCCGCGTTCTGGGTGGGCAACAACCACCACGCGGCGATCGTGAAGGTCGAGCCGCTGGAGTAGGGCGCCGTAAACGAATTCGGGGCGCATGAAACGCCCCGATAGGCGCTGCGGCTCGCGCGAAGGATCAGCCGCTCTGCTTCCTCCGCTCGAGTTCGTCTCGGTCTCTCAACCCGATCGAACGCTCTCTGGGTTTGACCTCGGTGCAGGCGAGCAGCAGCTTGCGCACCACGCTCGTGGGGATGTCAGGAGAGGGCTGGTTCGCCGCTCTTGCGTTGCGCAGCTTGCGCAACCAATCGATATTTTCGGCAGTCACAGTCGGCCTGCGGTCCATAGCGGTCTCCCGTATCTTTTAAGGCGCAGATGCCGCTGCTCCTGCGCCGATGGGAGGTGATTCCCGCAACCTCCGTGCCAGACCATGGAATCCGCTGACGATCAAACAGTTAGCGCATTATCCGGGTTGGGAAGCCCTTGGATTCCGTCGCTGCGGAGCGACGGCCCGAAGGGGAAGGAGATGCTAGGACGCTGATCTGGCAGAGCTTCGGGGTGTCGTATACCGGCGACGTGAGACAGAAGCAGACCTCAGACTGAGGGCTCGAAAAACT
Source organism: Gemmatimonadota bacterium (assembly GCA_003221805.1). Taxonomy (GTDB): domain Bacteria; phylum Gemmatimonadota; class Gemmatimonadetes; order Gemmatimonadales; family Gemmatimonadaceae; genus UBA4720. Next base: position 749 of record QHUA01000242.1, read on the forward strand.
CACCTCAGACGTTCCGCTTCGATGCTCGCATATCCGTATTCCCGATACATCTTGATATCGGTTTCAAGCGTCTTTTCGAAGAATTCCAGCGCTCGTTTCCTGTCATTGCGCAACAGGTACCGCTGGCCGATGAAGAAATAGGCCTCACAGAGCTGCGGCAGCTCCCGGCTCTTGTCCTTGTGCTCCGCCGCTTTCAGCAGCTCGGACTCCGTCTGCTTTCCAAGCATGAAGCGGGCGATCGGGCCCGGCCAGGACTCGGGGTCGGTCCTGGCAAGCAAGTCTTCGAGTTTGCGCTCTCCGGTGCCGTCGAGCCGCTGGCTCGCCAAAAAGGCCCAGAGTGCGGCGAAAGCCCGGTTTTTGCCCATGCTGATATCTGCGTCGAAGGCCTTCACCGATTCCGCGTAGCGACCGAGGTAATAGAGGGCTTCGCCGCGTTCCTGATAGCCCGGGTTCTCACCCTTTGACAACCGCTCGGCGGTCAGGAAAGCTTCGACAGCCTCGGACCACTTCTTCTGTTTGTTGAAAATCACGCCCCTCGCGTGGTGGGCGTCGGCGAACTCGGGCGCGAGCTTGAGCGCCCTTTCCAGATCGGCAAGAGCCTGGTCGTGCTCGTAAAGATTGCTATGGGCGATTGCCTTGTCCAGATAAGCTTGCGCCGCCTGTTTATCGTTCAGGCGGCCCGATTCGATATTGGTCTGCTCGACGGCGGCCACGAGGCGTTGGCTCGCCGATAGCGCCGAGGAAATGTCGCGGGAGCGCTGTGTGCGCGAAGCGATATCCCAAGCACGCCTCATCCGGGAGATGTTCATTCTGATTCGCTGCAACTTCTCGAGATAGGCGCCAAAACCGCCGGCGGTGACATTGTCCTGCAGCGTGCGGACTTCGTAGTCCACCGTGAGGCGGCCGGGCTGTGCGCGGATGGCGCTCCGGAAGCCGAATGAAGGATCCCGAATAACCACCGGCTCGCTCGGACGAAACGGGGTGGGTTCCGGGAGCTCAACGATCGCCGTATCCGTAATCTCGGTCGGATACGGCAGTGCGAACGGGGTCGAGCGATTCACGGCCTTTGGCAGCGGGACCGCGCCGAGCACCTGGCCGCCGTCCACGCGGATCGCGAATCTTCCGTTCTTGTAAGACAGAAAATCACGAATTCGATATTTCTCGATGGTCCTGAATTCGTTGGTCGCTTTATCGTCCGCGACAGTCAACTCTCCGTCCGTCTCCGCAGTCGGGTAGCGGCGGACCATGTCGGAGGCGATCAGCTTGGAAACTTCGGCAAAGCCGCGCGATGCGACAAACGCGCGCATGTTCTCGGCGCGCGCCCCCGCGTGGGTGGTTTCGATCGTTGCCTGAACAGGTTCCTTGCCTGTGACCACGCGAAATGTCTCGACGGAACGCGTCGAATTGACATATCCCTCCGGAGGAAGGACGTCGTCCAAGGAAGCGTTCCCGACCGGAAGCGCCTTGCCAAAATCGTAGAATCCGAGCCTCTCGATCGAGCCGAACTGGTAATTTCGAGTCGCATCCAGCCAATAAACCTTTCCATCCAGCGTCACGCGCGTGATGACATGATCAAAGGCGCGCGGACTCGGGAGGACGGACGCCAGAAGTTTTCCGCGCCGTGCCCACACGAGCGCCGGCACCGCTTCGACGCCAAGCTGGCGAAGAATCGTCGTGAGCAGCAGGGTCTTGTCTTTGCAGTCCCCATAGCGACGCTCGAACGTGTCGTTCGGATGCGCCGGCCGGTGCGAACTGACGCCCAACTCGACGCCGAAGTACCGGACCTCCTCCTGCGCCAGCTGCAGCGCTGCACGCACCTGCTCGCGGGCGGCGGGGTTCTGAAGACGGATTTCGTCGATTCTTGCCCGAAGCGCCGGGGACAGGTCGGTGGGAATTTTGAAGAGCTTGCTTGCCCAGTCAGACACCTCCTGCCAGGACGCGTATTCGGACACTTCGAAACCTGGGATGATCGTGTGCCATGGGGACGGTCTCCCTCGTCTACTATCGCCATCGTGTCAGCCGCATCGAACGCGACCTCTCGCACCGGGCCATCCTCCTTGATCCGGAGTGAAACGCCCGGTGAATTGACTTGCCGAAAATTGAGTTTTCTCTCGGGCGGATGGATCATCCGCATGTGCACGGCCTTCACCGGGGCGCTGTAAGCTGTCCAGAAATATCCTGCGTAACGATCACCCAGTATCGGATTCGCTCCACGGATCGTGTACGAGAAATCGATGACGTCACCCACCCGCACATCCTCGAGAATGAACAGGGCCGTGATCGTGCCGTCGTAAATGCGGCGCTCGAGCTCCTTTTCCCGCTGGAG
>QHUA01000058.1 GCA_003221805.1 Gemmatimonadota bacterium
GTGCCCATGAAGGAATCGCCGTCGCACTCGACCGCAATCTCGGGGGCACGGTTATCTCGACGTTGCCCATCACGGCGACCGCTTCGATCACCGACAGCCCGTATCCAACATCAGCGGCGCGCAGATCGAGCTCCACGTTTCCCAATACCGCCAACGCGCGAAAACGTCGCGGCAGCTCCCATTTGCCTTCCCGCTCCGTACTGCTCAGGAACGAAACGACCCCTAGAACTCGCTGCGGGTCCGGGTGAGAAGCTAGGGCCGTCCCCTCGGTTTCGGTACGCGAGTAAGCCGGATCGGTCAGGCGGTGATCTTCTGCTTTGAAGTCAGACATTTGCCTTGCTGGAAGATGGCTCGATCCTGCTACGAGGCAATGCCGGAGTTGGTTTAGGCTGACCGACCGAAGAGCCGGCCCAATAGCCGGACTATGTTCTGCATGTTTCGGCTGATGTCGTTGAACATCACCGTTACGAAGAGCAATCCGATGATCAGGAGTCCACCCTTGAGGATCCGCTCTCTCGTCTGGGTGCTGAAGGCGCTGCCCTTGATCGTTTCGGCCAGGTTCAAAAGAATCTGACCGCCGTCGAGGATTGGAATCGGCAGCAGATTGAAGACGGCGACGTTGATGCTGATGAGCGCGATGAGAAGTAGCAGTGTCTCGATTCCGCCCCGCGCCGCCTGCACCGACACCTGCGCTATGGCGATGGGACCACCGAGATCGGAGACACCGACGCCGTGTACCAAAGCTCCCAGCGCAGCGAAGATCTTGCTGCCGTTGTCGACGGTGAGATTCCACGCCTCACCGAATGCCTGACCAACGGAGATCGGAGTAAAACCTTCAGTTGCTATCATGCCGATTCTGCCGAGCGAGCGCTTGACGCCGGTGCGCGGATCGGGAACCGTCTCGGCCGCCGGAGTCACCACGAGGCGGAGCGGCTGGCCTTTTCGCACGATGCCCAGATCCAGAGGGCGACCGGCAGACGCGCCGATAGTGTCGAGCAACACCTCCCAGCGCTCGAGCGGGCGCCCGTTGAGCGTGGCGATGCTGTCTCCGGCCTGGATGCCGGCGATTGCGGCAGGCTTGCCGGGCGTGACGGCTGCGGCAACAGGAATCGGTGTCGGCATTCCCGAATGCAGGAGAAGACCGGCGTAGATCCCGTAAGCGAGGAGCGCATTCATCGTGACGCCTGCCAACATGATGAAAAGCCGGGCGGGGAGCGGCTTCGATTCGAACCAGCGCGATTCGGGAATCGACTTTGGTCCAAACGGGATCATCGCGTTCGGATCGTATCCGTCCTTGGGATTTGCCATGCGAGTCGCGGAATTCTCGCTGCCGCCCTCGAGAAACGCCGTCGCCTCGTCTTCGCGCGAAGCCATGCGGACGTAACCGCCCAGGGGCAACGCGGCGAGGATGTACTCGGTCTCGCCGATTCGCTTCTTCACGAGTGAAGGACCGAAGCCGATCGAAAAGCGCGGTGCGTAAACTCCGGTAAGCTTCGCGGCAATGAAGTGCCCGAGCTCGTGGACGAATACCACGAGTCCGAAGACTATGATCGGCGCCACCCAACTCAGCACCCGAACATCTCCTTGACGTGGCGTCGCGCGGTCGCATCGGCGGCGAGCAGCTGCTCGCGCGTGTCTGCCGGCATTCCGCTCAACTTGTCCAGCGCCGACGCAATACCCCGCGAAATGTCAGGAAAGCGAATCTTGCCGGCGAGGAACGCGGCGACGGCGCACTCGTTGGCAGCGTTGAACACGGCGGGCGCCGCGCCACCAGCCTTGCCGGCGGCGATGCCGAGCCGAAGCGCGGGAAACCGCTCGTGATTGACGGCCTCGTACGTCATCGGAGAAATCTTAACTGGATCGAAGGCTGGTACACCCTCATCCGCCACCCGTTCGGGATGCGTCAGAGCGTACAGCACCGGAATCTCCATCGTAGGCACGCTCATCTGCGCCAGCACGCTTCCATCGATGAACTCGACGAACGAGTGAACGATGCTCTGCGGGTGCACTACCACATCGATGCGCTCGTACGGCAGACCAAACAGGAAATGCGCTTCGATTACTTCGAGGGCTTTGTTGGCTAGCGTCGCGCTGTCGATGGTAATCTTGCGTCCCATGCGCCAGGTCGGGTGACGGAGCGCGTCTTCCACCGTGGCGGATGCGAGGCGCTCAGCGCTCCAATCGCGAAACGGTCCGCCCGAGGCAGTGAGCACTACGCGGCGTACTTGCGCTGTCGGGTGGCCGGTGATGCACTGAAGGATAGCACTGTGCTCGCTGTCCACGGGAACTACCTCGCCGGCGCCAGATGCACAGGCCTGCCTAACCAGATCTCCAGCGATGACGAGTGTTTCCTTATTCGCCAGCGCGACGCGCTTCCCTCCCTCGAGCGCAGCCAGCGTTGCGTCGAGTCCCGCTGCCCCGACTATGGCGTTGAGAACGATGTCGACGTCGTTCCGAGTCGCGGCGGCAACTAGCGCCTCGGTCCCGCTTTTCCATTCTTCGTCACCGTCGCCCTGGGATTCGACCATTCCGACGAATGAGGGCGAGAACTTCCGCGCCTGCTCTCTGAGCAAAGTCGCATTGCTATTGGCGGTGAGCGCAGTTACGCGGAACCGCTCACGCTGCCGATCAAGCACACGCAGCGCTGTCGTGCCGATTGAGCCCGTTGAGCCCAGCACCGCTACCCCTTTGGGAGCGGCCAGCACTGTCACTGTGGTACCGGCAGCAGCAGGCGGCCCAGCAACAGGAACGCGATGGGCATCACGAACAGCAAGCTGTCAAACCGATCGAGGATGCCTCCGTGCCCCGGAATGATGCTCGAGCTGTCCTTGACGCCGGCTTCACGCTTCAGCAAAGACTCGGCGAGGTCTCCCGTCTGCGCACCGACACTGACGACGATCACGAATAGCACTGCGCCCTGAATGGTGAGCCCGAGCTGGGCGTATGGCATGAGGATGAACCGCACGTAAAGGAGGCAAATCACGATCGTGAAGCCCAGACCGCCTACGGCACCCTCGACGGTTTTGCCGGGACTGATCGACGGAATCAACTTCTTTCTTCCGAACGTTCTGCCAAACATGTAGGCTCCGACGTCGGTTGCCCAGGTAAGGATAACCGGCAGAACCACCAATGCCGTTCCCGCGCCGGCCCCGACTGCATAATCATGGTAGCGCAGCGCGTACACATAGGAAAATAGTCCAGCGTACATCACGCCAAACGCGGTGATCGCTACGGATGACAGCGGCTTGCCTTGCGGCCCGCGCAGCCAGATCGTGCTTGCAAACAGGACCAGGATCATCGCCACGATCGCCGTCAGCGAAAGCGTGTAGACACCCAGTCGCTGCGCGTGCACGGCGATCGGGAGCAACGCCGCCAAGGCAACGCCGGCCGGCTCTAGCGGGAAGGCGCCCGTCTCGCGGGCGATACGGAAAAGCTCCCATGCCGCAAGTCCGGACAGAATTGAGAGTAGAATGGCGAGCGCCCAGTCGCCGAAGTAGACGATCGCGATGCTCGCGGGCGCAGCAATGACCGCGAACAGAATACGCCGTGTCAGCTCCGACACGGTCTAGACTTCCATGATTTCTGCTTCTTTTCCCTTCAACAACTCATCGATCCTGCCGATGTAGTCGTCGTGCATCTTCTGCAGCTCTTTCTCCGCTCTCTTCTGCTCGTCCTCGGAAGTCTTCTCCAGCTTCTTCAGGTGATCCCGCGCCGCCGTGCGTGCGTGCCGTATCCCGATGCGGGCTTCCTCGGCGAGCTTGTGAACGACTTTAACGAGCTCCTTGCGGCGCTGCTCGTTGAGTGCGGGGAGTGGAACTCGAATCACGCCCGACTGCGTCATCGGATTGAGACCCAGATCGGATTCCCGCAGGGCCTTCTCGATCGCGTGAACGAGACCCTTATCCCACGGCGTTACTGTAAGTAGCCGCGGCTCCGGGGCGGAGACGCTGCCTACCTGGTTGAGCGGCATTTGCTGGCCGTAAGCCTCGACTCTCACCGTATCGAGCAGACTCGTCGTCGCCTTGCCGGTTCGTATTGACGCGAGCTCGCGCTTCGATGCCTCGAACGATTTCTCCATCGCGGTCCGGCAGTCCTTCGTGATCTGAGGAATTGTCGTCATTGTACGATCGTTCCGACGCGCTCGCCCAGCAGCGCCTTCGCAACCTCTCCGTGACGGTGAATGTTGAGTACGATTATCGGCAGCTTGTTCTCTTTGCAGAGAGTGATCGCCGTCTGGTCCATCACACCAAGCTCTTCGATCATGACATCGCGGTAGCTGATCGAATCGTATTTCTTCGCCTCCGGGTCGCGCTTGGGATCCGCGGTATAAACTCCATCGACGCTCGTCGCCTTGACGATGACGTCGGCGTGGATCTGAATCGCGCGTAGCGCCGCAGCGGTGTCGGTTGAGAAATAGGGGTTGCCGGTCCCCGCCGCGAAGATCACAACGCGTCCTTTCTCGAAGTGACGCATGGCGCGCCGCCTGATGAACGGTTCGGCGATCGACTCCATCGCGATCGCCGTCATCACGCGCGTTTCGAGGTCGGCTTTCTCGAGCACGTCCTGGAGGGCGAGAGCGTTGATGACGGTGCCGAGCATTCCCATGTAGTCGGCGCCCGCGCGCTCCATTCCCATCTTCGAGAGCTGCGCGCCGCGCACGATGTTGCCGCCGCCGATCACCAGGCCGACGCCGGCTCCCATTTTGGAAATGTCGCTGATTTCGGTGGCCAGTCGGCTGAGAATCTCGAAATCGAAACCGGTGCCCTTCTGTCCGGCGAGAGCCTCGCCGGACAGCTTGAGGAGAACGCGTTTGTACTTAAGGTCGGGCAACGATGAGCGGGTTGAAGTGGTTTCGAATTGCAACTGAATGGGTACGAGCAGTGAGCAGCGTGGTTCTCGGCTTTCAGTTCACAACGTCGGGACGTCATTAAGCGCCATTCATGCCACAAGCAGTCGCACTCACGCAACGGAAGTACATCACGGCGTAGTGAACTACGAACTGACCGCTACGCCACTCACTGCTCGCACCCGTTCAGTTCCCTCCAAAAAGCCTCTCAGCGAGGAGCATTTAAACCTACTCTTCCCCCATGTGGAACCGAACGAAGCGGCGAACCTGAATATTCTCGCCTACCTTCGCGGATGCCTCCTTGATCAGATCGCCGATGGTCTTTTTCGGCTCGCGGACCCAGGCCTGGTGAACGAGGGCGACGTCCTTGTAATAAGCCTCGACTTTGCCGGCGACGATCTTCTCGATCAGGTGATCGGGCTTGCCACTCTCCTTGACCTGATCGATGAAGATGCGACGCTCCTTCTCCACCTTGTCGGCTGGCACTTGGTCCTTGTCGACAGCAACCGGGGCAGCGGCGGCGATATGCTCGGCGACGTACTTCACCAGCTGCTTGAAGTCGTCGGTACGCGCCACGAAATCGGTCTCGCAGTTCACTTCCACCAGCACGCCAACCTTGCCGTTGTGGTGGATGTAACTGCCGATCATTCCTTCGCTCGTCTGCTTCCCGACGCGCTTTTCGGCCTTGGCGATCCCCTTGGTGCGGAGATACTCGATCGCCTTCTCCATGTCGCCGTCGTTCTCCTCGAGCGCCTTCTTGGACTCCATCATCCCCGCGCCGGTGCGCTGGCGCAGAGCCTGAACGTCTTTCGCTGTGAACTTCTCTTTTGTAGTCATCATCCTGTCTCGTTAAAACGCCGCCGGAGTTTTTCCGGCGGCGTGAAAGTTAACCTTTACTGCTCGGTCTCGGTGGCTTCCTCTGCTCCGCCACCTTCCTCGCCGCCTGTCTTGAGCCGCGCGGCAATTGCCTCGGGTTTCGCCCGTCGCCTGCGTGGCCGTCTCTTTCTCTTTTTGTCGCCCTCACCTTCCGGCTCGGCGCCGCGGTCGGAGCTGTAGGTGTACGATTCGGTCTCCTCGACTTCCTCGCGCACCGGCGCTTCCCGACGCGCCTCGACGATCGCGTCAGCGATCGACTTCGTCATCAGCTCCACCGAGCGAATCGCGTCATCGTTGCCGGCGATCGGTACGGTAATCAGATCCGGATCCGCGTTCGTATCGACGATCGCGATGATCGGAATGCCAAGCTTGTTCGCCTCGTTGACGGCGATGCGCTCCTTCTTGGAGTCGATCACGAACATGAGACTGGGGAGACGCGTAAGGTTCTTGATACCAGCAAGGTTCTTGGAAAGCTTGTCGCGCTGACGACTCATCATCAGCTGCTCTTTCTTGGTGTAGTTCTCGAAATCTCCACCAGCCTCTGAACCCGCCTCCAACTCCTTGAGCCGGCGGACCTGCTTCTTCACCGTCTGGAAGTTCGTGAGCAGCCCGCCAAGCCATCTCTCAGTCACGTACATCGCTCCACAACGCTCGGCTTCGCTCTTCACGATGTTGACGAGCTGCCGCTTGGTGCAGACGAAGAGGACGTTGTCGCCGCGCAGAATCACGTCGCGGGCGAGCTTCTGCGCCAGCTCCAGCTGACGCAGCGTCTTCTGCAGGTCGATGATGTGGATGCCGTTTCTCTCCGCGAAGATGAAACGACGCATCTTCGGGTTCCAACGACGGGTCTGGTGTCCGAAATGGACGCCGGCTTCGAGTAGCTGCTCCAGGTTTGGTTGAGCCATTAAGTAGTGATTCCTTCGGGTTTAACGCTTCGAGAACTGGAACTTCTTGCGTGCCTTGGGACGGCCGGGCTTCTTGCGCTCGACCGCTCTCGCGTCACGCGTCAACAACTGCAGATCGCGGAGCTTCCTGCGATGAGATTCATCCAACTTCACCAGCGCGCGGGCGACGGCGAGTCGCAGCGCACCTGCCTGTCCAGTCAGTCCACCGCCCTCGACTTTTGCCTTGACGTCATAGCGCCCGAGCGTGTCGGTGATGGTGAACGGCTGCTGAATGGCGGAGACGTGTGCGGGACGCGGGAAGTAATCTCCCAGCGTGCGCCCGTTCACCG